>NZ_QTMZ01000002.1:0-272275 GCF_003602935.1 Bacteroides sp. AM54-2NS
TGAAATAAGACGATTTGTGAGGTAATTCCCCCTCTATTAATTAATAATGCGAGGAATAACGATTTATTAATAAAATATTTATTATCTATTGTTTATTTAATAAATATAGCTATATTTGTGCCGTGATTCCCCCTCTATTAATTAATAATGCGAGGAATAACGATTTATTAATAAAATATTTATTATCTATTGTTTATTTAATAAATATAGCTATATTTGTGCCGTGATATTATTAATAAAACTCTATATCCTTAAATGAATTTAGTATGAGAAACTATTTTTTAGGTCTGTGTTTATTATTTGCTTTGTGTTTTACGGCATGCTCTCATTCAGATGATTCTGTTGATGTGCTAATTATTGGTGGAGGCGCTAGTGGAGTGACTGCTGGTATTCAGTCTGCTCGAATGGGGGCTGCAACATTGATAGTAGAAGAAACAGAATGGCTGGGTGGAATGCTTACATCTGCAGGTGTAAGTGCTGTTGACGGAAACTATGATTTACCGGCAGGCTTGTTTGGTGAGTTTCGCGGACATTTGGCAGATTATTATGGAGGGCTTGATTCTCTAAAAACCGGTTGGGTGAGTGCAGTGTTGTTTGAACCTTCAGTCGGAAATAAAATTTTCCATGAAATGGTTGACGCGGAGAAAAATTTAAAAGTATGGCATAATGCTACTTTGGTAAAGCTGGAAAGAGAGAATGATGCTTGGATTGCTCAAATTCAGATGAAAGATAATACAATTAAAAAAATACATGCTAAAATATTGATTGATGGTACTGAATTGGGGGATATAGCAAAAATGTGCGGGGTGAAATATGATGTCGGTATGGAAAGCCGTCATGATACTAAAGAAGATATTGCTCCGGAAGAGAAAAATAATATAGTTCAGGATATTACATACGTAGCAATCTTGAAAGATTATGGTAAAGATGTGACTATTCCTTGTCCTGAAGGATATAATAAAGATGAATTTGCTTGTGCTTGTGCCAGTCATGTTTGTATCATGCCTAAAGAACCGGATCGTGTATGGTCTAAAGACATGATGATAACTTATGGAAAACTTCCTAATAATAAATACATGATTAATTGGCCGATAGAAGGCAATGATTATTATGTAAACTTGATTGAAATGACCCGTGAGGAACGTGAAGAAGCCTTGAAATATGCAAAACATTATACGATGTGTTTCGTTTATTTTCTGCAACATGAATTAGGTTTTAATACATTGGGCTTAGCTGATGATGAATATCCTACAGCCGACAAATTACCATTTATTCCTTACCATAGAGAGTCTAGGAGAATCCATGGGCTAGTACGTTTTGATTTAAATCATGCTTGTGAACCGTTCAGGCAGTCTCAACCTCTTTATCGTACTTGTATTGCCGTGGGGAATTATCCTGTGGACCATCATCATACGCGTTATCATGGATATGAAGAGTTGCCTAATCTTTATTTTCATCCGATACCGTCATACGGTTTACCTTTAGGAACTTTGATTCCGAAAGATGTTGAAGGATTGATTGTTGCTGAAAAATCAATATCTGTTTCTAATATAATTAATGGTACCACTCGTTTGCAGCCGATGGTTATGCAGATCGGGCAGGCAGCGGGAGCATTAGCAGCTCTTGCGGTGAAAGAAGGTAAAAATATAAGAGAAGTATCTGTTCGGGAAGTACAAAATGCGATTTTGGATGGAAAAGGATATTTATTGCCTTATTTAGATGTTGAGTTAGATCACCCAATGTTTAAGTCACTACAACGTATCGGCTCTACAGGTATATTAAAAGGTATAGGTAAAAGTGTTGACTGGTCAAATCAAATGTGGTTCAGAGCGGATACATTATTATTGGCAAATGAGTTGAAAGGATTGGGTGATGTTTATCCTTTTGTCAATAAGCAAGTATTCGAAGGTAATAATACCATATCAATTCAGAAGCTACAGAGCTAGTAGGAGAGATTGCAGAAAAAGAAGGTATTGAGATGAAAGAGGGTAGGGTAGAAGAGATCTGGGATAAATTTGATTTGAAAGATTTTGATATGAATCGAAATATTTTGAGAAGTGAAATGGCAATTTTGATTGATCAGATATTAGATCCTTTCAATAATAAAAAAGTAGATATTATAGGGCAATATATTCAATAGGTAATAATAATATAAGTGTTAACTGCTGTTTTAATTAAACTAATATGAAAACATTAGATCGAAGAGGCTTTCTAAAAAAAGCCACATTGGCTGGCGCGTCAGCCTTGACTGTACCAACTTTGTTTGAATCTTGTACTTCAAAAGCTAGTGCCAGTACAGTAGTGGCAACTGATGGTTTGGAAAGTAAACTCATTGTTCCTAAAAACAATGGCTTAAAAATTACCGGAACTTTTTTGGATGAAATATCACATGATATTCCACATCAGAACTGGGGTGAGAAAGAATGGGACTTGGATTTTCAGCACATGAAAAATATAGGAATTGATACAGTAATAATGATCCGTTCTGGTTATCGTAAGTTTGTCACTTTTCCTTCTCCTTATTTATTGAAGAAAGGTTGTTATATGCCTTCCGTTGACTTGGTGGATATGTTTTTACGTTTAGCTGAAAAGTATGGAATGAAATTCTATTTTGGACTATACGATTCGGGTAAATACTGGGACACAGGGGATATGACCTGGGAAGTGGAAGATAACAAATATGTAATTGATGAAGTTTGGGAAAATTATGGTTCCAAGTATAAAAGTTTTGGAGGATGGTATATCAGTGGTGAAATAAGCCGGGCAACGAAAGGGGCGATTGGTGCTTTTCATGCATTAGGAAAACAATGTAAGGATATATCTAATGGATTGCCTACTTTTATATCTCCTTGGATTGATGGCAAAAAAGCAATCATGGGAACGACAAAAATGACGAGAGAAGATGCCGTTTCTGTACAACAACACGAAAAAGAATGGGATGAAATTTTTGATGGAATTCATGATGTGGTAGATGCATGTGCATTTCAAGATGGGCACATTGATTATGACGAATTGGATGCGTTCTTTTCTGTCAATAAAAAATTAGCAGATAAGTATGGTATGCAATGTTGGACAAATGCCGAATCTTTTGACCGTGATATGCCAATTCGTTTTCTACCCATTAAGTTTGATAAACTTCGGATGAAGTTGGAAGCAGCCAAACGTGCCGGATATGATAAGGCTATTACTTTTGAATTTTCTCATTTTATGAGTCCGCAATCAGCCTATCTGCAAGCTGGTCATTTATATGACAGATATAAAGAATATTTTGAAATAAAATAAATGTTATGAAGTCTACAATCAATTTTAGTTATCTTATATTCCTATCTGTTGTGGCAGCATTGGGAGCTTCTTGTTCGGATATGATACTGCGGTTATATCGGGAACAATTGCCCAAGTGACTCAACTTTTTCAATTAGATGCACTACAACAGGGATGGTATGTAGGATGTGCTTTAGTAGGCTCTATCGTAGGTGTTCTTTTTGCTGGAATCTTAAGCGATAAGTTAGGAAGAAAACTTACGATGGTTATATCAGCTGTGTTGTTTTCCACATCAGCTCTAGGATGTGCTCTATCAGCCGATTTTGCCCAATTGGTAGTTTATCGGATTATAGGTGGAGTAGGAATAGGGGTTGTGTCCATTGTTTCTCCTCTTTATATATCAGAACTAGCTGTAGCGCAGTATAGAGGACGTTTGGTGTCATTGTATCAGTTGGCTGTAACAGTTGGTTTTTTGGGAGCTTATTTAGTTAACTATCAATTATTGGCATGGGCGGAGAGTGGTACGCAATTAAGTGTGGATTGGTTGAATAAAATATTTATAACTGAAGTATGGAGAGGTATGTTGGGTATGGAAACATTGCCGGCAATCTTATTCTTCATAATCATATTTTTTATTCCGGAAAGTCCCCGCTGGTTAATCGTACGTGGAAAGGAATTGAAAGCTGTAAATATATTAGAGAAAATATATAATTCAATTACAGAAGCGAAAAGTCAATTAAATGAAACGAAATCTGTGCTGACCTCTGAAACAAAATCGGAATGGTCTTTATTGATGAAGCCTGGAATTTTCAAAGCTGTTATTATCGGTGTGTGTATTGCGATTTTAGGACAGTTTATGGGTGTGAACGCAGTACTTTATTATGGCCCTTCTATCTTTGAAAACGCAGGACTTTCAGGAGGAGATTCTCTTTTTTACCAAGTTCTGGTAGGACTAGTCAATACTTTGACCACGGTTCTGGCTCTTGTCATCATCGATAAGGTGGGCCGCAAGAAGCTGGTTTATTATGGAGTTTCGGGTATGGTTGTTTCTCTGATTCTCATCGGCCTGTACTTCCTTTTCGGAGATTCCCTGGGAGTATCCAGCCTCTTCCTGCTCATTTTCTTCCTGTTCTATGTATTCTGCTGTGCCGTATCCATCTGTGCCGTGGTGTTCGTACTTCTCTCGGAGATGTATCCCACCAAGGTTCGCGGACTGGCCATGTCGATAGCAGGATTCGCTCTGTGGATCGGAACGTACCTGATCGGACAGTTAACCCCCTGGATGCTCCAGAACCTTACCCCCGCCGGAACATTCTTCCTGTTCGCCCTCATGTGCGTGCCGTATATGCTGATTGTCTGGAAACTCGTGCCGGAGACTACCGGGAAGTCGCTGGAAGAGATTGAAAGATATTGGACCCGTTCGGAATAGTAAAACAAAAAGACCTTAATAACTTAATAATAAAAGATGTATGGATTTTAAGAAACTGGCAAATCAATACAAGGATGAACTCTTGGATAATGTTCTTCCTTTCTGGCTTGAAAACTCACAAGATCATGAATATGGAGGCTACTTCACCTGTTTGGATCGTGAAGGAAGAGTTTTCGATACAGATAAATTTATCTGGCTGCAAGGCCGCGAAGTGTGGATGTTCTCTATGCTTTACAATAAAGTGGAAAAACGTAAGGAATGGCTGGATTGTGCCGTTCAAGGTGGTGAGTTTTTAAAAAAATATGGACATGATGGAGACTATAACTGGTATTTTTCCCTTGACCGTTTGGGTAGACCATTGGTAGAACCATACAATATCTTTTCATATACATTCGCTGCCATGGCTTTCGGGCAATTAAGCCTTGCAACCGGTAATCAGGAATATGCTGACATTGCCAAGAAAACCTTCGATATTATCCTTTCCAAAGTAGATAATCCGAAAGGTAAATGGAATAAACTTCATCCGGGCACTCGTAATCTAAAAAATTTTGCCCTGCCGATGATACTATGCAATCTTGCTATGGAAATTGAGCATATTTTAGGCAAGGACTATTTGGAACAAGCGATGGATACTTGTATTCATGAAGTTATGTCTGTCTTCTATCGTCCCGAACTTGGTGGTATCATTGTTGAGAATGTAGATGTGAATGGTAATCTGATAGATTGCTTTGAAGGACGGCAGATTACCCCTGGCCATGCGATTGAAGCCATGTGGTTTATAATGGATTTAGGGAAACGCCTAAACCGTCCGGAATTAATCGAAAAGGCTAAGAATATCACTCTTACAATGCTTGAATATGGTTGGGATAAAGAATATGGAGGTATCTACTATTTTATGGATCGTAACGGTTGTCCTCCCCAACAACTGGAATGGGACCAGAAACTCTGGTGGGTGCATATTGAAACACTCATATCTCTTCTGAAGAGTTATCAATTGACCGGAGATAACCAATGTCTGGAATGGTTTGAAAAAGTACACGATTATACATGGACCCATTTTAAAGATAAAGAGCATCCCGAATGGTATGGATACTTAAATCGGAGAGGTGAAGTGCTACTACCACTCAAAGGAGGAAAATGGAAAGGATGTTTCCATGTACCAAGAGGGTTATACCAATGCTGGAAAGTATTGGAACAGCTATAAACAATAATGGATATGTTAACCAATCTATATTAATAATCTAAAAATTAATTCTATGACAGAGTTTAACTCAAAAATCAAGAAGAACTCTCGTATATTGAAAATATTTATGTTTTCAATCTGCGCGCTATTTGCATGTGCTATCAGTAGTCATGCACAGAGTTTAGTGAAAGGAACTGTTACTGATGGTATAGGAGAACCGCTACCAGGAGTAAGTGTTGTCGTAAAAGGAACTACTAATGGCACTATTACAGATGTAAATGGAAAATATAGCATTCAGGCCACCGCAAAAGACATTTTATCATTCTCATATGTTGGAATGTCAGATCAGGAAATAAAGGTAGCAGGTCAGACGACCATTAATGTGGTTATGAAAGATGATGTGGCAGCTTTGGATGAAGTGATTGTGGTAGGATATGGTACTGCCAAGAAGCAATCTTTAACCGGAGCCGTATCTGCGGTGAAAGGCGACGAACTGCTGAAAGCACCGGCAACCAATGTGTCGAGTCTTTTAGGTGGACGTTTGCCAGGTATTTCATCTGTTCAAGTATCTGGTGAACCCGGAGACGATCAGGCTACATTACGAGTTCGTGGCTCTATTTATAATGTTACTTATATAGTAGACGGAATGCCTCGTTCTATTAATGATATTGACCCTAATGATATCGAAAGTGTATCTGTTTTGAAAGATGGAGCTTCTGCAGCTGTTTATGGATTAAAAGGAGCCGGTGGTGTTATTATTATAACTACAAAAAAAGGTCAGGAAGGAAAATCCAAAATCACTTATAATGGTTCAATAGGAGCATCTATGAATGCAAACTTCCCGCAGTTTATGAATGGACCTCAATTTGCATATTATTATAATATGGCTGACATGATGGATAAAATGGCTAATGGAAGCATTTCAAACATTAGTCAATATAATCCCGTTTTTACAAAGGCGAATGTGGAAGCTATGTTGAATGGTGATCCTACTGACGGATGGGATAATGTTAACTATATTGATAAAGTATTCGGAACCGGTATTAATCAGAAACACAATGTAACAATACAGGGAGGTAGTGATAAGATGCGTTACTTTGCTTCTGTGGGTTATTTAGGTCAAAAAGGTAACATTGACAATTTCTCTTACAAGAGATACAATTTAAGAACTAATCTTGAGACCCAACTGGCTAAGAACTTCCAGTTAAGTTTAGGTATTGCAGGAAATGTCGGTAAACGTGAAACTCCGGGATATGCTTCAGGCGGTACGGATTCTAATTCCGAATTGGGTGAACAAGGTTGGTTGTCAGTAGCTCATCAGACTATAATGATGCATCCCTATTTGCCGGAAACATATGACGGACTTTATACTGCTACTACACAGAATAACACAAGTCTGCCCAACAGTCCGTTGGCTGCTATTTATGAATCCGGATACAAGCATACCAATAGCTTTGATTTGCAGACCAACATCTCATTGCAATACAATGTGCCTTGGGTTAAAGGTTTGAGTGTAAAAGTAACCGGAGCTTATGACTATACAACTTCTCATAATAAGAATTTGAATACGCCTTACTCCACATATATACATAAAATGCCGACTTCGACAGCAGATTGGACTTGGTCTAAAGCAGACGATCCTCGCGGCACAGCAAATGGAATAAATTTAGGTGAAGGACAGTATAGTTCTCATCAAATGGTAGGCCAAGGAAGTATAAACTATGCAAGCTCCTTCGGAAAACATAATGTAGAAGCAATGGTATTGGCAGAAATCCGGGATTATAAAGAAAACAGTTTCTCCGGCTATAATAAGAACATGAGTTTCTCTGAACTACCGGAATTGAGCTTTGGACAACCGGCAGACTCTCCAATCTCGGGATACAGTGATGCAAACCGTAGTATTGGTTATGTTTTTCGTTTGAAATATGACTATGACAATAAGTATTTGGCAGAGTTTACAGGTCGATATGATGGTTCTTACAAATTTGCCGGCAATGTTAGTGGGAAACGTTGGGCATTCTTCCCGTCAGCGTCAGTAGCGTGGAGAATATCTAAAGAAGATTTTATGTCTAGTCTGACATTTCTGGATGATATGAAGATACGTGCATCTGTCGGTTTATTAGGAAACGATGCAGTGAGTCCGTATGCTTTCCTTAGTACTTACAATTTGATGGATGGTAACAAAAATGCATACCAGACAATTCTGAATGGAAAAGTAATGCAAGCATTACGCGCCTCTGTAATTGCCAATCCTACTCTAACTTGGGAGAACACCTTAACCTACAATGCAGGATTTGACTTTACGATGTGGAATGGTCTGTTGGGAATGGAGTTTGACGCATTCTATAATTATACCTATGATATTTTGACAGCAATGGGAGGCGATTACCCGCCATCTATGGGAGGATATTATTATACTTATGCCAACTATAATAAGGTGGATAGCAAAGGCGTTGAAGTAACGGTGAGTCATCGTAATAAATTAAACTTGGCAGGTAAGCCATTCTCCTATGGCGCAAGCTTCAATCTGACATTTGCAAGAAACCGTTATCTCCGTTATCCGGATAGTCCGAACACAGTAGAGTGGAGAAAACGCACAGGACGTAGTGTTGATGCTTCTGTTGTGTGGGTTGCAGATGGCTTATTCCGTTCGGAAGAAGAAATAGACAATTCAGCCTGGTATGGCACTCGTCCTAATGTCGGTGATATCAAATACAGAGATTTAAATGGTGATGGTAAAATAGACGAAGATGACAGAACACGTGTTGGACGTGGCAATCGTCCCGAATTAACTTACGGTTTGAACCTGAATTGTGCTTGGAATGGATTCGATTTAAGTGCACAATTTACTGGAGGTGCACTGTTTGATGTATCGTTGACAGGAACTTATTACAATGGATATGACGATAATACAGTCTGGACACAGGCATTTAAAGAAGGAGCCAACTCACCACTATATCTGGTTCAGAATGCATATACAGTAGAAAATCCGAATGGAACATTCCCACGACTTACACTGGGTAATCAAGGACACGGAGGAGATAATGGATTAGCTTCCACTTTCTGGTTGCGTAACGGTAGATACCTTCGTCTCAAATCCGCACAATTGGGTTACACATTCCCCAAGAGATGGATGAGTCCTGTCGGTATTCAGAATCTTAGAATTTATGTAGAAGGTTCTAATTTATTCACGATTTCCGGTCTTCCTGATGGAATCGATCCTGAATCTCCGGGAGTAAATAACGGATACTATCCTCAACAACGCACCATTATGGGCGGTATAACTTTGACTTTCTAAACCTTTAAAAGTTCTATTATGAAAACAAAAGTATTAAGTATCATATTGTTGGGAGCCTCTTTAGGGCTTGGCTCATGTAGTGATTATCTGGACATGACTCCAACAGACAGAGCATCAGATAAACTTGTATGGAGTAAACTCGACTATGCAGAACAGGCAGTCAACGATTTCTATCGCTATATAGATTATTTAGGAGTCTACAGGGATGGACAATGTTTGGCAGGAATGACAGAAGCTCTGACAGATCAGCTTAAATATGGTTCCTACAATTATATGGCTAAATGTCAGATACCTAGTGAAATTGCTTATGGAGGTTCTGTTCTCACAGTGAATTATGTTAGTACTTACCTTGGCAACTGGGGGACGATGTACGAATATGTGCGCCGTGTCAATGAAGGTATCAACAAATTAAAGAAATATGCTTCATTTGGTCAGGCTGATGAAGAACGCTTGGAAGCTGAAATGCGTTTCTTCAGAGGGTATCTCTATACAGATTTATTAAAGCGTTATAAAGAAGTGATTATATACGATGAGAATCTGGATAATATAAAAAAGGATATGCCAGTTAGTTCGGAAGCCGACGGATGGAATTTTGTATATAATGATCTAAAATATGCCGGTGAACATTTGCCTGTTGATAAAACTCCTAACGGACGTTTAACTAGCGGAGCTGCTTATGCAATGTTATCGAGAGCTATGTTGTATGCGGAAAGATGGGATGACGCTCGTATTGCAGCTGAAAAGGTGATGGGAATGGGTTATGAATTAGAAGCAAAAGAAGACTATTCAAATGCCTTTAAAGCAGGAAGCAAAGAAGCCATTCTACAATATTGTTATGATAAGAGTTCCACTGTGACTCATGACTTTGATGGATATATGGTTCCTGGAGGTGATAAAGCGCTCGACGGCAATTCCATGACCGGAGGATTCGGTACCCCGACACAAGAAATGGTTGAATCGTATGAATATGCAGATGGTAGTGGCTTCCCCGATTGGAGTGCATGGCATACTGCTGAAGGTACTACAACGACTCCTCCTTATGCCAAATTGGAACCACGTTTTAAAGCTACCATTCTCTATAATGGAGCAACATGGAAAGGCAGACCGATAGAATCTTTCGTAAACGGTACTGATGGTTGGGCTGCATGGAAAACAGATGCCAAACCGGAAGGACGTTCTACTACCGGGTATTATTTACGTAAACTGGTAGATGAAGCTCATAATTTTACTTCCATACAAGCCAGTACACAGCCATGGACAGAAATTCGTTACGCAGAGGTATTACTGAATCATGCAGAAGCATGTTATCATCTGAATGGCTATACGGATAAGGCAAATAAAGACATAAAAGATATTCGTAACAGAGTGGGATTGTCTTACACAGACAAAAGTGGGGATGATTTAATGAAAGCCATCCGTCAGGAACGCAAAGTAGAACTTGCTTATGAAGGACATTATTATTGGGACATGCGTCGTTGGAAATTATCTGCGACAGCATTTACCGGTATTCGTCTTCATGGAATGAAAATAGAGAAAAATGCAAATGGGTCTTTCACTTACATTTATACAGAATGTGATGATAAAGATCGTAATTTCCCGACTAAGATGTATCGTTTCCCAATGCCACAGGCAGAGTTGGACAATAACGGTGCGGTAACTCAATATGCAGAATGGCAATAAATCTAAAATGAAAACATTATGAAAAAGAATATATTATATCTATTATTAGGGATTTTGGCTCTCACGAGTTCTTGCCAGGATCCGGAATATGTGCTTCCTACTGCGGACAGACAGGGAATCACGAGCTTGACTGCACTCTTTACTTCTGGGCCATACGTGGATAAAGAGGCTGTGGTATATACTATTGCAGATGCTTCTGTAGATAAGTATGTAATTCCTATGCCATGGTATTATCCGGAAAATAGTGATAATGAAACTTCAGAATATATGAAAGCGATGAGGATTCAGGCAAAGTTGGCACCAAACTGTACTATTGAACCGGTTCTTTCAATTCTCGATCTGACTAAAGAGAATTATTTCACTTATACAGACGCTCAAGGATATAAGAAACAAATCTGCATCACAGGCGAAAGAGTTAAGTCTACTAAGTGTCAGTTATTAAGTTTCTCAATACCGTCTGAAGACATTACAGGTATTATTGATGAAGACCACAAAACTGTATCTTTAATCTCTGCGGAAGATTTATCTTCTTGCTTGGCAGATTATTCACTGTCGGCTCATGCGACCATGTCACCGGATCCTAAAACAGAGCCTCTTAATTTTAATTCACCTGTTGAGCTTACAGTGATTGCTCACGATGGAGTGACAAAGCAAACTTATACTATTCAAAAAGCAGTACCGGATAAGATTCCTTACGGATATAGAAAAGGTAGTGAGACAGAATTATTTAAATTGGATATGGGAGTTATCGGCTTACCTTGGACTGGAGCAAATGCACCTTCTTTAGCTGTTTCCGGAAATAATCTGGTAGTTTGCTTGGGTGATGGTACCACAACTCCTGCATATTACAATGCATCTACGGGAAATAAGATTGGTAATGTAACTTTGGGTAGTGTGAGTGTTGCATCTTTAGGATGTATGACAAGTGATAGTAGGGGAAATATATTATTAGCAACGAAGGCTACTAATGGCAAGTCTTTCTCAATCTATAAGACTTCTTCTGTTACGACTGCTCCAACTTTATTGACTACTTATACTAATAATACAGGGTTAGATATGGGTACGAAAGTGTCTGTTCAAGGAGATATTAATACTAATGCCTCTATTATTGCTACTTGTGACGGAACAGCCAGTTCAGGTTCCAATAAGTTTGTTCGTTGGATTATAACAGACGGTGTATTGGGAAGTCCTCAAGTAGTAACAGTGAATGGTGTAGGTAATTGGGGAGCTCCCGCATCAAACACTAAAGTTGTGACTAAAGGAACTACTGCTCAAAGTGATTATTTTTTGTCATACTATGATTCTAACATTCTTTATTGGGTGAATGGAACAAATAATAATGCAAGTAAATCTCTGGAAGACTCCGACAATGGTAATTCTTGGGCAATGAATAACAACTGTCTGGATACAAGAAGCTTTAATAATGCACAATATCTTGTATTGGTATGTACAGCTCATTTCCCGCAATGGGGTGGAACTCCATGCTTATATATGTATGATGTAACGTCAGACGGATCATTCACTGGTACAATATCTACTTCAGATGCTCTGTCATTCAATCCTTCACTTTCCTCATACAATTCATCCGATGGTGTAGCTGCAACAGGTGATGTATTGCTTGCTCCGACAACAGATGGATATAAGCTCCGTGCTTACTACGTGGATAACAACTGTAAGGTTATCGGAGGATATGAGTTTGATTGTATCGACAAATAATTAATTGATCTCTTTATCTCATATATGATGAGAAAATACCCATTCATCATATATGGGATAAAGAAATCTGTAAATCATTTAAAGGAGTAGCTATATGTCAACAAAGAAAAAAATGTTATGGTTATTATCATTACTGCCTTTTTTCATAGCATGTGGTGATGATAACACTGATATCCCGGATTGGCCATGGGCGGAGCCGGAGACTCCAACTGAACCTGTTGAAGCCAATCCTGATATTGTAAATTTAGGCTGGACCAATGTGAAAAGCACTTATGGAACCTTGCCTGAACATATCAACGTATATAAATCACCAGAAACACTGGAAGGCAAAAAAGCGATAGCTTATATTGCGGTAGGTGATATGAGTAAGGCAGCATTTGGTGTATTAGGAGAAAAGACTGGATTGAAAAAGCCAAAAGAATTTTATGAAGAGAACAACTCCACAATTGTAATCAATGGAGGTTTCTTCTATGAGGGGTCATTAAGCCTAATATGGCGTAACGGTGAAATGGTGTGTAAGAACAATGATGTAACAGCAGAAGATTGGACTAACGGTCCATTCTGGTATCCTGTATTAGCTGCATTCTGTGAAATGAATGATGGCTCATTCAAATCAATGTGGACTTACACAACACTATCCAATGTTACTTATTGGTATTCGGAGCCCTCACCGGTAAAATCAGAAACAACTCCTAATGAAAATTTTCCGTCTACAGGAACTGTCTTAAATGCTAAAACAGGAATAGGCGGTGGCCCCGTACTTCTGTTGGATGGAAACATAAAGAATACATACGAAGAAGAAATTTTATCAGATATTGGCGCCACGGTGAACAGACCTCGTTCGGCTATTGGTATCACCAATGATAAGAAAATGATTCTTTTTGTGTGTGAAGGAGATGGAATGACAACGGGAGTTGCCGGTATGACCACCGAAAATGTAGCTAATATCATGAAAACACTGGGATGTACGGATGCTATCAATTTGGATGGCGGTGGTTCCAGTTGCATGTTAGTCAATGGGCAAGAGACTATCAAGACAAGTGACTCCAGCGGAGACGAAAGATCCGTAGCATCAGTAGTCACTCTTAAATAAAAAATGTACTGCGGATATATCAGGCAGTATATACCTAATAAAACAAGTATGATATGAGAAAATTTCTAAAAATACTAATACTGACTTTCTTGGGAGCAGTTACAATAACCTCCTGTAGTGATGATTCTGATGGAATTCCCGGATGGCCGTGGAACGATAATTCGACAGAAAAGCCGGACGAGCCGGATGTTGCAGAAGCTAAGCCACGATATATTTGGATTGATGCGGCTGCTAATTTTCCTGACTATGCCAATAGTAAGGAAAACATAGCCAAAGATATGGAAAAGATAAAAGCGGCAGGATTCACTGATATTATTGTCGATGTACGTCCCACTACAGGAGATGTATTATTCAATACTAATGTTGTAGATCAGGTGAAACGTATGGATGTATGGGGTAATTCCGGATATAGTTATTATGAAAGGACGGAAACTTGGGATTATTTACAGGCATTTATTGAGGAGGCTCGTATACAAGGATTAAAAGTGAATGCTTCTATCAATACATTTGTAGGAGGCTATTTATGTCCGTATAATTTAGGACATGATGGAGTCTTGTTCCGTGATGAATCAAAAAAAGGATGGGCTAGTGTAGCTAATCTAGCTGACGGGCTAACCAATACGATGGATTTGTTGGACGATGAAACCGATTATGGAGCGAAATTTTTCAATCCCGCTAATGATGATGTACAAAACTTTGTTTTACAGTTGTTGGCCGACTTGGCTAAATATGATTTGGATGGCATCATATTGGATCGTTGTCGTTATGATGACTATGGCTTAGAAAGCGATTTTTCAGATATTTCCAAACAGAAGTTCGAAGATACATCGGTGAAACTGTAGCAAACTTCCCGGCAGATATTATGGCACCCGGTACGGATGAAATACCTTCTGACCAGCCTGTTTATTTTAAGAAGTGGTTGGAATTCAGAGCGAAAGTTATTCATGATTTCATAGTAAAGGCACGCGAGAAAGTTAAATCTGTCAATAACAATATCAAGTTTGGAGTTTATGTTGGTGCCTGGTATTCAACATACTATACATCAGGCGTGAACTGGGCCAGCCTAAATACAACACCTCCGCTTATTATCCGAAATGGGCTACTTCCGATTATAAGAATTATGGATATGCGGACCATTTGGACTATATCTTTTTGGGTGCTTATGCTTCCGTGAACAATATATATGGAAGTGGCGAATGGACCATGGAAGGTTTTTGTAAGAATGGACGTGAACTGTTACAAGGAGATGTACCTTTTGCAGGCGGACCAGATATCGGTAACAGTACCGGATGGACTGACGGAGGACAATCTGCAAAAATTCCGGATGCTATTGATGCTTGTATCAGTAATAGTGACGGCTTCTTTGCCTTCGACCTTTGCCACGTTAAGAAATACGACTATTGGAACGCTTTTAAAACAGGCTTTGATAAATATCTGGAATCTATCGAAGAATGAGGTTTGAACTAACCAACTAATTATGAAAATATATTTATTACAATTCTTTTTATTAATAGGTCTGGGCTTGAATTTACAAGCCCAGATTCCTTCTAACCCTATTCGCGGGAAAGTAACCTGTAATGGGACAGGAGTCCCGGGGGTAGTAGTGACCGACGGAATAGACTGTGTGTTGACTGACCAACAAGGCCAATATACTCTCCCCCCTAATAGGAATGTGCGTTTCATTTATTTATCCACTCCTTCCGGATATTTACCGAAAACAGAACAAACAATACCTTTATTCTATCAGAAGCTGAATCCGGCCAAGCAAGATATTTACGACTTCGAATTGGTAAGAAATCCGCAAAATGAGATCAATCATTTGTTTTTGGTGCAGGCAGATGCGCAGGTTACTTCCGAAGATGACGTAAAGGCTTATGCTAAATATCTGCAAGATATGAAAGAATATATTCGTCCGTATATGGGCAAAAAAGAAGTATTCGGCATAGATTGTGGGGATATCGTAGGAGATACTCCTTCTTTATATCCTTCCTATATAGATACGGTATCATCATTAGAGATTCCCATCTATCGGGCAATTGGTAATCACGACATGACGTATGGAGGGCGTACTTTTGAATATTCTTATCGCACTTTCGAAAGTTATTTCGGTCCTATCTACTATTCATTAAATAAAGGTAATGCTCATTATATCGTGCTTGACAATTGCTTTTATGTCAACCGTGATTATCAATATATAGGTTACATTGATGAACGTACTTTCCAATGGCTGGAGAAAGACCTCTCTTATGTGCCCAAAGACAAACTTGTCTTTGTAGTGATGCATATTCCTTCCAGTCTTCAGAAGAAGCTAAGATATAACACGCTAGATCAAGATGAAACGGTCAATACAGCTGCACTATATAAATTATTGGAAGGTTATAATGCCCACATCATTTCCGGACATACACATTTTAATGTAAACGTATGTTTTAATGACTCATTAATGGAACATAACACAGCTGCCGTATGCGGTACTTGGTGGCGTGCAGATATTAATGTGGATGGTACTCCGAGGGGATATGGGGTATATGAAGTAGACGGGAACCAAGTGAAATGGCTATATAAAAGTGCAGGCTACCCGAAAGAGCATCAATTACATGTATATCAGGCCGGATCATCTGACGAGTACCCTTCCGATATTATTGCTAACGTATGGAACTGGGATGAACAGTGGAAAGTGGAATGGTATGAAAACGGAAAGCGAATGGGAGAAATGCAACGCTACAAAGGATATGATCCTGCAGCCAAAGCAATCTGTTCTGACAAAGAAAAGGTGAAATATGAATGGATTTCCCCAGTTCTTACCGAACATCTATTTCATGCTACTCCCCGTAATAAAAATGCTAAAATAGAAGTGAAAGTAACAGATCGCTTCGGCAATGTGTATACTGAAGCTGTCGAAAACAAATAAGAATCATATGTTGAAAGCCAAATATTTTATATTATTGATATGCTTCTCCTTTCTCCTGAAAACAGAAGCGAAAGTAACCCTTACTTCCATTTGGGGGGATAATATGGTGTTACAGCAACAATCGGAAGTTACTTTTTCCGGAACAGCGACTTCGGGAAAACGTGTGCAGGCTACCGCTTCATGGAATAATAAAAAAATCCAAACGAATGTTGATGCAAAAGGTGAATGGAAACTTTCTCTCCAAACACCGGTAGCTGGAGGTCCGTATAGTATTACGTTCTCGGATGGAGAGGACCTCACATTGCAGAATATTTTAATAGGAGAAGTCTGGTTCTGTTCCGGACAGTCGAATATGGAAATGCCAGTGAAAGGATTCCGTGGACAGCCTGTGTTTGGTTCCCAGCCATACATTGTATCTGCTAATCCCAAACGTCCACTGCGTCTCTATACTGTAAAAAATGCCTGGAGTACCATTCCACAGGAAGCTGGGGTGGACGGAGAATGGAAAGAAGCCTCTCCGGAAGATGTTGCTGATTTCAGTGCAACTGCCTATTTCTTTGGCAATCAGTTACAGCAATCTTTGGATGTTCCTGTCGGTCTGATACATTGTTCCTGGAGCATGTCAAAAATAGAGGCTTGGATGAATAAAGAGACTTTATCGGGCTTTCCGGAAATAGCATTGCCTGATGTAATACAGAGAGAGTTCGGGTGGACGGCAGGGACTCCTACATTATTGTGGAATGCAATGGTGAATCCATGGAAAGGATTTCCTGTTAAAGGAGTGATTTGGTATCAAGGTGAAGCAAACACACCCGATCCCGGATTATATAAGAGATTATTTCCTGCAATGGTTTCTCAATGGAGAACATTCTTCAACAATCCCCAAATGCCATTTTATTACGTACAGATTGCACCATGGAAATCGGAAGGCAATGATAAACTGGATTGGGCTTGGTTCCGCCAGTGTCAGTTGGAGTTGATGTCAGCTGTTCCAAATGTTGGAATGGTGACCACAGGTGATGCCGGGAGTGAAAACTTTATTCATTCGCCCTATAAGATAAAGGTCGGTGAACGACTGGCTTATTGGGCATTGGCAAAAACGTATCATCGTAAAGGTATTCAATATTCCGGTCCTATATACAAATTCCACCGGGTAAAAGGGAACGTAGTAGAAATAGACTTTGAACATGGTGAAGAAGGATTGACACCGGAAAATCAAAACGTGAAAGGATTTGAAATAGTGGGGACGGATGGTATATTCCGACCGGCCAAAGCGGAAATTATCAGTGGTTCTTCTACTGTAAAGGTCTGGAATGATTCGATCAATGACCCCATAGAGGTACGTTATTGTTTCCGGAATTATATGTTGGGAGAATTATGCAATAATGCGGCTATTCCTGCTTCTCCTTTCCGGATTGTAATCAAAAAGAAACCTGCGTTAATGTGGTTCGATGCCGAAGCTAACTTCGAACGTTTCAGCCATAAAGACTCGATTGACTATTATTTGGAGAAAATCAAATCAGTAGGTTTCACTCATGCAATAGTGGATATACGGCCCATTACGGGAGAAGTACTTTATCAAAGTCAGTTTGCCCCACAAATGAAAGAGTGGAAAGGCGCAAAGGCCGGGAATTTTGATTATTTGCAATACTTCATTAAAAAAGGGCACGAATTGGGTCTTGAGGTTCATGCTTCATTAAATGTATTCTGTGCCGGGCATAATTATTTCGATCGTGGAATGGTATACAGCGGACATCCGGAATGGGCATCCATGGTGTATACTCCCGAGAAAGGTATTATTCCGATTACGGAAGAAAAACATAAATATGGTGCTATGATCAATCCTTTGAACGAGGAATATCGTACGCATATTCTAAATGTACTGAAAGAAGTGGTGACCAAATACTCTGATTTGGACGGTTTGATGCTCGATCGTGTACGTTATGATGGTATAACAGCCGACTTCTCACCGCTGTCACGTGAAAAGTTTGAAGCATATATAGGTAAGAAAGTGGCGAAGTTCCCCGAAGATATTTTTGTTTGGAAGAAGAATACGGATGGAAAGTTTATCACACAACCGGGAAAGTATTTCCAGAAATGGATGGAATGGAGAACGAAAAACATTACTGATTTTATGGCATTGGCACGTAAGGAAGTGAAAGCCGCCAATCCAAAAGTTTCTTTCGGCACATATACCGGAGCTTGGTATCCGTCTTACTATGAAGTGGGAGTTAATTTCGCCAGCAAAAAGTATGATCCGGCTAAAGACTTCAGTTGGGCCACTCCCGAATATAAAAATTACGGATACGCGGAACTGATCGATTTGTATGCAACCGGAAATTACTATACAGACATAACGATAGAGGAATACAAGAAAACGAACCGCAACATCTGGAACGAGACTGATTCGCAGGCTCAAGCCGGTACATGGTACTGTGTAGAAGGTTCCTGTCAGCACTTGCGTCAGATTCTTAAAGACAACAAGTTTATGGGCGGCATCTTGGTGGATCAGTTCTATGATAATCCGGGGAAATTATCCGAAACAATAGAGATGAACCTTCGTCGATCGGATGGACTAATGGTATTCGATATAGTACACATCATCCAAAAGAATCTTTGGAAAGAAGTAGAAAAAGGAATGCGCGAGGGGGGAGCTTTATGAACAACAGAGCTTTAGCTTTAGATGCCTTACGGGGATATGCAATTATTACGATGGTGCTTTCGGCTACCATCGTAACGCATGTTCTTCCCGGTTGGATGAGTCATGCTCAAACGCCTCCGCCAGATCATGTGTTTAATCCTCTGTTGCCCGGTATTACTTGGTAGATCTTGTGTTTCCTTTTTTCCTGTTCGCTATGGGAGCCGCGTTTCCTTTTTCCATAAGGAAGCGTGCTGAAAAAGGTGATTCAAAATTAAAACTTGTTTATGAAGCTGTCAAACGGGGGATTCAGTTGACTTTCTTTGCTATTTTCATCCAGCATTTTTATCCGTATATGTTAAGTTCTCCGCAGGATATCAGAGCATGGCTGCTGGCTATACTCTGTTTTGCTGTTCTATTTCCCATGTTCATGCGCATTCCTTTGAAAATGCCGGATTGGGCACATATTTCAATAAAAGTGGGAGCTTACATTGTTGCTGCCATTATGTTAGCTACCACTTCTTATGCAGATGGGAAAACATTCAGCTTATTCTCCAGCAACATCATAATTTTACTGTTAGCCAATATGGCTATTTTCGGTTCTATCCTTTACATTTTCACAATGCATAATCGTTGGATGCGTTTAGGAATTCTGATATTGTTGATGGCTATGATATTAGGAAGTACAGTTGATAGTTCGTGGACACAGAGCGTGTTTAATTATACTCCTTTGCCGTGGATGTATCGGTTTGACTATTTGAAATACTTATTTATCGTTATTCCCGGCAGTATAGCCGGTGAGTATTTAGCGGAGTGGATGAAAGCATTTCAAAAAGAGACGGATGATTATGCTACATCTCCTTATCGTAAAATAAGTATTATGCTAATGATATTATCCGTTATCATCATCATTGGCAATCTTTACGGTCTATACACTCGTAATTTGGTTGTTAATCTGGTGGTTACTGTTTTATTGTTATTAACTGGCAAGTGTGTATTTCCACATAAGATGGATGGAATAGCTCTATTATGGAAAAAGTTGTTTAACGCAGGAGCATATTTACTTCTTCTGGGTTTGTGTTTTGAGCCTTTCCAGGATGGCATTAAAAAAGATCCAACTACTTTTAGTTATTTCTTTGTAACTTCCGGGTTGGCTTTTCTGGCTCTTTTATTTCTAAGTATCGTTTGTGATTATTTCCGATGTGTCAAAAGTACTCGTTTTTTGGTGATGTCCGGTCAGAACCCGATGATAGCTTATGTGGTTGGCGATTTGTTGATTATGCCCTTGGCTAATATACTTGGAATTGCTTCATTATTATCTTATTTTCAACAAAATGCCTGGTTGGGATTTCTTCAAGGAGTAATCCTTACTTCTTTAGCTGTTTTAGTAACTATGTTCTTCACAAAAATCAAATGGTTTTGGAGAACATAAATATCAATGTGACTATTTTATATTAAATTGATCGACATATTGTCATTCTTTCTTTGATTCTACTATTTCCCACTTTTTGTGAATGAAAGAAAGTGGAGCGAGAAAACAATGAAATACGGTATTTATATGCATAATTACGAATAAAAGAACGGGCATTTGCATATAAATTACCGTATTGTTTGTGGGAAATACACGGTTGATTGTAATGATACGTACGGTTCGTTTTAAAGAAACATACGGTTGGTTTATAAGAAACAGCACGTACGTTTTAAAGAAAGCTATTTTGACTCATAAAAATAGGATTTCTTGATTTATTAGAAGTGCTTTTATGAACTTACTTTATTAAACAAAATGCATAAATAGATTTAGAAATACATTCACTATGCAATGCATGATATCAAATAATAATGATTATGCTCCATAAGGAACGGATTTCTTTAATTTCTGAATAATACTAATGGCTAATCTATGCGATTCTTTTCTATATCCGGCTGTTCGCCTGAATAAATTCAATTATAGCATCATTCAAATACCAAAATGATATTTTATCATTTTGGTATTTGAAGATTTGTTTTTATTGATATAATGTACAAAAAGCTATCTATCCAGAGTATTGGAAATAGTGACGCTATGTCAACAAGATAGTGTCGCTATAGGCTGAATATAGTGACGCTATACCGAGTGGATAGCGTCACTATTTTATTTGATTGCTTTCTTAATGATTGGACAAACAAAATCAGCGTATCTCATCATGCCTAAATCTGTGAAATGAATACCGTCTATAGTAGCTTCTCCATCTTCTCCCAACATATTTTTGGAAGAGATAAAAATGATATTCTTTTCATTTTCCTTCTTTAACCGATTGAATATTTCCTTTAACGTGTCATTCTTTCTTTGTACTTCTTTAGCTATTCTTTCATCATAAAGTGTATGAGTGAAAATAGGATCTTCTATAAAAATGACTGGCGTAGCCGGATGTTTACAACGAATGATACGATAGAATGCTTCCATTCGTTCTTTCATCTGTTCTGCAGAAGCATTAGGCACAAAGTCTAAAACAAAAACGCTGGCATCTACTTCGGCTATCACTTTGGCCACTTCCAAGTCTAAAAGTGCGTTTCCGCTAAATCCCAAGTTGATACATTCACGGTTCAGCCTTCTCGATATGATATTGGTATGTGCCATTCCGGGACGTGAAGCACAACCTCCTTGAAGAATACTGGTGCCATAAAATACAACCGGCTTTTTGCGGATCGGATAATCAATTAAAGGCTGATCGATGGTGGCTAACGAATCTACTCCTATAGACAAAGAAACAAGACCATCGTAAAGAGGAAGATAAAGCATATATTCTCTCTCTTCCGGTCGCATGTTAGCAATGATTGTTGCTTGATTTGTTTTTCCACCCGGACGACCACTATTAACAAAACGCCACTCTCCATTCTTCTGAAGACAATAAAGGTCTAAGCCTTTTGCACCTGTATCCGTCATATGATTCATATGAAAATTGATGAGCGTTTCCCATTTAGCGGCTATTGTGGTAGAATTACTACGAAAACGTATCGCCATTCCGGCAGAATTACGGCTTAAATTCCATAACGGAGCACGGGAGATATTCTTCAATGAATCCGGGAACCTTTCATATCGGGCTCCGGTAGCTTCGGTAGCTTTTCCTAATAAAGGGAACTTTGAGGCATCATGATATACTAATTGAGCATATATATGACACACCGAAAAAAACATTATAAAAATACAGATTCTTCTTTTCATATTTTGAGTATTATTGTTTCAGTCCGCCAAAAACATTTTATTCGGGTGAAGAACATAGTTATCAGTACTGATAATGTTGTCAATACCACTCCTCGTAAAAATCCCATCCATGCGTTTTCGTTGAAATATACAAGCAATGATGCAATTCCTAATAAATTGACCAAAGGCATAATCAACAGATCTCCTACTACATAAGCCATCATAGGATTTTGTCCGGGCATTACGAGAAAACGCGTACTCTTCACACAACGAAAATAGTCACATATTACATTAAAAAGCAACAAAGCCATAAATGCCAGGCCTGAAGTGAGGAATAAATAACCAAAAGTGGCGGGGTCTTTTTTTATACCTCCTTGAAAAGGTTCAAAACATAATCCCAGGATAACTAGAAAAGCTCCGGCTGTAAAAAGTTCTCTCCAAAGCTTTATAAATCCTGTGCCTTTTCTCAATAAAAAGACTCCACTTATCAATAACGGAATATTTATTATCAGATTCAAGACTGTACAATGTGTATAAAGTCCTGCCAAATTTACAATAATTATAGCTAATGTCAAAAGAATCATTACGATAGCTTTCCATTTATTGGTAGATTCAACAAACGAATCATTGTGTTGCTTCAGCCAGTCCATCAAATATTCTCCCGCAATGCTTCCCGGAATCACGATAAAGAGATATTGTAAATACTCAAAATGAAAAGCCCATGGTAGAGGTGTGTAGTTGTATATAGCTTGTGCCCAGGAATTCTCGACCTGTCCGCTCAACAACAAAGCCATCAATATCAGTAATACACCTACTCGCGCCCGGAGGCTTTGCATTGTGAAAATATATATGACTGAACCAAAAACAGCCATATTTGCCAATAATAATATGATAATATTGCTGAATGATACATCAAAAACTCTTCCATTTGCATATTGAGTTGTCTGTAACAGAACAATAGCTATCCCATATGCTACCACCTTAATAGCTATACGCATCCAATCCGGCATTTTCAGTGGAATACGAATGAACATGGGGAATAATATCACAAAACAAAGGATGGCCAATAACCAGCCACGCATGTCTTGTGGATTACTCAATACATGCGGATAAAAATGCTGGATGAAAATAGCAAAAAAAGTCAATTGTGCACCTCGTTTGATAGCTTCATACACCAATCTCAACTTAGTGTCCCCTTTCTCAAATCTTTTTTTGATTGAGAAAGGGAAAGCTGCTCCCATTGCAAACAAGAAGAATGGAAAAACCAGATCCACCCAGGTGATTCCTGATAAACTGGCGTCGAAAGCTCTGTCCGGCGGAGGAGTTTGCGCATGATACATCCATCCGGGTAAAGAATTCCACGCAACCGTTGCCGAAAGCACCATTGTGATTATAGCGTATCCTCGTAGGGCATCTAAAGCATAAGCACGTTTAGTCATAATATCTATGGATTGATTGTTTGAATATATTCTTTGCCAAAACGGTCGGTAACTTTAACCGCTATACGAGCATCTTTATTTTTAGGAGTTGCCCGGAACATATGCTGGGTAGGTCTTGGAGTAATCCATGTATAGACCATCTTTTCCCGGTCCGAACATACCACTGATGCGTATGGGTCTAAACCTGTATATTGTGTCATGCTTCCCATCAATTGACCGTCTTCCAACCATTCCACTTTCCACAGTTTATCCCAGTTCCAGACATTAGCAATAATATCCGACGGATGCTCTTTAGAGGCCCCTGCCGGATATGAGCGAAACTGATGTTCTTTAGGATATCCGGAACTTTTATAATACCATTTCACATCGTTACCATTCACTTCGTATACACCATAACCACGCGGAGTTCCATCCAGACAAACATCCGCTTTCCACCACGTACCACAAACCGCAGCTGTATTATGTTCCATCAGATTCTCATTAAATACTACATTGAGATTGTAGTGAGTGTGTCCTGTGATAAGATGTGCCTTATAGGGTTTCAAGATCTGATGCAGTGCACCGGCATTAACCATCTGATTGCCAATCATATCATAGTTATACAAAAAAGCTTCTTGCTTTTCCGTTTGACGGGAAGGGATATGCATAATAAAGAATACGAGTGACCCTTTCGGTACGTATGATAAATCCTGGTCAAGCCATGCAAATGTCTTTTCGTCCAGATAACCCATATAAAAATAATCACGTCCGATGAAGAAGTTGTTGTCTACTACAATGTAATGGGCATTCCCTTTATTAAAAGAATAGTAGGAAGGACCAAAAGTATCTTCAAAAGTCTTGTAGGAAGTTTCATGAGTACGACCGTCATAATTCATATCATGATTGCCAACTACACGATAAATGGGTATATCCAGTTGATCGGCTCTTTTCAGGTAATCGGGATATAATTCTTGATGGTCGCCTACAATGTCTCCGCAATCGATACCAAAAACATCAGTTGTTGCATAAGAAGAGAGAAGTTGTTTGCAATCATCCACTACATACTGATAAATAGCCAGTTCATCTCTGGAAGTAACCTGTATGTCAGATTGAGTAACAAAGACATGAGAGGCATCATCTTTCGGATTCTTCTTTAAATTAAAATTATAGTTTTGCTTTTTAGAATGATCGATTGGTAAATAAAAAGAAGGAATAGTCCCTTTCCGGTCTGTCAGATAACCTGAAGGAGTACAAATATACACAAAACGGCTGTCTCCCAAAGTTGGTATATTATACTTTCCAGAAGCATCAGTTTGCACACATATACGGCCATCGGTAACCATTATCCCCTGTATCCCCTTACCTTCGCAGGTTACTTTACCTTTGATGATATGAATCGAGGCTTCTGCCTGAACTGAAAAGTTCAAGCAGAAGCACATTAAAAGCAATAAAAAAAAGTGTAGTTTATTTGTTCTCATATTGAGGTGTACTTTGTAAATTTATCGAATGATTTCTTTTGCGTATTTCTTATAGATTTGCCGGGCTAGTTTTATTCCGTCACCACCTCGTTATAGTTGATTCTGTTACTCGGATTTACCCATTCGTTTTCATACATCCGTGATTCATTAAAGAAGACTTCCTCATCAAAAGCCTTCTTCTTTTCGACAGCTTTAATCACTTCATTTATAAAACGATCCCACCGGACAGAATAATACTGATTGGTTAGTCCTGCCCATGACCGATTGGCGTAGTCGGTCAGGTGATAGCTATCTCCCCAATGGTAATCAGAGAACGGGCATTCATCTCATAATAGTTTTTAGAAGCGGCATCGTGTCCCATATCGCGGGCGTCAGTGATCCATTTATTCAGAGAAAAGGTAGGATGACAGCTAACGAGCTTATCAAGATCAGCAAGAATTTCTCTCATTTTATCCCCTCGGTTTTTCATCATCATTATATCTCCGGCTTCATATGCAAGAGTAAACTCATCACGGACTACATTAAAATAATTTCCTAAAACTTGTCGTCCAATATTAACCAAATCAAACTCATAGCTATCCCGTTGACAGTCTTTTACTAACAATAGTAATCTCCACGCTTCAACTAAATCTTTGGGTTGATATTCTATTGTCGGCTTGGTAGTCCAATGTCCATTTCCCTTTAAACAAGGACGTGCATTGGTAAGTGTGCCTTGCCCTACTTGTGCCGGCTGGATATACACTTTTTCTGCCAGTATTTCCCATGCTTTTCTTGCTTCGGGAGACACCTTGCCAGTCCGTCTATCTGCCAGTTTTAAGAACCATTCTTTGTCTGTCTGACCGCTATTCCATGCTTTATCAAGAACAAATTCATACATAAACTGATTCAGGTCTATGCCTTCAAGAGTGGAACCAACTCCTTTAAGATTGCTGCCACCATTTTTTAAAGCATCTGCCAACCGTTCACTTACCAATTTAACTGGCCCTGACAAGAAAGAATTTCCTCCGAAATTGCCTAAATAACACCAAAGATAGGGTTGCCCGAAATAACTATCAGTCTGTTTCCATATTTCTGTATATTCGCAGAAGTAGTCTAATAGAATCAATTTGTCTTGAGGTACAGAACGAAGATAGGATTTTATACGTGGAGTAGTCCAATGCTTGATGTCAGCATAAAACAACCATGTCATTTGTAGCCATATTGCTTTCGGATCTACAGCAGCCACAGACTCGTAGATATGTTTAGCCATCATTCCTAAAGAATCGGCATCCCATGAAGGAGGATCTATCTCGTTAAACGGATCTATACCATAAATATGATTTGTGCCATACAAACGAGTTTGTTCGGTAAGATATTCTTTTTGTATGATCGCATACAAAGAATCCATAGGGTTAAGGAAAGTGCAACGATATTGATCGGCGAATCCTCCCCATTCGCTTACTCTGGATGTTTTTATATTGGGATAGACCCGTTTCAACGCTGCCGGTACATGTCCGGCAAAAGCCGGTAATACAGGTTGCATATTAAACTCACGTTCACGGGCAACGATCTGTTCCTGTAGCTCTGCCTGACTTGACAGCCACTCTTTGGGTAAGGGGCTTTGCCAGCCGTCCAAATTACACATTCGATGCCACGGAAGATGTGCAGGTCCTGTAAAATAGCCACGTATTTCTTCATCTGTCAATCCTAATTTACTCCAGACCTTATACCAGATGGCTTCCTGACCAGTAATAGCAAGAGGCATATTAATTCCGTTTAGAGCCATCCAATCGATGAAATGTTCCCAATCACTCCATTTCCACCAAGTCATTGAGTATCCGAACGTACAATAGTTCAGAAAGAAACGCGTTGGGACATTTGCCTTAATAGTGACTTCCGCCGGTATATTAGGAAGAGTCTTTGGCAATTCTATCGGATCATCCTTATACCATGAGATAGTAGTCAGGCAGTAGTTTTTCAAATAATGATTCAAACCTACAGCCATAGAGTTAGCATTATTCCGGAAATAATAATTTTATTCCCTTCACTTTTGATGGTAAAAGTATCTGTAGAAGTATCATTCAACAGACGAAAATCAAAAAATGAAGCCTGTTGAGGAAACAACCGTTGTGTCATTTTACGCATGGTAGTGATATTTGTATCTTCCGCGCGAATTTGGCAGATGACAACAAGAAAAAGGAGCACACTAAATATTTTCTTCATAATCATATTATTGTTTGATAAAACGAATAGCACATCCACCGCTTGTTGCCAGTTTGACATGAAGCGTATCAGAAGCCGTTACTGTTTTTTCTTCATATTTAAAAGAAGTCGGATTTGTTTTCCATTCTGCATCATCACTGTCAGCATATATTTGAGCAATATACTTTACCTCCGTCTCTAAAAAACTTAAAGGAATGTCCAACTCTCTTGCATTTTCGTCAGTGATGCAACCCACATACCAATCGCTAGAGTTGCGATCTTTTCGTGCAAATACGGAATAATCACCAATTTTCGCATCTACGACATAAGTTTTATCCCAATCGGTAGGTACATCCTTAATAAAATCAAACGCTTTTATCCCTTTATAATTTTCTGGTAAATCCGAAGCCATCTGTAAAGGGCTGTAGATAACAACAAAGAGTGCTAATTGCTTGCAAAGCGTAGTATTGACACGTGTTCCCGGATATGCCTCGTTAGCAAAATTGAAAGTTCCGAATGTAAAATCCATAGGACCGGCTAATCCTCTGGTAAAAGGAATAACAGTTGTATGTTCCGGAGGATTTCCTCCATCGGGAGACCACGCATTGTGTTCCTGTCCGCGTACACCTTCTTGGGTCATAAGGTTGGGCCAGGTACGTTCAATACCGGTAGGCATAACAGGCTCGTGGTTGTCAATTGCTATTTGATATTTGGCAGCTGTTTCTATTACTTTCCGGTAGTGACGTACGCCATACTGACCGTCATGAGCTTCTTTAAAATCCATTAGGCGATTTACATATCCTGTTTTTACAACATGTACTCCATATTGTTGATAGAAAGCAAAAGCTTTGTCCAGTTGGTTCTCATAGTTGCGTGTAGCAGCTGCCGTTTCATGATGTCCGATCAGTTCCACACCTTTTTCACGGGCATAATCTGTAATTGCTTTAATATCGAAGTCCGGATAAGGTTTGGTAAAGTCTAAAGAATCACCATGCTTCATCCAGTTTCCTTCCCAGCCGACATTCCATCCTTCAACTAAAACACCGGAGATACCATTCTCTGATGCAAAATCTATATATTTCTTTGTATTGGCAGTAGTTGCGCTATGTTTAGGACCATAATACCATGTTCCTTTGCCCAAATGCATTTCCCACCATATACCCATGTATTTTCCTGGCTTTATCCAGGAAGTATCTTTAATTTTGGAGGGTTCGTTGAGATTCAACATTAAATAGGAGGTAACTAGATCGCCCGGTTTATCACCAATCACGATCGTTCTCCAAGGGGTAACAAATGGAGCTTTGATATATGCTGCTACTCCATTAGACCAAGGTACTAACGAAGCACAGAGGGTGGCAGAATCCTTGACTGTCAGATTCATTTTAGGATAATCTGTCAGATTGGCTTCGTGAATGGTAAGATACTTTCCTTCCGCTGTTTCCATTGTAAGAGGAGTACGTACGGTGTCTAGTTCGTTAATGGGAGAGAAGGTTGCTATACACTCATAATACGGATCGGATGCAGGAATCCACCAGGCTTTGTGTGTACCTGACATTCTAAATTCTGTTTCTTCACTCATAATCACTAATGAATCCATGGATTCCTGTTGCGGGAATTCATAACGATACCCAATACCATCATTAAACAGACGGAATATTACATTAAGTTTGCGCTTTCCGTCTGTTTCTTGGAGTAGTACCTTCAATTCATTATAGTGATTGCGTACATACCGGCTCTCTCCCCAAGGTTGTTCCCAAGTCTCGTCTAAAGAGGAACGTTCGGTACCTTTAATCACAAAGTGGTTTAAACTATCCTCATGTTCCAGAATAAATCCCAGTTTAGAAGGGAGTATCATAGCGGCGTTTTCTTTGTTTACTGCGTATGATATTGTATTATCATTTTCTGTGACTGTTAGTTGTATTTTACCATCCGGAGATTTTAGTACCAGATTATCAGTCTCGTTACAAGCTGAAAGGAGGCTGGTGATTCCCAGAATATAAAATACTCTCCTTAATACAGTTAATCGATTCATCTTCTTTCCTTTTTTATGTTTTTGCTTATTTAGATTGCTGCATTTTGCGGGTATATACATTACCACAATGATCTGTAACTTCTACTCTTATTTCGGAATCCTTCGTTTCAGGAACCGCATAAAACAAGTGTTCGGTAATGTCCGCTCCCAAATACTTGTGTTTGAATGTAGAACTGTTTTTCTCGCAGTATTCATAAATAACAGGATCGTATCCGGAAAAACGGGGCATTTCCCCCTTGTCAATACCATTTTCATACCATTTCACTTTCCAGGTTGAATCGTAATTCCAAACATTTGCTACAACTGCCTCCTTTTTATTACGACTGGCACCTACCGGATAAAGCTCGAATTGATAATCTTTGTCTTTTCCTACACATTTGTAATACCAATTGACTTTACCTCCGTCAAACTCGTAAACGGCATATCCGCCTGGAGTTCCGTCACAAGCCCAGGGAGCTTGCCAAAACAGTGTTGACAAGGGAGCATGTACATGTTCGTAAAGATTGTCTGCCAAAACATAATTTTCATTATAGTGCTCATGCCCCGACATGATATGGGTATTGTAAGGTTTTAGCAGCTCATACAAATGAGAACGGTTGTTCATGACTTTCATAGTAGACTCTTTTCCCCATTCTTTCCGACGTGCTTCTCTTGAATATGTAGGAATATGCATGGCAACTACTACTGTAGATCCTGGAGTGACTTGTTTCAAATCCTGTTCCAGCCACTGAAGCTGCTGCTCGGTGAGATAACCAACATATAAATAGCTTTTTGCAATAAAGAAAATATCATCAAGAACAACATAATGTATATCTCCTCTATTAAATGAATAATAAGTGGGACCATAATAAGATTTGTAAGTAATACGGGCATGTTCATTAGAACGTACGTTTAAATCTAAATCATGATTTCCAATTACATAGAAAAAGGGAATTTCCGTTTCAGCTATTGCATCTATCATCGGTGTAAAGTAACTGGGCTTTTTATTGATGTCACCGATAATGTCTCCACAGACTATTCCATAGGCAGGAATCCCCTGATAATTAGTTGCCAACAGTTCTTTTACATCTTTTGAAGCCTGCTGTACTTGTGGCATTTCTTCATCGAAATAAACTTGTGGGTCAGCCCATACCACCAAAACGTGCTTTTTGTTGTCAGTAGATGATGGTGTCAGTTCAAAATCAATATGCACTTTTTTTGAAGGTTGAGCAGGTACTTTTTGAAAGAACGCAGGAACTTTACCTTTCATCGGAATATTATAGCCATCAGGAAGGGTGATGTAAATGTATTCTGCATTAGAGGTACTTGATATGGAATATTGTCCCTTGTCATCCGTAAGGACAATTTGTGTACCATCTGTAACAGGTACATTAGCAATTCCCTTACCTCCGGACAGTACTTTCCCATAATAGACCACGGGAGTAGTGATTGCCTGCACACTGAAACAGGAAAAACTCCATTGGAACAAGCTTAAAAGCAATAATAGTCTTAATTTCATTCTTTAATCCTTTCTATTTTAATCAAACGTGTGAGAGGCTTGTTTATTTTATATATTTGAGTTATCAACTGGTCTATTTCAGCTTGCCAGGCTTCACGTATCTGTGGAAACATGGCTTGGGTATAATTGGTATATAAATACTTCACTAAATAGTGACTTTCTCGCTCCGCTTTGGCAGCATCAAGAGCAGCTTTATTATCTGCGAAAAGTAATCCTCTATGCTTAAAAAAGACATACTGCATAGCCATATACTGTCGTAAACGTTTTTCTATAGCACATCTTTCCTCATTCAGATACATGATAGACAGGCTCTGTTGGTATTGGGGCGTGCATGTTATTTCAGCCAGATTAATTCCTTTACTCAATTCATTGCCGTCCCAGCGTCCTATTTCTGTTCCATCAATAGTCACTCGGAAATTGCCATGCAAATCGGTCACTTTCATTATTTCCTGATTCATTTCCTGCATAAAGGGAACTTGTCTGACAGCATCCCGGGCTGTACCTTTTGTTCCCCAACGAGGAATAGTGTCGACAGGAAAGGGCAAAGAACGGGATAAATAGCTGAAAGATATTGTGTCATTTTCGTTCTTTATATGAGTTATTCGACAATTTCTCTCTTCCATTGCTTTCCTGTTAGTTGCATTGATATGAAAATAAGCGACTTCTTTCCCTGCAAGTCCCTGTGCTTTTAAGAACAAATATGCCATTACCATGTGACCGTCTTTATCCGGATGAATTCTGTCACCTCCACAGAAAGTAGCTGTAGAATCAGACTGCTGAATCTCCTTATTCAGCTCACACATCACTGTATTGAAATTGACAAATCCCCATCCTCGCTTTTGGGCAACTTCTGCTTGCATTTCAATAATTCTTTTGATCGTCTCATTCTTTCCATGTAAAGTTTCCACTCCTTCCAATTTCACATTCTCATCATAAGGAGAAGAACCCAAAAGTACTACGTTTTTTATTTTCTTGTCTGCAAGAATCTGCTGTTGTAGTTTTCCAAACTCTGTGTTAGCGTATTCTACCTGTTTATTCGCGTACTTATCATATCCGGGCTTATTATATCCGTCATATCCGGAATCATTCATTCCGAAGGAACAAACCAGATAAGTTGGCTTTTTAATTTTAATATCTGAATCGAAACGAAAAACCATGTGGCTTGCACAATCGCCACCAATTCCTCCATTATAAATACGAAGAGGCAATTCGGGGAAATGCGTCATATAATACAGCCATATATAAGAATGATAATGGCCTCCTTCCGTTATACTATTTCCAAGAAAGACAATTCTGTCATTGGCTTTAAATGATGGAATTTGCTGTGCACTTACGGGAAACAATAAAATGCAACAGGTATATAATATGAATAGTATTTTTTTCATTGCTCAATCTTTTTATTCAATAGGAGTCAGAATTGCTGCCCAACCACCGCCTTTGGCCATTGTGACATTGATCGAATCACCTTTTGAAACTATTACCTCTTCTGTTTTAAAATCCGATGCATAAACATCTGCATTCACACCATCTTTGAAAACTTCCATTTTATATTTGTCTGCCTCAAGAAAGTTCAGTTTTACTTCAATGCTGCGGGCATTCCAGTCTGTCAGGCCTGCCAAATACCAATTCTTCCCATTTTTACGAGCAATCACCAATTGTTCTCCGATTTTGGCTGTTATCGCTTTGGTATCGTCCCAAGTGGTAGGTATACGGGAGATAAAGGAAGCAAATTCAGGAGCTTTATAATAGTTTGAAGGAGAATCTGCTAACATTTGTAACGAGCTTTCATACACTACATATAAGGCTGCTTGATGGGCACGCGTACCTAAACTGATCGGATGCACGAAATTGATGTAAAAATCTTCTGCTGTCGCATTGTTTACTGCACCAGGCGTATAATCCATCGGACCGGCTACCATTCTAGTGAATGGAAGTATCAGGTCATGTACCGGATTAATATCTCTTGAATCTTTATCGTGCTCTAATCCCAGTACACCTTCAAAAGTCATCACATTGGGGTATCTCTTTTGTAAGCCGGAAGGTTTGAAAGAACCATGAAAATCAACGAGTAATTTACGGTCCATAGCCGCTTTTCCTACACGCTCGTAGAAATTAACTATATATTGATCCGAACGTTGCATAAAATCGACTTTTATACCTTTGATTCCCCATTTTTCATAAATATCCAGAATTCCTTCCAAATCTTTATCCAGCGGGTTCCACAAAGTCCATAATACAAGGCCAACGTTTCTTTCCTTTCCATATCGTACAAGTTCCGGGATATTAAGTTCGGGGATTGCCTCTTTAATATTCCAAGTCCCGGCTGACCATCCTTCATCTAATAAAATATATTCAATTCCGTATTTTGAAGCGAAATCAATGAAATATTTATAAGTATCAGTATTCACACCTGCCTTAAAATCTACTCCATATACATTGAGTGTACTCCACCAATCCCAAGAGATCTTTCCGGGTTTAATCCATTCTGTATCTTGAGTGACAGATGGAGAGGCTAATTGATATACTAAGTTGTTTTCAATCACTGCTTTGTCATCCTCGTTAATCATTAACACACGCCAAGGGAAGGTTCTTGTTCCTTCAGTTTCGGCAATGTAAGAAGCTTTCTCTAATAATACTTCATCACGGTCGGCATCTTCCTTTAATGCACTTTTTAAAACTACAGGAGGAAACTCGCCAGAGAGTGTGTTATTGCGATCACCAGTCAGGAATAGATTAGGATAATCGAGAAGATCGGATTCCATGATGACAACTTTTGTTCCTTTAGGAGTAGAAAGATAAATGGGTAGATAACCTTTCATTTCTTTAGTCAGAGAGGCAATGTTTAATTCATCAAAAATGGCTTCACAATGTGTAATGTATTCCTGATTCTTTTCTCTAGGCCAATATACTTTGCAACCATCTGTCCAGTTTTGCTCAACAGTTTCATTATTAATGATAACTTTTGGTTGTTGTAGCGAAGTCTCAAAACGATAGGCAGCTCCATTGTTGTATACCCTGAAGACTATTGCGTAATTGCCCTTGCAAGTCAGGGTTAACTGATTATATTGGTCTCTGATGATTTTTTGTTTAAGTGGAACAACAGCGGTTTGCTCCGAATTTACTTTGACTGTTTTAGCCTTTATTACTTTCGGATTCACTCCTGGTTGTTCAATCTGTCCTGCGATATTCATCTGCATCAGACTGGGATTTAGTATACGCTCCCCGTTGTAATCAATGCTCCAGCTCAATTGTTTACCGGCTGTAACAGTCACTTTGATTTTTCCATCCGGTGAATTTACTGTGTAGTTTTTGGCTTGAGTCATTATGCATGTGCATAAAATAATGTGTAATAGTATAAGTACTCGTTTCATTTTATATATTATATTTTATTGAATGTTCTCTATTTAAAGACTCTCTGCTCGTTGAATTCCTTCTTTAATAGCTGCCCATTGATTGAATTCTATTACTTGTACAATGTCAAACACCATTAATCCTTCGGATTGGGAAAGACAGACATAAACAGCATCTGCTATATTGTCCTTGTGATTTAAAGCATACAAAGTTCCATAGACTTTACATGCACCATGAATAATGCGTTGTGCACGCGCTATACCATATTCTATTGATTCGGGATCATTTAATCCAAATATTTTGGTTAAATAAGTTCCACATAGAAAAGTATCCAATAATCCGGCAAAACCTGCATTTTTATATTCAGATGAAGCCCAACTGTATTCTTTTGAGAAATCATATTCGGTGGATGCCCAATTTTGTCCTTGCCCATAAATGGCATGAATCCATGAGGCGGCCCAATATTCTAATTGAATATCCGGTTTAATATTTTTAATTTCTGTACGTACCCGTTCTACAAAATTACGTACAACCATAGAACGGAATTCCCACCATTTTTTATAATAAGCCCCTGTACGCTTAGTCCCATCCGTATTCCAAGTGAAAATATCATCCGGGAATCGATCCAGTTGTTTTCCAATGTATTGTTCAAAAGTTACTTTTGTAATCTCCGAAAAGTCACTTTCATCTCCCGGATAACGACAATAGTCTAAAGCAAAGCCATCAAAATCGTAATTTGTAACTAATTCTTTTATGAAATTCAAACAAAAGTCTTGTACTTCCGGTAAAACAGGATTCAAAAAGGCGGAAACTTTCGTTTTATCGTTCTTTATATCTATCAACCCTTGATCTTTGGTGTATTCCAGACAAGTTTTTCCATTCCATGTATCATCACGATATGCCATCCCATTTTTAGAAGAAGGCAGGCCTGCTGTAAATATGGTGGTGGATACTGTAACTTTAAGTTCACGTTTATGGGCCTCATCAATAAAAAATTGAAGATAATCCCAATCTCTTTCAATATGTATACCGGCAAGATCAGTCAATGGGGTTAAATAAGAACTTTTAAACAGGGCATCCCCTTGTACAGGACGGACATCAACTACAATTTTATTAAAACCTGTTGATTTGGCAAGATCAAGATAATAGGTGATGTTCTCTTTCTTTGAGAAACGTTCAAAATTAGCTTCTGCATCAAACCAAAGCATTTTTTCTTTTTCAGGAATCGGTTCTTCCGGAATAACAGGAGCGGGAGGATTTGCATCAGGAAGTTCTGGTTCTACAGTCTTTGTGGAACAACTACTAAATGATAGAAGAAAAAAGAATAATAAAATGCTTGGAATGAATTTCATACTTTATTGTTTTTATTTCCCGATTTCAGGCTGACATTAAAAAAATACAGCCTGAAACCGAGAATAATAAGAAAGCTAAATAAAATAAATTTGTTATCCTAAAGATCTTTCGACCGTTATTTTAAAGCTACTGCCGTAGTTATAGCACGTTGGGCACCTGCACTTGGTTTTATCACCGGTTGTCCGTTGACCAACATACAAGTTGAACCACCACCATCAAGATTCATCGCATCTACACAACCCAAGCTTTTCAAAACATTAGCTATCATAGCCATATTCATACCCTTTACACCCTCCGTCACACTACGACCTTCGCAAACGAAAAATACCACCTTATTATTGGCTGTTACTCCAATAGCTGTTCTTGGATGATAATTTTCAGGAGCAACTCCACTTTCTTCATCAAAAAGCTCTTCAGTAAAAGTATTTCTCACATTTCCGTCTTTCAACAAGATCGGACCTCCTCCAATAGCTGTTTCCGCATTTAGTTTTACGCCTCTAGCCGGAAAATAAGCTGAAGGTATAGGTTGAGGTTCATAACCGGATTTATTAGGAGAAGGTTCTTCATAGGTATATGTCACGCCATCAGCTGTTGTATAAGCCCAATCTGTGGAGAAACTACCATTTTTTGACAACTGAAAGATACCTCGTGTCGGGTAATAACTTTTTTGAGAGCGTATCTCTTCCTGTGAATTTACTGCTAATACCTCTCCTTCACGACATAGCAGACTAACAGACTTTCCAGCTCCCATAACAAAATATCCGCCATTCATAATTATCGGATATTTTTGTTGTTCTGCTTGCCAAATTTGATTGGGAGTCTTAGAATATATCTGATCTCCTATAGTTGCAAAATTAGCTTTTGACATATCTGCAACAGCAATAAAAAGCAATAGCTTCATACCTTCCAATTCTGTTGGAGATTTATATACACTTATGTACTCAGGTAACGTGCCAAACTCTGTTGCCTGTTTAACCCAACCTAATGTTGTCGGATCAGGATCCGGCATTACTACCTTTTCATTATCATCATCTGAACAACTTGTCGCTGACATAGCGGCAATCATGAAAAGAAGCCAATATTTTGATATATTTTTCATTATCATATTGATTTAATCGTAAATGTTTATTTTTTATTTTTGTGCTTCCGCACGTTCTATGCCTTTTCGGATACCATCCCATAGATTCATCTCAATAACCTGTACTATGTCGAACACCATCAAACCTTCCGATTTTTCAAGACAAAGACTAACAGCATCCGCTATATTGGCTTTATGATTTAAAGCGTATATCGTCCCAAATACTTTGCAATCATTACCAACCAACCTCTGTGCACGGTCAATGCCATACTCTATAGATTCCGGATCATTCATTCCGTAAATACGCTCCAAGTACGTTCCACATAAGAAAGTATCCAGATAAGGTGCAAATCCTGATTCATTATAAGCTTCCGATCCCCATGGATAATTTAATGAGAAATCAGATTTTGGACTAGCCCAATTTTGTCCTTGTCCATAAATACCATGAATCCAGGAAGCAGCCCAATACTCTAGTTCTACTTTCTTATTAATGGAATGAATTTCTTTACGTACTTCTTTCACAAAGCTTGTAATAACATTAGCCCGAAATGCCCACCATTCTTTATAATAGATGCCTGGTTTTTTCGTTCCATCTGTATTCCATGTGAAAATATCATCTGGAAAGTTCTGAATTTTCTTGCCCAGGTAGCGTTCAAAAGCTTTCTGACTATCAATAGAGAAGTCGCTGCCATCTCCGGGATATCGGCAATAATCTAATGCATAAGCATCCACATCATAGTTTTTCACTATTTCACGAACAATACTCAAAGCAAATTTGCGAACATCCTTACGAACCGGATTCAAGAAAGCTCCTACCTTTTTCTTATCCTCCCTGATGTCAAGCATCTTTCCGCCGGGTGTGTACTCCAAGCATGTTTTTCCATCCCAACGTGCTCATCATAGACTAAGCCTTCACGAGTAGCAGGATGTCCGGAGGGAAACATTGCAGTAGAAACTGTAACCTTTAATCCTAACCGACGAGCTTCACTGATAAAATACTGCAGGTAATCCCAATCTCGATGAATCACCTTGCCATTTACTGTTGTAAGCGGAGGGAGAATTTTACTTTTATATAGTACTTCCCCATATATAGGTTTGACGTCTACTACTACTTGATTGAAGCCTACAGATTTAGCTTTTTCCAGATAGTAAGAAATAGAATCTTTAGAAGCAAAACGCTCAAAATTGGCTTCTGCATCAAACCAAAGGTATTTAGGTTGTTCTTTGCCCCTGTTCCCGGCAAAGGAACAGGTAGCAAATAACAATAGAAAAAACGATATAATGCTTTTATTCAACATATTTCAATTCTATATAATTAGGAGTATTATGTCTATTTTTCGTATTTGGTAAGTTCATAACAACGAATACCTACACCATAACCGTAATAGAGGTATAATGATTCCCCATCATCACTTGGTGAACAAGTAGTCCAGATACAGGAGTTGGTAGTCCAAGGCTCGATTGTTTCAGTGATGGGTAATGAGTTATTATTGGATGGATCTAACAAGTGTAGTCCAACCCAGCCCCAACCACAAGTAATAGTTGAACCATACCATCTGCCATTGAATGGAATTCCTCTACCGGAAATAAGCACATGATTACCCCAGCCAGCATATCCTTTCTTATTCCACATATCAATATATGGACCTGTGATGTTGTTAAATGCCCCTGCCGTATTTGCTTTGTAACCGATTTCCGGTCCCATTACACCTCCGGCATTCACTGCGTCTATAACATAAAATGGTGGGTTATCTGACACTCCGAGTACAGCTACAATCTGTCGCCAGTTACTATCATTGCTTGGACGGCCGGTAACTAAGGATAAAGTGCTTGTATATGAACCGTTTTCAAATTTGTAAACAGCATGTGTACCTACACCATCTGGTTTAGAATCATAGACATATCCCACTTTATCAATATCACCGGTTGCAGAAACTTTATTTGCTCCGGGAGTTACATTAGCAACTTTTTGAGGAGCTCCTTCAACAGTAGTCCATCTGTATAATCCTACATTCTTTACTACACCTATCAGATTACCGGCATCATCATTTACTAACTGGCATAAAGAAGCGTCTATTCCTGTCACGTTTAACGTTTTATCAACTTTCTGCCCTGTATATTTATCATAGAAGTTAAACTGGGTATCTATTATATAATTACCAAACACTGCACCAAAACCATCTTTGTCTTTGTTAGATGGGGTAGGTACACTAATTTCCCATTTCTTGAAGAAATATTCAAAACCTTCTCCATCGTTTAATTTTCCGCCATAAGTCCATTTCACGGTCCAGTCAGTGGTTGTGCCATCTTGCGCCTTCACTGTATAATGTACATCTTTTGAAAAATCTTGAGGTACATCAGGGGTAGGAGTAACTGTTGCATATGGAGAAATAAAGAACGAACAAGTAATTCCATTTAGTTTGCTTAAATCTAAGTCTGGAGTAATCTTGAATTCAATTATATTACCATCCTTAATGGTACCTTGTTTATAATTTCCCTCCCCCAATCTTACTTTGAATCCGGTTATATCAGTATCAGAGTATAATGTAGGATCGTCCGAGCATGCGGAAAATGCAACCATTGTTGCCATTATAGCAACTTGAAGCCAATTATGATATTTTATTTTCATGACATCTACTTTTTTAGTTATTCGGGTGTTTGGCAACCAGAGTATATTCTTTTTGCGTTCCATCACCTGCTACAATAGTTAGTTTAAATGGAGTAGATAAATCTTTAGCACCCGTCAATGAAGGATAAGCAAACGCTGCTACAGGCAAATTTGCCGTTACATACAATTCACTCAATTTTACTTTTGCCGGGAGTTCGAAAGTTATATTTCCATTCTCTGATATGACTCCATCGTAAGTAGTACCATCTTCCGGAGAATTAGCACGAACCATAATAGATACAATATTACAATCAGAGTGATAATGGATATCATCATGCTTTTCACAAGAAGAAAAGGAAAAGCTAAATGTTATCATTAATATGATGTATGTAATTACTTTGAAATTTTTCATAACTATAATAATCTTTTAATATTACCAAGGAGCATTATTCTCACATAACGGATTATTCTGTAATTCATCTACAGGAATAGGCAGTAAGTAATAGCGTTCTGGGAAGAAGCGGTTTATATTGTCATCACATGACACTTGTTCATAGGTATAAGTATTGTCGTCTTTTTTGGTGATTTTTGTCCCATGTGCCTGCTTACCATCAATGACTTCTCCTGCCAAACGCCATCTGCGTAAATCCCAATAACGGAATCCTTCAAACGCTAATTCACAGATACGCTCTTTACGTAATAGTTTCATAAATGAATCTTTATCCGGAGCTTCCTCTGTAGTGCGTTTGGGTAAATTAACACGTTCTCTGACTTCGTTGAGAGCTTCTAAAGCATCATCCTGATTTTTGCTATAATCCTGTTCTGCCAAGCTTCGGCCAGATTTAACAAAACCTCCGCATAGCGCATTTCAATCCAAAATTGATCGCTTCCTTTGTCATCAAAATCAGCATTGTTTTCTTGTAGATATTTTCTGATAAAGTATCCGGTAACTGTTTGTTTTTCTCCCGGATTCATGTTATCTCTATAAGCAGCGAAACCATTTTCAGCATCCACATAAGTATAGATTTTCTTTTCTTTCCAGGTAGCTCCATTGTATATAATAGATGCATAGAAACGAGGTTCGCGACCTACATAAGGATCATTAGCCATAGAGCCACTCCATGAGAAAGGAGTTCCGTCGGCCATATCATAAGAATCGACTAATTCACTCGTCGGGACAGCTCTTCTTATTCCCTGTTTACCGTCAGGAGCAAAGTAACGATCAAAATAATGAGGCATATCTGGTATCTTATATGCTATAGAGAAAATAATTTCTTTATTGCCTGCCACTTTGAATACATCTTCATAATTGTCCATTAAGTCATACTTATTGAGCTTTTTAATCTCATCAGCTGCGGTAATAGCAACATCCCAACGTTTTGCGAAAAGTGCTGTACGACACATATAAGCATATGCAGCTCCTTTAGTTAGACGTCCATCCCATTTACTATCCCATTCTTTCGGAAGATGTCTTGCCGCAAATTCTAAATCTTTCAGAACAAAATCCCACGATTCAGCTTCAGTTGCTCTCGCTTTATCTTTTTGCCCTTCTGAATCGACTCCATTGGTTTCATCACGAAGTATAACACCTCCGAAAATTCTAATCATACGTGCATAATTCACAGCCCGGATAAAACGAATTTCGGCAATACGAATATTGAGAAAATCTTCACTAAATTTATTTCCATAAATACCAGCATCACGTAGAAATACATTTTCTCTAAATATATCAGTATAAAGTCCCCATGATGACATCGGGTTGTTATCTGATGTTATTGTATTTTGCTGTAACAGAATCTTATTATGAGCACTCCATGTCTGTGGAACTCCATTCCCATACTTTACTAAATCTGTATATCCATCAGTTAAGGATAAAGAAGAAAAGTTGGATAAGCCATTAAGAGCTATATAAGTAAGTCACATACATATCTAAAGAAGATTCCGAACTCCAGGCTACTGTTTCTGAATATGAGTCTGTGGGATCTTTCTCCAACAAATCATGGCATGAGGTTAGAAACTGTGACGTAAACATCAGTCCTATCCCTAATAGATATAATCTTTTTATTTTCATAATTATTGATTTAATTAGAATGTGATATTTAGTCCAACACTATAATTCTTTTGTTGGGGGTAATAACCATTATTTATAATAGCCATTTCAGGATCGCAATATTTGAACTCCGTAAAAGTAAACAGATTAGTACCTGCTACGTATACACGAACGTTGGATAATCCGATATTGGCTTTAGCAAGTATTTTTTTAGGAATGGTGTAACCAAACTGCAAGTTCTTCAAACGTAGGAAATTACCATTTACCAACCACCAGGAAGAGGTATATGCATTGTTTCCATTATGAATGGCACTTAATCTGGGATAACGGGCATTAACATTCTCCGGTGTCCATGAATCTTCTACCAGATAATAAGGAGCATTACCTCCAGAGTAGAATGGTCGTGTATAAACTGTATTATCCATTGAACCATGGCTATAAGTACCATTCAGTGTATAACTTACAATAGCGGCTCCTTGCCATAACGCACTCAAGTTAAAGCCTTTCCAATTGAAATCCATAGACAGAGAGTAGTTTAGCTCTGGTAAAGTACTGTGACCTATTTTAACTCTGTCTCCATCCTGTGTAATTTTACCATCTCCATTAATATCTTCATACATGATATCACCAAAACGTTGAACTCCATTGCCAACGAAAGGACGGTTATCCAATTGCTCTTGTGTTTGATATAATCCTATAGCTTTATAGCCATAAATTTGTCCTAAAGGTTCACCTATGTTAGTCCGGTACCAAGGAGTACTTTCACTCTCTATTCGCGATAAAACTTTATTTCTAGCCCATGCCACACTACCGGTTATGTTATAATAGAAGTCATTAATATGGTTCTGATGCTTCAACACCAACTCAAAACCGCGATTATCGATCTTGCCAGTATTTCCTTTTTGAGCATAATTTCCACCTAGTGAAGGAGGGAAACCACCGCTCCGGCTTTCTTGTATGTCTTTTGTTAACTTATAAAATAAATCGAATTCTACTCCTAGTAATCCATTCCACATTGTCAGGTCAGCACCAATATTGTAACTGCGGGTGGTAGACCAGGTTAAGCTGGAAGTAATAGAGTTGGATGCACCTAATCCCGCATAAGGAACTCCTCCGAATATATACGCATTCTTCTCTACCTTAAAAATACTTCTATGCAAAAAAGCATCTGTATTATCACTACCTAATTCACCAACAGAAACGCGAAGCTTTAGTAAGTTGATAGAAGAGATGTTATTTTTTATAAAGTTTTCTTCAGAGATTACCCATCCAAGAGATACAGAAGGGAAGAAGCCCCATCTTTTATCTTTAGCGAATTTATAGGATCCATCTACACGGAAAGCAAATTCTGCAAGGTATCTTTTATCAAAAATATAATTGAAACGTCCTACATAACCAATGGTAGCTTTATCGCTGTGGCTACCTGTAGGATTGGATATAAATTCAGTACCTAATGAAAGGTCAACCGGATCATTGAAGTTATAACCGCCCATCTTTCCTGTCATTGTAGAACCTTTCAGTTGTGTCTGTTCATATAAGAATAAAGCAGAAACTGCATGCTTGCCAAAAGTATTTGCATATTCAACAGTTGGGCGGACCATAAATCTTCTGAAAGAAGAGGCCGATTTTGTATAATTACCTTTCTCACTTGTAGAAGATGCACGCATTAAATTATATGATTTTGAATCTGCACTGTATGCATTGACGTTATATCCTACTAAAAAACCATTATCTTCTGTATAGCTAGTATCGTAAACTAAGCCCAAAGAAGCTTTCAGCCCTTTCACCCATGGGAAAGCATAACTAACTTTCATTGTACCATCAAACTCATGTCTTTGATTTTTCTGGAATCCACTATTTCTCAATGTAGCAAGGGGACTTTGTGTGGTGGAACTACCAGGACCAATCCAAGCAGTGTATTCTCCTTGATAATAAATAGGGATAATAGGAGCTGCATAAACAGCCTGCTGGATTGGATTTTGTTCAGCTTGTGCACTTGTACTAATTCCAGGCCAATTCTTTTCTTCATAGAAGCCGGAGATATTAAGTTCGAACGTTAAATCCTTGGTGATATTACCTTCTACATTAGAACGAACATTGTAACGATCATAATTCACATTTTCGATGATACCAGATTGATCCAACATACCTATACTAGTAAAGAAGCGGATGTTTTTGTTACCACCAGAAGCCGAAATATTATGTTGATGTGTGAAGCCATAATTCTTAAAAACTTCTTTCGTCCATTTTGTACTTCCATATTTACCTTCCGGATCATAGTTATTAGCTACTTTCGTCTGAATATCAGCTCCGTAATACGGACCATTACCATCAAGTTCACTAGCTTTATTATACCAATAGATATAGTCAGGACCATTTAACATTTCAGGCATAGCTGTGTTTTTTTGGAAAGTTACAGAACCGTCATATGAAAGCGTAACTTTACCTTCAGTACCTTTCTTGGTTGTTACCAAGATTACTCCATTTGCCGCTGCCAAACCATAAACAGATGCTGTGGCGGCATCTTTTAGAATAGATATGTTTTCTACATCATTCGGATTTACTGTATTCAACATACGTTCAACACCATCCACTAATATGAGGGGACTTGAATCTAAAAAAGTACCTAACCGCGAATGTTGATAGATGTTTGATCGTTTCCGGGAAGACCGGAACGTTGAACACTTGTTACTCCCGGTAATTTACCTGTCATCATATTGGATAGGTTGGCTTGAGGAGCCATCATCAACTCTTTAGAGCCTACTTGAGAAACAGAACCTATTAAGAACTTCTTTTTTTGAGTTCCATACCCAACTACCACAACTTCATCCAATGCTTTTGCATCTTCTTGTAATCTGATAGTAATTTCTGAACGACCCTGTAAAGCAACTTCTTGAGTCTGATATCCAACAAATGAAACGACTAAAGTTGATTTTAAGTCTTGTACATTTAAGTTAAACTGCCCGTCAATATTGGTAATAGTACCATTGGACAAATTCCCTTTTACACTAACAGTAGCACCGACAAGCGGTTCATTGTTTGAGTCATACACTGTCCCTTTCACGTTCGTGTTTTTTTGAGCATGAGCGTTTAAAAAAGAAAGCGAACAGATGAATAAGGCTATAAACCTTATACTCCATGTGATTTGTTTCTCCATATTAAATATTAATGTTAATAAAACAAGATAGTTATTTATAATTCATCAAGTCTTCTAATGTTTTCCAGCACTGAAACAGCCCTCTTGGCACATGGAAACATCCTTTCCATTTTCCTCCTTTGAGTGGGAGCAATACTTCTCCTCTTCGGTTCAGGTATCCATACCATTCGGGATATTCTTTATCTTTGAAATGCTCCCAAGTGTAGTCATGTACTTTTTCAAACCATTCCAGACACCGTTTGTCTCCCGTTAACTGATAACCTTTCAGCAGGGAAATAAGCGTTTCGATATGCACCCACCAAAGTTTCTGATCCCATTCCAATTGTTGAGGTGGACAACCGTTACGGTCCATGAAATAATAGACACCTCCGTATTTCTTGTCCCAGCCATAATTAAGTATTGTAAGGGTGGTCTCTTTGGCTTTCTCTATCAATTCCGGACGGTTCAGACGTTTGCCCAGATCCATGATAAACCACATCGCTTCAATGGCATGGCCCGGAGTTACCTGACGACCTTCAAAGCAGTCAACCAGACTACCGTCTATATCTACATTTTCAACAATGATACCTCCGAGTTCAGGACGGTAAAAAACTTCCATTACTTCGTGGATGCAAGTTTCCATTGTTTCCCGCAGATAGTTCTCATCCAATAAATGCTCTATCTCCAAAGCCAGGTTGCAGAGGATCATTGGCAGGGCAAAGTTCTTCAGATTACGAGTTCCCGGATGAAGTTTGTTCCATTTGCCTTTCGGATTATTCACTTTAGACAGGATGATATCGAAGGTTTTTCTGGCGATGTCTGCATATTCCTGATTACCAGTGGCCAGGCTTAACTGACCGAAAGCCATGGTGGCAAATGTATATGAAAAGATATTGTACGGTTCTACCAATGGTCTACCCGAACGGTCAAGGGAAAAATACCAGTTATAATCGCCGTCATGTCCATATTTTTTTAGGAATTCGCCACCCTGAATGGCGCAGTCCAACCATTCTTGGCGATTTTCCACTTTATTGTAAAGCATGGAGAACATCCATACCTCACGACTTTGCAGCCAAATAAACTTATCCGTATCGAATACTTTTCCTTCACGGTCCAGACAGGTGAAGTAACCACCATACTCATGGTCTTGTGAATGTTCAAGCCAGAAAGGAAGGACGTTGTCCAGAAGCTCATCTTTGTACAGACTTGCCAGTTTCTTGAAATCCATAATCGTATTTCCATTATAGATTGTTATAGGTAATTCAGCGGTTAAAGAGATGTCTGCTGAATGACCAATGTTATTCTTACTATCCATATTTATAAAATGTTAGTTTATTGTTATTAAGGTCTGTTTTATATTTATTCCGAACGGGTCCAGTATCTTTCAATCTCCTCCAGCGACTTCCCGGTGGTCTCCGGCACGAGTTTCCAGACAATTAGCATATACGGTACGCACATAACGGCAAACAGGAAGAATGTTCCGGCGGGGGTAAGGTTCTGGAGCATCCAGGGGGTTAACTGTCCGATCAGGTACGTTCCGATCCACAGAGCGAATCCTGCTATCGACATGGCCAGTCCGCGAACCTTGGTGGGATACATCTCCGAGAGAAGTACGAACACCACGGCGCAGATGGATACGGCACAGCAGAATACATAGAACAGGAAGAAAATGAGCAGGAAGAGGCTGGATACTCCCAGGGAATCTCCGAAGAGGAAGTACAGACCGATAAGGATCAGAGAAACAACCATACCCGAAACTCCGTAATAAACCAGCTTCTTGCGGCCCACCTTATCGATAATGACAAGAGCCAGAACCGTGGTCAAAGTATTGACTAGTCCTACCAGAACTTGGTAAAATCAAAGTTTACTGTTTGCATAGTAATATTATGGTAGAAAAGTTTTATCTTTATCGCGTTAAACTAACTAATACCCCCATTATGAGAAGAATTTATTATTTACTTTTCCTTATCCTCTTAGGATATTCTTTTGACGTAAAAGCTTCAGACACAGTATTTATCCATGAAACACAAATCCCGGTTTTGATAGAGCGGCAAGACAATGTTCTGTTCTATCTTCGTTTGGATGCAAAAGAAAGTAAGAAGCTCGATGAAATCATTTTAGATTTTAGTAAAAGTACGAATCTGACTGATATTCAGGCAATCAAACTCTATTATGGAGGAACAGAGGCGTTGCAGGACAAAGACAAAAATCGCTTTGCTCCAGTAGAGTACATATCCAGCCACCGTCCGGGTGGGACATTGGCGGCTATTCCTTCCTATTCGATCAAATGTGCAGAGGTGGGATCATCAGAAAAAGTTGTATTAAAAGGTAATTACAATTTATTTCCGGGTGTAAACTATTTTTGGATTAGTTTGCAGATGAAAAAAGATGCCTCTTTGCAGACTAAGATACTCTCTGAATTGTGTGCCGTTAAAGTAGATGGGAAAGAACTATGTTGTAAATCTATTTCTCCAAAGAATATTGTTCACCGGATGGCAGTTGGAGTTCGTCATGCCGGTGATGACGGTTCTGCTTCTTTCCGTATTCCCGGGTTGGTGACTACCAATAAAGGAACCTTATTAGGCGTGTATGATGTTCGATACAACAGTAGTGTCGATTTACAGGAATATGTTGACGTGGGTTTGAGCCGTAGCATCGATGGAGGAAAGAATTGGGAGAAGATGCGTCTTCCGCTTTCATTTGGCGAGTATGGTGGTCTGCCTAAAGCACAGAATGGGGTAGGAGACCCTTCTATTTTAGTAGATACTAAGACGAATACCGTCTGGGTGGTTGCCGCATGGACACATGGTATGGGTAATCAACGCGCCTGGTGGAGTTCCCATCCGGGAATGGATCTGAATCATACGGCACAGTTAGTATTGGCTAAAAGCACAGACGATGGTAAAACCTGGTCGAAGCCTATCAATATAACAGAGCAGGTGAAAGATCCTTCCTGGTACTTCCTGCTTCAAGGTCCCGGACGTGGAATAACGATGAGTGATGGCACATTGGTATTTCCAACGCAATTTATAGACTCTACCCGTGTTCCGAATGCAGGAATCATGTATAGTAAAGACCGGGGGAAAACATGGAAAATGCACAATATGGCACGAACCAATACAACGGAAGCGCAAGTGGCGGAAATAGAACCGGGAGTATTGATGCTGAATATGCGTGATAATAGAGGAGGAAGCCGGGCTATTGCCATAACGAAAGATTTGGGAGAAACATGGACAGAACACCCATCTTCCCGCCAAGCACTTCAGGAACCGGTATGCATGGCTAGTCTGATTCATGTAGATGCCAAAGACAACATATTAAATAAAGATATCCTGCTGTTTTCGAACCCGAATACGACCAAAGGACGTAATCATATAACAATAAAAGCAAGTCTGGACAAAGGACTTACCTGGTTGCCGGAACATCAATTAATGCTCGACGAGGCAGAAGGATGGGGGTATAGTTGTCTGACAATGATTGATAAAGAGACAATTGGTATACTATATGAGAGTAGCGTCGCACATATAACCTTTCAAGCGATAAAATTGACAGATATAATAAAGGAATAAAGAGTCTGTCCCGAAAGTCCGAAGATTTAAATCTATGCTTACGATTTATAGGTAGAAAGATTTAGCTATAATGAAAAAGAATATCGTTATAATAAAAAAAACGCCATTTTAGCATACATTTGAGGACAGAATACTACTCTTTATTTAACTAATTATAAGCTGAAATTTTAGGCGATTTAATTGTGGCTTTCTGGACAGCTCACGCTAAAACAACATATTTTGTTAAATTATCAGTGAAATTTGCTGAAAAAGTAATATCTTTGAAACCGTTAATATCTAATGCCCCCACTATGATGATTAATTTAATCGGAAAAAAGACTCAAATAGCATGTGGACTACTATGCTGTTGCAGTATGGCATATGCGCAGAGCAATGACAATTCCGAAGTTGTGGTTTTAAATGCAGGTTGGGAATTTTCCCAGGCAGGCACGGAGCTATGGCGACCGGCACAGGTTCCCGGCACCGTTCATCAGGATCTTATCTATCATAAACAAATTCCCGATCCTTTTTACGGTATCAATGAACAGAAGATTCAGTGGGTGGAAAATGAAGACTGGGAGTACCGGACTGCTTTTACAGTTACCCCCGAGCAACTGAAACGGGACGACGCCCAATTAGTCTTTGAAGGTCTTGATACATACGCCGATGTATACCTCAACGGAGCACTGTTGTTGAAAGCCGATAACATGTTCGTCGGCTATACGATACCCGTCAAGTCACAACTCCGTCTCGGAGAAAACCTTCTTCACATCTATTTTCATTCACCCATCCGGCAGACAATGCCTCAATATAACTCTAACGGATTCAACTATCCGGCAGACAACGACCATCACGAAAAACATGTAAGCGTATTCTCCCGTAAAGCCCCTTACAGTTATGGCTGGGACTGGGGAATCCGCATGGTGACTAGTGGTATCTGGCGTCCGGTAACCATCCGTTATTACGACGCAGCCTCTATCAGCGACTACCACGTAAAGCAACTCTCGCTGACCGACCAACTGGCAAAACTATCCAACGAATTGGAAATAAATAATATCCTCCCTCAAGCACTTCAAGCAGAGGTGAGAATCAATACCTCCTTCGAAGGAAACACAGAAAAAGGCATTAGCCAGGCAATCACCCTACAGCCCGGAATCAATCATATATCTATTCCTTCCGAAGTGCTGTCGCCGGTACGTTGGATGCCGAATGGCTGGGGAAAGCCCGCCTTGTATGATTTCTCTGCTCAAATAATCGTAGAAGATAAAGTCGTAGCTCAACAATCCCACCGGATAGGACTGCGTACCGTTCGCCTCGTCAATGAAAAAGATCAGGACGGAGAATCCTTCTATTTTGAAGTAAACGGCGTTCCGATGTTTGCTAAAGGAGCCAACTATATTCCCCAGAATGCCCTATTGACTAACGTCACTACCGAACGCTACCAAACCTTATTTAGGGACATCAAAGAAGCCAACATGAATGTCATTCGTGTGTGGGGAGGCGGAACCTACGAAGACGACCGTTTCTATGACCTGGCAGATGAAAACGGAATACTGATATGGCAGGACTTTATGTTTGCCTGCACTCCCTATCCGTCCGATCCAACCTTCCTGAAAAGAGTAGAAGCAGAAGCCTGCTACAACATTCGCCGTCTTCGCAATCATGCTTCCCTGGCGATGTGGTGTGGCAATAATGAAATACTGGAAGCCTTGAAATATTGGGGATTCGACAAGAAATTCACGCCGGAAATCTATCAGGAAATGTTCCAAGGCTATGACAAACTGTTCCACCAACTCCTTCCTACCAAGGTAAAAGAGCTGGATGCCGACCGTTTTTATATACACAGCTCCCCGTATTTAGCCAATTGGGGACGCCCCGAATCATGGGGGATAGGAGACAGCCACAACTGGGGAGTATGGTATGGACAAAAAACTTTCGAATCACTAGATACAGATCTTCCTCGTTTCATGAGCGAATTCGGTTTCCAGTCCTTCCCGGAGATGAAGACTATTGCCACCTTTGCGGCTCCTGAAGATTATCAAATCGAATCGGAGGTGATGAATGCCCATCAGAAAAGCAGCATCGGCAATGCCCTGATTCGCACCTATATGGAACGTGACTATATCATTCCCGAAAAATTTGAAGACTTTGTCTATGTCGGACTAGTATTGCAGGGACATGGCATACGTCACGGTCTGGAAGCGCACCGCCGCAACCGTCCCTATTGTATGGGTACATTATATTGGCAATTGAATGACAGTTGGCCGGTAGTGTCATGGTCGGGTATTGATTACTACGGTAACTGGAAAGCCTTGCATTATCAGGCAAAGCGTGCATTTGCCCCCGTTCATATCAACCCTTTGCTGGAAGGTGACAACCTGTGTGTTTACCTGCTTTCCGATCATCTTGACACCCGGGAGAAACTGACGCTGGAAATGAGACTGACGAATTTTGCAGGAAAGAAAGCCGGAAGAACGGTTGTCCTTCCTTCTTTGACTCTTCCGGCCAACACTTCCCAATGTGTATATCGCACTTCGCTTACCACTTTGTTTTTTCCTGCAAAGCGCCCGCTTGCGGATGACCTGCGCCATTGCTTCATGCAACTGACCTTGAAAGACAAGTCCGGGCATACGGTAGCCGAAACAGTCTACTTCTTTAGAAAGACGAAAGACCTGCTTCTGCCCAAGACAACCGTTTCCTGCAAGATAAAACAGAAAGACGGCGTGTGCGAATTGACCCTGCTTTCTCCCTGTCTTGCCAAAGACGTCTTTATTGAAATCACTTTGCAGGGAGCCCGTTTCAGTGACAACTTTTTCGACCTCCTTCCCGGAGAGCGTAAGACAGTTGTTATCACTTCTCCCCAAATAAAGAAAGGAGAGGAGATCCATTTGACAATCAAACATATTCGTGAAACCTATAATTAATTTATTAATAACTTAACACTTAATTTTTTAGTTTATGAAACAACTCTTAAAGTTAACCGGATGTCTGGCACTAGCAGGACTTTTTGCCTCTTGCCAATCGGCGCAACAGGAAGCCAACTACCAGATCATCCCCATGCCACAAGAAATTGTAACAGCTCAAGGAAATCCCTTCATTCTGAAGAGCGGTGTGAAAATCCTCTATCCGGAAGGAAACGAGAAGATGCAGCGCAACGCACAATTTCTAGCCGACTATCTGAAAACCGCTACCGGAAAAGATTTCGCTATCGAGGCCGGAACGGAAGGTAAGAATGCAATCGTACTGACATTGGGCACGGCAAACGAAAATCCGGAATCCTATCAGTTGAAAGTAACCGGTGACGGAATCACGATTGCCAGTCCTACCGAGGCCGGCGTATTCTATGGTATCCAGTCCCTGCGCAAATCATTGCCTGTGGCTGTCGGCGCAGACATTTCCATGCCCGCTGTAGAAATCAATGACGCTCCCCGCTTTGGCTATCGTGGTGCACACTTCGATACCAGCCGTCATTTCTTTACAGTAGATGAAGTGAAAACTTATATTGATATGATGGCTTTACACAATATGAATCGTTTTCACTGGCATATTACCGAAGACCAAGGTTGGCGTCTGGAAATCAAGAAATATCCGAAGCTGACAGAAATAGGTTCCAAGAGAACAGAAACAGTCATCGGACGTAACTCCGGTGAATACGACGGCAAACCTTACGGTGGCTTCTATACCCAGGAGCAGGCGAAAGAAATAGTAGCTTATGCTGCCGAACGTTATATCACAGTTATTCCCGAAATCGATCTTCCGGGACACATGCAAGCTGCCCTTGCCGCTTATCCCGAATTGGGATGTACCGGTGGCCCGTACGAAGTATGGAGACAATGGGGAGTATCTGAAGATGTGCTTTGTGCCGGAAACGATCAAGTCTTGAAATTCCTCGAAGATGTATATAGCGAACTGATTGAAATCTTCCCTTCAGAATATATCCATGTCGGTGGTGACGAATGTCCGAAAGTAAGATGGGAAAAATGCCCGAAATGCCAGGCACGTATCAAGGCGCTGGGCTTGAAGTCGGATGATAAACATAGCAAAGAAGAACGTTTGCAGAGCTTTGTTATCAATCATATCGAAAAATTCCTCAACGACCACGGACGTCAGATCATCGGTTGGGACGAAATCCTCGAAGGCGGACTTGCTCCGAACGCTACTGTTATGTCATGGCGTGGTGAAAAGGGCGGTATCGAAGCAGCGAAACAGAAACACGATGTCATCATGACACCGAACACATACCTGTATTTCGACTATTACCAAGCTAAAGACGTAGATAACGAACCATTTGGTATCGGTGGTTACCTGCCGTTGGAAAGAGTGTACAGCTACGAACCGATGCCAGCTTCTCTGACTCCGGAAGAACAGAAATATATCAAGGGTGTGCAAGCCAACCTCTGGACAGAATACATCGCTACTTTCCCTCACGCGCAGTACATGGTATTGCCTCGTTGGGCTGCATTGTGTGAAATTCAGTGGTCCAGCCCTGAAAAGAAAAACTATGCCGACTTCTTGTCTCGTCTCCCTCAACTGATTAAGTGGTATGATGCCGAAGGATACAACTACGCTAAACACGCGTTCGGCGTACAAGCCGAGTTTGAACCGAATCCGGCAGAAGGAACGATGGACGTTACTTTGTCTACTATCGACAATGCCCCTGTTCACTACACTTTGGACGGCACAGAACCCACTACTGCTTCTCCCGTTTACGAAGGAGTGTTGAAAATTAAAGAAAATGCCACTCTGTCCGCCAAAGCCATTCGTCCTACCGGCGAGAGCCAGACATTGACAGAGAAGATTGACTTCAGCAAATCCAGCATGAAGCCGATTGTAGCCAATCAACCTATCAATGAACAATACCTCTTCAAAGGAGCTTCCACGTTAAACGATGGTTTGAAAGGAAATAGCAGTTACCGGTCAGGCCGTTGGATCGCCTTCAACGGAAACGACATGGACATGACGATCGACCTTCAGCAACCCACTGAAATTTCGAGTGTGGCCATCTCTGTCAATATTGCAAAGGGCGACTGGGTGTTTGACGCCAGAAACCTGTCCGTAGAAGTTTCAGATGACGGAAAGACCTTCAAAAAGATTGCTTCCGAAGAATATCCGGCAATGAAAGAAACAGACAAAGACGGAGTTGTTGACCATCAACTTACATTTGCTCCTGTGACTACCCAATACGTGAGAGTCATTGCTTCACCGGAGAAAACGCTTCCGGAATGGCATGGTGGAAAAGGCAAAAACGCATTTTTATTTGTAGACGAAATCAAAATTGATTAATGAATATAAGAAAAGAATACACTAAAGTTTGTCTTTTCTTATGTATACTGGGGATGTGCTTTCATGCACATCCCATTCTGGCACAGTCCGTCATACCTGTCCCATTAAAAATGGAGAAGGGGACGGGCTCTTTTTTACTGTCAGAAAAGACAAGACTTTATACAAACCTACAAGGTGGAGAAGCGAAGCTCTGGGAGAAATACCTGAAGGCATTACCCGTTCAATTAAAGGAAGCGAGAAAGAAAGACAGGAAACAGATGCTTCTCTTATTGATAACCCCCAAGAACCACCAGTTGCCATCACCGGAAAGCTATACCCTTTCCGTCACTCCGCAACAAATTCTGATACGCGCCACTTCGGGAGCCGGATTATTCTATGGTATGCAAACCCTGTTGCAGTTGGCACAACCTTCGGGGGCAGGCAGCTATTCCATAGCCTCTGTCGAGATAGAAGATACTCCCCGTTTTGCTTACCGTGGACTGATGCTGGACGTGTCCCGCCACTTTTCTACCAAAGAGTTTATAAAGAAACAGATAGACGCACTGGCGTATTACAAGATCAACCGTCTGCACCTGCATCTGACCGATGCGGCAGGCTGGCGGTTAGAAATCAAGAAATACCCTTTGCTGACCGAATTTGCGGCCTGGCGTACAGATCCCACCTGGAAGCAATGGTGGAACGGCGGACGTAAATATGTCCGTTTCGATGCTCCCGGAGCTTACGGCGGTTATTACACCCAGGATGATATTCGTGAAATCTTGGAATATGCCCGTCAGCATTATATCACGGTGATTCCCGAGATTGAGATGCCCTCCCATTCGGAAGAAGTGCTGGCAGCCTACCCGCAGTTATCCTGTTCGGGCGAACCTTACAAGAACTCCGATTTCTGTGTCGGCAATGAAGAAACCTTCACGTTTCTGGAGAATGTGCTGACCGAAGTCATGGAACTTTTCCCTTCCGAATACATTCATATCGGTGGCGATGAGGCCGGAAAGTCGGCTTGGAAGACCTGCCCGAAATGTCAGAAGAGAATGAAAGACGAGCATCTTGCCAATGTAGACGAGCTGCAAAGCTACCTGATACACCGCATTGAGAAGTTCCTGAACAATCATGGACGTCATCTGCTGGGGTGGGACGAGATTCTGCAAGGAGGCATTGCCCCCAACGCAACCGTCATGTCATGGCGTGGAGAAGAGGGTGGTATCGCTGCCGTAACCTCCGGCCATCGTGCCATCATGACGCCGGGTGCCTACTGCTATCTGGACAGTTATCAGGATGCCCCATATTCGCAGCCGGAAGCCATCGGTGGATACCTGCCGTTGAAGAAAGTATATTCTTACAATCCCGTTCCCGCTTCTTTAACTGCGGAACAGGCGAAGTTGGTCTACGGTGTGCAGGGCAACCTATGGGTGGAATATATTCCCACTCCCGAACACGTGGAGTATATGATTTACCCCCGAATCCTGGCATTGGCGGAAACAGCTTGGTCGGCTCCGGAACGTAAGTCATGGCCGGATTTCCATACCCGTGCATTGTCGGCAGTGCCGATTTGCAGGCAAAAGGATACCATCCTTTCGATTTGAAAAAAGAAATCGGCAGCCGTCCCGAGTCGCTTCAACCGGTCAGCCATCTGGCATTGGGTAAAAAGGTGATTTATAATTCACCTTACAGCTCCCATTATCCGGCACAAGGAAACACCGCTCTGACGGACGGCATACGCGGCGATTGGACCTATGGTGATGGCTCGTGGCAAGGATTCATCTCGGACAACCGCCTTGATGTGACGATTGATATGGAAAAAGAAACCTCTATCCATTCCGTCACTGCCGCCTTTATGCAGGTGGTAGGCGCGGAAGTATTCCTGCCGGAGACTGTGGTGATTTCCATTTCCGATGACGGAACCCATTTCACCGAGTTGCACAAACAACACTTTGAAGTGAGCAAAGAAACACCCATCCGCTTTACGGATATTTCATGGCAGGGCGAAGCCAAAGGAAGATACGTACGCTATCAGGCACAGGCCGGAAGTGAATTCGGAGGCTGGATATTTACGGATGAGATTATTGTGAAATAAATATTGCAGGCATAAGGATAATACGTATGATGCGTTTTTTTAGGATTATTCCGGCCTAAAGCAACCGTGTAATCCGTATCATCCGGACTTGCTGATTTCAACCTGTCAATATCATTTAAATAAAAGAGGGAATCTACTCAACCAGATTCCCTCTTTTTTTGTTATATTTGTATTATTACCTTAAAAACTAAGAATATGGTACAACACGCTAGACTCATTTTCTACAGCCTTCTTCTTCTGGTAATCCCGTGCGAGGGCACGTTGGCACAGAAGATTCCCGTCGCGCCCATAGACTCATTGATTACCGTAGGATATGCCACCGGAAGTTTGAAAACCCTGTCCGGTTCCGTAGAGAAAATCACGGAGACACAGATGAACAAAGACCAGATAACGAACCCTTTGGAAGCAATCCGTGGACGTGTGCCGGGTTTGACCATCCAGCGGGGCTCCAACGGACCGGCGGCTCTGGATGCGGTACGCCTGCGGGGAACTACCTCACTGACCAGCGGCAACGACCCTTTGATTATCGTCGACGGAGTATTTGGCGACTTGAGTATGCTTACCTCCATTTACCCTACGGATATTGAGAGTTTTACCATCCTGAAAGACGCTTCTGAAACCGCACAGTACGGTTCGCGAGGTGCATCCGGTGTGATAGAAGTCACCACCAAAAAAGGGATGAGTGGCAGGACACAGGTAGCTTACAACGGTAGCTTCGGGATTTCCACCGTCTACAAGAATTTGAAAATGCTGTCCGGTGATGAATTCCGCCGCGTAGCATCGGAACGAGGCATTTCCATTCTGGACAAAGGGAACAATACCGATTTCCAGAAAGAGATTGAGCAGACAGGACTGCAACAGAATCATCACATCGCCTTTTATGGCGGTTCCAGTGAGTCCAGTTATCGTGTTTCCCTCGGTTTTATGGATCGTCAGGGAGTGATTCTGAATGAAGACATGAAGAATTTCACTTCAAATATGAACATGAATCAGAAAATGTTCGACGGCTTCCTGAACTGCGAGTTGGGAATGTTCGGCTCCATTCAGAAGAATCATAACCTGGTAGATTATCAGAAAACGTTCTATTCGGCAGCTACGTTCAATCCTACCTATCCCAATCATAAAGACCCCGTCACTAATTCGTGGGACGGAATAACGACCGCCAGCCAAATCACCAATCCATTGGCATGGATGGAAGTGCAGGACGATGATGCCACTTCGCACATCAGTACGCACGCCCGTCTCACTTTCAATCTGATGGAAGGACTGAAACTAAGCCTGTTCGGAGCTTATACTTACAATATCGTAGAAAATTCGCAATACCTCCCCACTTCCGTCTGGGCGAACGGTCAGGCATACAAAGGAACCAAAAAGCGCGAATCTTTATTGGGAAACATGATGCTGACCTATAAGAAAAACTGGAAAAAGCATTTCTTTGACGTACTGGCACTTGCCGAACTTCAGAAAGAGACTTATACCGGCTATTATACCACAGTCAGCAATTTCAGTACCGATAAGTTCGGGTATAATAACCTTCAGGCAGGAGCGCTCCGTTTGTGGGAAGGCACTAATTCCTACTACGAGCAACCGCGCCTGGCATCTTTCATGGGACGCTTCAATTATACATACGCCGACCGCTACGTACTGACGTTGAACGCCCGTACAGATGCTTCCTCCAAATTCGGAGCCAACCATAAATGGGGCTTTTTCCCCTCTGCATCCGCGGCATGGGTGATTAGTGAAGAAGAATTTATGAAGCAATTCCCCGTGATAGACAATCTGAAATTCCGTATCGGTTACGGTCTGGCAGGTAACCAAAGCGGGATTGACTCATACACAACACTGAATCTTGTCAAGCCGAACGGTGTCGTCCCCGTCGGAAACTCCGCCATTGTATCTTTGGGAGATCTCCGGAATACGAATCCCGATCTGAAATGGGAAGTGAAACATACCTTTAATACCGGTTTCGACATCGCTTTATTCGGCAACCGCCTGTTGCTTTCCGCCAACTATTACAACTCCCGCACCACGGATATGCTTTACCTTTACAACGTAAGCGTGCCCCCTTTCACCTATAACACCTTGCTTGCCAATATCGGCTCCATGCGCAACTGGGGTACGGAAATCGCCATCGGTATCACCCCTTTGAAAACGAAGGACATGGAACTGAATATCAATGCCAACATCACCTTTCAGCGCAACAAACTGCTTTCATTGAGCGGTATGTATAACGGCGAAATGCTTTCCGCTTCCGAATATAAAAGTCTTGCCAGCCTTGATGGAGCCGGCTTCCACGGCGGCTACAACCACATCGTTTATCAGATGGTGGGGCAACCGTTGGGCGTGTTCTATCTCCCTCACAGCACCGGACTGGAGTCCGACGGAAACGGTGGATATACCTATGGCATTGCCGACCTGAATGGCGGAGGCGTCAGTCTGGAAGATGGTGAAGACCGCTACGTGGCAGGACAAGCCGTACCCAAAACGATTCTGGGATCTAACATCAGTTTCCGTTACAAGCGTTTCGACCTGTCTTTGCAAATCAACGGAGCTTTCGGACATAAAATCTACAACGGAACTTCCCTGACCTATATGAACATGAATATCTTCCCCGACTACAATGTAATGAAGAAAGCTCCGCAACAGAACATCAAGGATCAGACTGCCACCGACTATTGGCTGGAAAAGGGAGATTACGTCAACTTCGACTATGTGACGCTGGGCTGGAACGTGCCGATTGAGAAGGTGCAGAAACTAAAGAAATACGTCCGTTCCCTGCGCTTAGCATTTACTGTCAACAATCTGGCAACCATCTCCGGTTATTCGGGACTTTCGCCCATGATTAACAGTTCCACGGTGAACTCGACGTTGGGCGTGGACGATAAACGGGGGTATCCGTTGGCACGGACGTACACCTTAGGATTGAGTATTAACTTTTAATGGAGGAGGAGAGGATGAAACGATATATGAAAAATAGAAATCAGTTTTTGCAGATCTCAAAGCAAATAATCTACCCTTCAAGAATATTATTATTTTTTCTGGTGACGAGTCTGACCTTATTTTCCTGTGATAAGTTCTTACAGGAAAATCCGAAAGACAAACTACCGGAAGAGGATGTCTACAATACGATCTCGGAAGTATATCTCAATGCGGTAGCTTCACTTTATACTTACATAGGCGGTTATAGCGACAGTCAGGGATTGCAGGGAACGGGTAGGGGAGTCTACGACCTGAACACTTTCACTTCCGACGAAGCCATCATCCCCACCCGTGGAGGCGACTGGTACGATGGCGGCTTTTGGCAAGGACTTTACCTGCACGATTGGGGAGTAGAGAATGACGCTATCCAAGCTACATGGGAATATCTTTACAAAGTCGTCATGCTAAGCAACAAATCGCTCGAACGGATAGACAAGTTTGCCGAAACCCATTCCGATGCTGTACTTCCGGCATACCGGGCGGAAGTGCAGGCCATGCGAGCCATGTATTATTATTATCTGATGGATTTGTTCGGACGCATCCCGTTGGTTCAATCCTCTTCAGTGGCAATGAAAGATGTTCTCCAGAGTGAACGGAAAACGGTTTTTGAGTTTGTATTCAAGGAATTGCAGGAAGCGGCTCCTCTGTTGAGCGATGCGCACAGCAACCAGTCCGGTCCTTATTATGGCCGTATCACCCGTCCGGTAGTCACTTTCCTATTGGCTAAACTGGCTCTGAATTCCGAAGTCTATACGGACAATGATTGGACAGACGGACAACGTCCGGACGGAAAAAACATAAAGTTTACAGTGAACGGCAACGAACTCAATGCGTGGGAAACAGTCATCTACTACTGTGACCAGCTAAAGACGCTGGGCTACAACGAATTGGAACCAAAATACGAAACCAATTTCTCCATTTTTAATGAATCATCGATAGAGAATATTTTTACCGTTCCGATGAATAAAACCTTGTACACCAATCAAATGCAATATCTATTCCGTTCCCGCCACTACAATCATGCCAAGGCGTACGGCCTAAGCGGTGAGAACGGCCCCAGCGCAACCATTGAAGCCCTCGAACCTTCGGTTATGAAACAGCCGAACAAGATCCCCGCTTTGATATTTGCTATTTTGCGGGAGTGGTGCGCGACCTGAAAGGAAACATCATCAAGCTGGATGATGGCACCGTATTGGAGTATCTGCCTTGGAAAGTAGCTCTGGATATTACAGATACCCCGTATGAACAAACAGCAGGAGCCCGTATGAAGAAGTACGAAGTCGACCCGACTGCCACGAAAGACGGTAAGTTGATGGAGAATGACATTGTATTGTTCCGCTACGCGGATGCTCTGTTGATGAAGAGTGAAGCGAAAGTGCGCAATGGAGCCAGTGGAGATGAAGAACTGAATGAAGTCCGTAGCCGCGTCAATGCCTCCTCCCGTCCTGCCACTTTAGAGAATATCCTTGCCGAACGTCAACTGGAACTGGCTTGGGAAGGTTGGAGACGTCAAGATTTGGTTCGCTTCGGGAAGTTTACAAGAGCTTACAGTAGCCGTCCACAATTGCCGGATGAGGGAAACGGATATACTACCGTGTTCCCTATACCGGAGAAAATACGGGTGATGAATACAAAGTTGAAGCAGAATCCGGGGTATTAACAGCAGTTATTATTCAATCAACTCAAAACTATATTTTTCAAATTCATTCCCGTTGATAATCATAGCAATTTGGTGAAGTCCGAGATGGAGCTTCCTCGTTGTAACCACCCGGAAAGAATGTTTTCGGGTGATTCGCGTGGTCGAGTTCCCGGCATATTCTTTCTCGCTGATTTTATGCACCTTTTTCGTCAACGTTCCATTTGCTTTTTGGTAATAGATTCCATATTCGAGTCGTATCTTGGTCGTTTGATCGTTCTTGTTCAACAGTTTAAAACTAACCTCCAACGAATCCCCGACTTTCACTTCCGGGCTTGAAATTTGGAAATCCTCCACACAGATATTGCTGATAGTAGAGTTGAAGCCAAACAACTCCATCACTTCCGGATTGCCTTGTTTTAAGAGCGTCCGGCAACCGTGTTTAATAATCCAATCCACCTCTTTCGATTCTCCCTTCCATTTCTTCACTAAATCAATAACGATTTCGGGATTATCTTTCGCAATATCATTCAAATTATTGGCAACGCTCAATCGCACAAATCTTGCCGGATCATTTTTTAGATTTTCCAGAATAGGAATGATAGGCGCAGGATTCTCTTTCAGGTTCGGCAACGCCATCGCCCAGGGAAGACGCGGACGACAGCCTTCTGACGCAAGCCGCCTGACTCCCCAATGTTCGTGTTTCGACCAAACCAACATCTGTTTCATCATCTGATCCGGATATTTGATAATAAAAGAATGAGCCACAAACTCGCAACTTGTGAACTGCGTGATTTTCTCTATCGCCTTGACAGAAGTTTCGTAATCGTCCAGTCCATATTGTTCGACATAATTATCCAGAATCCCCCCATACTCTAAAGTCAAACCAAACTTCGTGTCGTCTATCACCGAGAAATCAGGCCGTGTCTTTTTTATATGATCCAACAATTCAAGTATCTTAGCAATCGCCTCTTTGTAATCTGCCGGTAAAAACTTTCTTAGCACCGTTGTGATGTGCATGCAGCGTTGTTTAAGTTCCCTGCCTTCCCATTCATCGTCCATCACTTGAGATACAAACTCGCAAGCATCAAAATCGTCGATAACAAGTTTCAAATCTTTCGTAAACAGATCGAAAAATTGCTCGTTAAACATGTTTTTAAAAGGTTCTGCCATTCTTTAAATATATAGTTTAGTTAAACAGTTATTGTTTTTTTATGGAGCGACTAAATAATGTTTCTTTGATAAATTCGTTTTTTATAATTTGAATTTTAAAGTGTTGATAATTATTTTATGCCGATCTATTTGTTTGTTATACAAATATATGCCATTTTTTTTAGGATAGCCCTATATCGCGCCTTATTTAGGTAAACTATATGAAAAGATTGTGCGAGAGGGAGTCTATTTAGAGAATACCATATAAAAAAGTGAGCCACAAAAAAAGATTGCAGCCCACTTATACCTTATATATGATAATATGATAGTAAAAAGATTAATCGAAGAAACTCTTGAATTTCTTGAAAATCTTCTCTTTTACTGACGTGTTAGGTTTGAAATTGTCTGAAGCTTCCATCTTTTCGAGCGTGTTCTTTTCCTCCTTGTTGAGAGCTTCCGGCACATAGATACTGATATTGACCAGCAAATCTCCCGTACCATACCCGTTTACATTCGGCAACCCCTTGCCACGCAAGCGAAGCACTTTACCCGGTTGAGTACCCGAATCAATCTTCACTTTCACTTTGCCGTCGATTGTCGGAATTTCCACAGCACCGCCCAGTGCAGCCGTCGGGAAACTAAGCAACAGATTATAAATCAAATCATTTTCGTCGCGAATCAAGTCCTGATGCGGTTCTTCCTCAACGAGGATCAATAAGTCGCCTGCCACACCGTTGTGCTTGCCGGCATTTCCTTTGCCGCCCATAGAGAGCTGCATCCCCTCTGCCACTCCGGCAGGGATATTCACCGATACCACTTCCTCGCCGTAAACGATTCCGTCGCCACCACACTTCTTACATTTATTCTTGATAATCTTTCCCTCGCCGCCACACGTAGAACAAGTGACGCGAGTCTGCATCGTGCCCAGAATGGTCTGCTGGTTACGGATCACCGAGCCGCTACCCTTACAAGTAGGACAAGTCTCCGATCCGCCGTCACCCTCGGCACCCGTGCCATGACACTGGTCACACGGCACATATTTTTTGAGTTTAAATTTCTTTTCTACTCCGGTAGAGATTTCCTTTAACGTCAGCTTCACTTTCACACGGAGGTCACTGCCGCGATACCGGCGTTGCTGTGAACCGCCACCGCCGCCAAATCCGCTGAATCCTCCGAAGCCTCCCCCGAAACCGCCGCCGCGGCCACCGAAGATGTCGCCAAACATAGAGAAGATGTCATCCATCGACATTCCCTCGCCACCGAAACCACCGAACGGACCGCCATTGCCTGCCGCACCGCTCACTCCCGCATGACCGAACTGATCGTAACGCGAACGCTTCTCCGGATTGCTCAACACGTCGTATGCCTCGGCCGCCTCCTTAAATTTCTCTTCAGCCTCCTTGTCGCCCGGATTCTTGTCGGGGTGATACTGAATTGCTTTCTTACGGTATGCTTTCTTTATTTCTTCTACTGTGGCTGTCTTCGTCACCTCCAATATTTCGTAATAGTCTCTTTTTTCTGCCATGCCCATTTATTGATTTATGATTGAAAAGATTTATGATTTATGAATTCTGATTTATGATTTACTCTGCAGACCAATAGCGCAGCCATAAATCATAAATCATAATTCATAAATCTCCTCATTCTCCTACTACCACTTTAGCGTGGCGGAGCACTTTGTCGTTCAGTGTATATCCCGTTTGCACACAGTCCAGAATCTTACCTTTCTGTGCTTCCGACGGTGCGGGGATTACCGCGATGGCTTCATGGTAATCAGTGTCCAGTGGTTGGTCTTTTGTTTCGATGACTTTCACACCGTTTTGTGCCAGGACAGCCATAAATTTATTGTAAATCAGTTCTACTCCTTCTTTTACGGCATTGACATCTGTTGCCGTTTCCATTGTTTTGATGGCACGTTCGAAGTCGTCCACCACCGGAAGAATGCTGCTAAGGCTCTTTTCGCCACCGTTCAGAATCAGTTCGGCCTTTTCCTTCATGGTGCGTTTCCGGTAGTTGTCAAATTCGGCAGACAAGCGCAGGTATTTATCCTTCTGCTCTTCAATCTCCTCTTGGGCCTTTTCCAGTTCTTTTTCCAACTCTTCTTCATGAGTCAGGGGAGTGGCGTCCTCCGCTTGTTCGTTTTGCGGTTGTTCTTCCGCATGGTTTTGAGTTTCCTCAACGTTCAGTTCTTCTTCCTTCACTTTTTTTTCTTTCGGATCCATCTTGGTATTTACTATTTTACTAGTTACTATTTACTATTTAACACACACGTTATCTTAACTTGGTAAAATAACGCCAATAAACATACCGGGCTGACCGGATGTCATTGATTTTGTCTGCAAAAACTTTGCCAAGTTGGCTGTTTTGCCAAAAAACGCAGCAAAGGTAACACTTTTATGTCAGATTGGCACATATCAGATAGCTCATAATTCATTTTAAATGTCTAACTTTGCACGCTAAAATAGTTAATACTAATATAGTAGCTAGCAAAATAGTAAATAGTAACTAGTAAAATAGTAAATAAAGAAGATGATTACAGTTTCGAACGTTTCGGTACAGTTTGGTAAAAGAGTGTTGTTTAATGACGTAAACTTGAAGTTTACGAGTGGTAATTGTTATGGTATTATTGGTGCTAACGGTGCGGGAAAATCTACCTTCCTTCGTACGATTTACGGAGATTTGGACCCGACAACCGGTACCATTGCGCTCGGACCGGGCGAACGCCTTTCGGTGTTGAGCCAGGACCACTTTAAGTGGGACTCTTATACCGTTATGGATACTGTGATGATGGGGCATACTGTGTTGTGGGACATCATGAAGCAACGCGAAGAATTGTATGCGAAAGAAGATTTCACAGATGAAGACGGACTGAAAGTATCCGAGTTGGAAGAGAAATTTGCCGAGTTGGACGGATGGAATGCGGAAAGCGACGCAGCCATGCTGTTGAGCGGACTGGGCGTGAAAGAAGATAAGCATTATGTATTGATGGGTGAGTTGAGCGGTAAGGAAAAAGTGCGTGTCATGCTGGCGCAGGCATTGTACGGAAATCCGGACAACCTCTTGCTCGATGAGCCTACCAATGACTTGGATATGGAGACAGTGACTTGGTTGGAAGAGTATCTCTCCAACTTCGAGCATACCGTATTGGTAGTGAGTCACGACCGTCACTTCCTCGATTCTGTATGTACGCACACCGTAGACATCGACTACGGAAAAATCAATATGTTTGCCGGTAACTATAGTTTCTGGTACGAATCCAGCCAGTTGGCTCTTCGTCAGCAGCAGAACCAGAAGGCGAAGGCTGAAGAGAAGAAGAAAGAGTTGGAAGAATTTATCCGCCGTTTCAGCGCCAACGTAGCGAAGAGCAAGCAGACCACGAGCCGTAAGAAGATGTTGGAGAAACTGAACGTAGAAGAAATCAAACCTTCTTCACGTAAGTATCCGGGCATCATCTTCACTCCCGAACGCGAGCCGGGCAACCAGATTCTGGAAGTTTCCGGATTGAGCAAGAAGACGGAGGAAGGCGTAGTGCTTTTCAACGACGTCAATTTCAACGTAGAGAAAGGTGACAAAGTGGTATTCCTGTCGCGCAACCCGCGTGCGATGACTGCGTTCTTCGAAATCATCAACGGAAACATGAAGCCGGATGCCGGTACCTTCAACTGGGGGGTAACCATCACCACTGCTTACCTGCCGCTGGATAATACCGATTTCTTCAATACCGACCTCAACCTGGTGGACTGGTTGAGCCAGTTTGGCGAAGGAAACGAAGTGTATATGAAAGGTTTCCTCGGCCGTATGCTTTTCTCCGGCGAAGAGGTGTTGAAGAAAGTAAGCGTACTCTCCGGAGGTGAGAAGATGCGTTGTATGATTGCCCGTATGCAGCTCCGCAATGCGAACTGTCTGATTCTGGACACTCCGACCAACCACTTGGATTTGGAATCTATCCAGGCATTCAACAACAACCTGAAGACGTACAGGGGAAACATCCTTTTCTCTTCTCATGACCACGAGTTTATCCAGACGGTTGCCAACCGCATTATCGAACTGACACCGAACGGTATCATCGACAAGATGATGGAGTATGACGAATATATCACGTCCGATCACATCAAGGAATTGAGAGCGAAGATGTACGGGGACAAGTAATTCCCCGTCTTGGACGTCGTAGCCATCGTATAAAACTTAGGCGCGAATTACACGGATAACACGTTTCTGATTTTAAAGAAATCGTGCAATTCGTGTAATCCGCGCCTGATTTTTATAGATAGGATTCCATTCACCTTTTCTGATGAGATTATTTATTTAGCCCAATATCAGATGTGGAGGTGAGTGCATACCTAAATCGGTGTTTGTGATGTGACAAGTACTTTATGATACCTCTTCCATCAGCGCCAATTCCCAACTGCGCCATACGATCGTTGCCAGTTTCAATCCCCCTTTCTCACGAGCTTCTGCCACACATTCATCCTTGCTATAGCGAATCAACTGTTCCCGTGCATCATCGGCAAGTGCGCGTATCTCTTTCTCCGACGCTCCTGCTTTCGCATACTTCACCTCCAATAGATACGTGTACGGTGGAGATACGGGTGCCGCCGGACTGGGCTTAAAGAAGAAATCGGCAAAACCCTTATTCATCTCATATTCCGGATATAGTTGATAATAGCGGAACATACTTAGATAGGCGAGGAGGAATCCTTTGATATGAGCTTCCCCTTCTATGTACTCCCTTATCCGGCTCTGTTCCCGAATGGCCTCTGCTAGAAATTCGAACAACGGTTTCCAGTCTCCTTTGAAGGACATATTCTCAAACAGAGTGCGCAAGCGGTTTACGTCGAGCTTGAAGATGTCATGACGGGCATATCCCTGAATCAGGAAATTGAATAGCTGTTCGCGAACCACCAGATTGGGAATGTGCAGGATGGGACGCCCCATCATATCCACCCCCTTGATAGAAAGCAGTCCGAAATAGAACAGCAGAGATTTGAAGTTGCCCACGTCCGTCATTTCCAGTGCGGAGAAATGGGTGACTATTTCAGTCACTATCTCGCCTTGCTCTGCAATCTCCTTGATGACGGAGAAGTTTTCGCCCAGTCCATGGTCGAGACGGACAAGGTAGGCAAGCTTGTTAAAGTCCGTACGGATATTGGGATCTACAATCTCGTCCGGTTTTACTCCGTGCAATATCAATGACTTCATGCAGTAGAGCACCATGTCCGAGTTGAACATACAATCTGCTAATTTATTTTTACTGAAGCAATAATTGTCATAGTTAGGCTTCATCATTGTCACCGCATCGTCTACCGACATCGGGAGAGCGCCTTGTTCCTTATAATACGTCAGCATCTCGCGCAATTCCTTCTCGCTGAAACCTACAAGGTCGTTAAACCACGGGTCGGTGGTGATATTCGTTCCGATGTTGAATCCGCTTGTCACGTCGTCCATCGTCACCGGGCTTACTCCCGTGATGAACAAACGGTTGACGGCAGAACCCATTCCCGTCGTGGCGGCTTTGATTACATTGAAAAACCTGCGGATATACCCTTCACCATGCGTCGCTTTTCGATATAAGTCCGTGCCGTAAGTAGAAAGAATGGTATTCGTGAAATTATCGTATTCATCAATCAGGAGGTAGATTTTGATGTCTCCCTTGAGGGTGGCATACGAATTGATGGCGGATAGCAGTGCTCCCGGTTCTTCGAGCGTTTCTTCGTTCAGCACGTTCCAGATTTCCTTTCCCAAAATATGTTCGTACTTTTGCAGAAAATGTCTTAGTTTCCCGCAACAATGCAACCGGAAAGATTCCTCCACCTCATTGATATTCGAGCTCACCTCCGAGAAATTGAATCTCATGATGAGAAACTGGTTATGTATCGGCGTAGGATGCTGCCCGATATACAGATGGCCGAACAATTCGTCGAACTGGTCGGCATACCGAACGTCATAATAAGCCTCCAGCATTGCCAGCGTCAGACTTTTCCCGAAGCGCCGGGGACGGATCAGGAACAGATAAGACGGTTGCATTTCTATCTTTTCGATAAACATCGTCTTATCTACATAATAATAGTTTTCTTTTTGGATGCGACCGAAATCCGTCAATCCGTATGGTATTTGCTTCATCATATTGCGATTCCTTTCTTTATTCATCATTCATATCGAGCAAATATACGGAAAACGGATGAATGTGACACGTTTAATGCCACTAATTTATCCGTTTATCTGTTATTTCGTGCAAAAACGACTATCCGGAGCAAAAAAGCTATTTTGTGGAAAAACGACTATCCGTGGGAAAACTGCCATTTCGCGGGAAAACTACAACTCCAACCCCGTCTGCACCGGGAGTTGCGGGCGTATTGAATTTTCTTTGCGCTCTTCGGCCGAATACTCCACCACCCAATATTCCGTGATGTTGTTGGAGGTCTTCCGTGAGTGGAAATGGTTGTTTTCCAATACCGTGACCAGCATTTGTTTCATCTGTGCGTTGGCTTGTGTGCGCCCGTTCATGCTCAATATTGACAGCAGCTGGGAGGCAGGATACCATTTTGCTTGTATATCGTTTGGTCTGGCTGGCCGGAAATAGAAGAAAAGATTCTCCTCTAACGGATCTTTTTGGCGGAACGCCTCATTGCGGTTGTTGAGAAACGTAATCTCCTGGTTCTCATACCAATATTGAAACCCCTGCCGGTAGAGTGCGTATGCTTGTGCATATATCCCCTGATGGTTGACAGGCGTGTGATAATCTATTTCCAGCAACGTATTGAACAGGATGCGCCTGTTCTCGCCGATGTCCGGCAGACAGTGCGGGTTGTTGGTGCTGGCGATGAATGATGCGCGGCGGATGAACGTATAATTTTGGATGTCGTAAACCTTCCGTTCGTTCATTACATCTTGCGTGATGAGACTTTTCAACTCCTGCATGCGTGCGGGAGAGAGCGTATCAAACTCATCCAGATTGATGAGCAGGCAGGACGACATTTGCAGGAGATGGTCTTTGTTGTCGGGACTAATCATGCCGTTGCGATAATAATCCTTCAGCTCCGGTGGGAGGAGATGGCGGACAAAAGTACTTTTGCCTTTTCCCTGTGCGCCGTGGAGCAGCATCAACTGGTGGTTTTGCGCTTCGTCGTCGATGGCACATGCCACCATTCCCACCAGCCAGCGGCGGAAGCTGTCTTCAAAAAAAGCCTGGTCTGCCGCTTTCACTGTTTTTGTCAGTTGGCCGATGTGGTCTGTTTTCCCGTCCCATGTCTGGAGTGAGGTGAAATAATGGACAAACGGGTTGAACGGCTTTGCATAGTCCGAGTCTACCAGTGCTTTCAAATTAGCTTGCGAACTGTATATCTTCTTCATCTGTGCGTTGATATAGAATGTGTTGATATCCTTTGTGCGCAGTGTGCTGAAAGGCGGCTGCTCTGTTTTAGGGAGATCAGGTATTATTTTCCGGAACTCGATTTGCTCTTTCACCACGTTTCTCCTGATTTCGTAGTGTTCGTCCATAAATTTGATGACCTGGCATATTCTCGGTTGTTGGCTTTCTTCTTCTGCCTGGTCGGTCTTTGAGGTGTATTGGTAGGCATTGTGCAGGGGGAGTGTGAGGTCGAAATCGGGTAGGTCGCCGAAATGACTGTGTGCCAGACTGACGGATTCCTCTTCCGTGATATGGCGGTGGTAACACTGATTGCCGAGACAATAGAAGAAATTGTCCCGGTTGCCTATCTCGAGACGTTCTTTGCGTTTGGTGTACTCCAGCGCCTTGCGGAAGTCGAGTTGCACTTGCAGGTCGATGGGCGACGCATTCTCCTGCACGGGGAGGAGCGGGGATCGTTTTCCCGGATTCTTGTGCTTCTTGTTTTTACATTCTTCTTCAGTGGGCAGTGTCACTTTTACGGTCAGCGGCTTCACGTTTTCCAGTCGTTCGGTAGAGAGGAAAGCGTCCGGATCGTGCGACACGAAGAATCCGCGTCCCGGGTCGCTTCCGCTGGTGTCTACTTTGGTATTGAGCAGCTTTTCATATTGGCTGCTTGCCAGGGCGTACATGCGGTGGTGGTAGCGTTCGAGGGTGAGGAAGTCTACGGTTCCCAATGCGTTCAGTTCGGTGCGTAAGGCTTCCGCTTCATTGCTGGTGGGGTAGACGAAGATCTTCAGCCCGTGCATCCGGGGGCTGACGAAGCTGCCTAGCGTGTCGGGGCAATCGTTCACTAGTTGGCGGAATTCCGGGATCTTTTCTGCCGGCATATCGTCACAGTCGAGCGTGATGATGTCCTGATACTTGTCCAGACTGTAAGCCAGCCTTTCCTTGGCGTAAGTAGCGTGATGGTGCAGTAGGGCAGTTGCTTCTTCATGTGGTCTGCTTTCACCGTTTCTCCTGCATCCATTGCTTCCCGGAGTCTCCGGATTCTGTCGCGATAGATATCTCCCCGGATAAATTCGAACATTTGCCGGATACTGATACTTCCTGATACGAGTGATAATCCCCTGTATGTCGTTATTGAGATATTTTCCATTTTAATTATTGATATGAATGTAAGTCGTGTCAATATTAACACACTGCAAAGGACGGCTTTTCATATAGAATAAAAAAACTGCTTTTGGTACTCAAAAAGCAGTTTTTTAACAGTCGGTTCTTTCGTGTTAATCCTCAAGAAGCGTTCTTTTCATTCTTTGTATCTCATAATCAATCTCTTCCACGCTTAATGATTCGTCCGAATCATCCGATTTCTTGAAATCAACAGCCATAAACAACAACTCTGCAAAGTATTTGGGGCTTTTAATGTTAAAAACAGAGTCATGGTCATAACAGAGATGGACAAAGGGGAGGAGAAACTTCTTGCGGTCGCCTGGACTTACCTCTATTCTGTTGGTATACAAATTGTTGACAGTGCCAAGCATTTGCGTGATAAACTGGGATACTTGGGGAAATTCTCCCTTTTCGAGTGTTACAGCCTGTTTGTTCTGGTAAACGAAGCCTTCGGAAAAAATGTCTTTTTTCTCATGATTTTAAGTGTTATTTGATTAGTGTTAAAAAATGTTGGTCTAAAAAGACGCAAAGGTACGTTTTATTTTGTTTCTATCGTTTACTTATACTTTTTATTCTCTTTATATATTTTATTTGATGGAAAAAGCGTGTAATTGAGGTGGAACCCCTCCACCTCAATTACACGCTTTTTCTATATAAAAAGAATATTCTCCCGCGCCTGCGCACGTGTACATTATTAAATAAGAAAACTAACAGCATTCAATAAGAAAACACACAGCCTGTTTGTCCTCAAGATACCATGTATTATACGGAGTCCTATCATAATGTCGACAGGGCACAGTTGCAGGGCTGGCATTATAAAACAGATATTGGACAGAATACCCCCATAACCGCTTTTGTTTTCATTATAGCTAATCTTGATTTCATTATAGCTAATTCTGATTTCATTATAGCTAATTTCGATTTCATTATAGCTAATTTTATTTTCGTTATAGCTAATCAGCACTTGCCCTAAAGAGATTCATGGCTCATCAAGATACCTCACGATGAGCCGCACCTGCCTTGCACTATAAGCGTGGTCGTTTTTTCCTTCGCCGCCGCTATACATTGCGTCATATAATTCCTTGTTATTTCTGATCCACTCCCTCATTTTTCGCATGGCATACACCAACGGTACATACGGATTATATAAATGTGCCAGCTCCGATTTCAAATACGGACGTATGACAAACGGCTCCTCTGCTATCTCTTCTTTTTCTGCTTTCATATCTTCGGAAAATTAATTTTATCGTATTCCAAATATACGGAAAATCTCCCGCTTGTCCAAGTATATAAGTAAAATAAAATCACTCTGAATAAAAGTAAATACATTCTGAATGAAAGTAAGACAAACTAGGTCAAAGTAAGACAAAGTACGTCATTTCATCCCCTTATAATACACTACCTTTGAGGTATCGAAAGAAAAAGAAACAGAGCTCGTTCCTCTCTTCCGATATTGATTGCGGCAACCGCAATCTGTAATATTTATTTTTCAATTATTAATTCTCAATTTTTAATTTATCATGGCAATACCATTTAAAAGAATGGGTCGTAAAGACCGAGAAAGGTTGATGGGGTGGTGAAGTATCATCCGCAACTTGTGACGCAGGGACAGAGTGTAGACCTGGATAAACTTGCTTACACGATGAAAGAGAAAAGTTCCCTGTCGTTGGGTGACATTCAGAGTGTGCTGACTAATCTCGTAGAAGCGATGCGTACGGCGCTGTTCGACGGTAAATCCGTCAATATCCATGATTTTGGTGTATTCAGCCTTTCCGCTACCACGCGGGGAGTGGACACGAAAGATGAGTGTACGATGAAGAACATCAAGACGGTGAACATCAATTTTCGTCCTTCGAGCAGTGTCCGTCCTAATTTGACGTCTACCCGTGCTGGTGAGAAAATCGAGTTTCTGGATCTCGACGCGCCCAAGAAAAAGAAAACCGATGGTGAAGATTCCGGTGATGAAGGTGGCGGAGACTCCGGTGGAGGTAGTGGAGGCGGTAGCGGTGAAGCTCCGGATCCGGCAGCTTAATTCGTAGAGTGCAGATAATGTTTACAACTGATAAGAAAAATAGTGGCACTATGATGAGAAAGATTGATTTGATCGTGATCCACTGTTCCGCCACCCGTGCCGACCGTTCTCTCACGCCGGATGACTTGGAGATGCAACACCGTCGGCGTGGATTTAACGGAACAGGTTATCACTACTACATCCGCAAGGATGGAACAGTGCACCTCACCCGACCGATTGAACGTATCGGTGCGCACGTGAAAGGATTCAATTCGAACAGTGTCGGTATCTGCTACGAAGGCGGTTTGGATGCCCACGGTTGTCCGGCAGACACGCGGACACCGGAACAACGGGCGGCACTCAAACTGCTGGTACATCAATTGCTTGAGACTTTTCCCGGTAGCCGGGTGTGCGGTCATCGGGATTTAAGTCCCGACCGCAACGGAAACGGGGAGATTGAGCCGGAAGAATGGATCAAGGCGTGTCCGTGCTTTGAGGTGAAAGCGGAATTTGGAACTTCCGGCCGCGTAGAAGATTAGTCTTCAGTAGGATAACAAAGTAATAAGGTAAGAGAGTTTTCAGGAAGTGACCAATTATTGAAAGTAATTAATCATTTAAAGAGCGCATGGAAAGGAGGTGTGTAAAGTTATGGTAGTCAAGAGATCTCTTTGGGATATGATCCTGAAAGTAGTCATCGCAGTGGCTTCGGCAGTGCTGGGCGTTGTGGGCGGTAATGCGATGAATTTGTAAAAGTGATCACGGGTCGCACGAAATAGTTGTTTGGTTAGCTCCTTTTGCAGGTTGTTAATTTGATAATCGTTTATGTGTGGCTGTGTTTTTTTCTATTTAGAATGAAATAATTAATAATGAGTTGTATATGAAAAGATTATATATCTTTATTTTTTTAGTGGGGTTACTAGGTAACAATATTATGTATGCGCAGATCCCTGCTTCCTCACAATCATTACCTAGTCCTAATGTAGCGGCTTTAGGACTTTATGGTGAGATTCCGGTTTCGAAATTTACAGGTATGCCGGATATATCCGTTCCTTTATATGAAGTTCCTGTCGGAGATTTAAAATTGCCGTTTTCTCTCAATTATCATGCCGCCGGGATACGTCCTGACCAACACCCGGGATGGGTAGGAATGGGGTGGAATTTAAATACCGGAGGTGTTGTATCCAGAACGGTGAAGGGCAAGCCTGATGATTGCAATGTGAAAAATCATACCTATTTGATGAATATGGGATATTATTTTCACTCCGAAACATTGAATACTCCTCAATGGAATACACAGGACTATCTCAAAGCAACAGCTCAAAGTCATGGTGGAGCAGATTTTGAGCCGGACGAGTTCGATTTCAACTTTTTGGATTACCATGGGAAATTTATGTTGAATAGTGACAAAACATGGATTGTGCAATGTGACAGGCCTGTAAAGGTAAATTTTAGTGGTAATTGGATGGATGTTCCGTTTGAAAAAGCAAATACGGCATTTCAATATTCCGGATATTCGCCTTCTTTTGATGGTTTTACTTTGACTACTGAAGATGGCACTCAATATATCTTTGGCAAAGAACGGAATGCCATTGAATATTCTATCGGATTTTTTCAGCAAGCTACGGATTTTTGGACAGCTACAGCTTGGTATCTGACAAAAATTATCCTGACTAACGGTCAGGAAATAACTTACACATACGAGCGTGGCGATTTTATCAATCAAATGTTTATTTCGCTGTATGATGATTTGGGGTCTTTTACATTTGGTGGTGGAATCTTGACTCCGGAGTGCTCGTCTTCAAGCCATGTGGCTATTGAAGACAGTTATCAGGGAAGTCTCATATCTCCGGTTTATCTCAACCGTATTTCTTTTCCCGAATGTGAAATAACTTTTGCGCGTGAAGTGACTACGGAATTGAGATATTCGCAGGATATTTATGCTTTTCAATATATGTTATGGCGTAAAAATCCCAAATATCGTTTTCTGAATTTTCTTGCAGATAATCCTTTAGATGATAATTATCCGAATTGTTTGGACAAGTTGAAATGGTATAAGTTGAGCAATCTGGAAATAAAAGATAAGAAAGGAAAGTGGATCCGGAATTACCATTTTTCGTACAACGACAACACCTCCCAGCGCCTGATGCTACAATCTGTTTCTGAATTTGTATGGGGAGCAAACGGACGAAATTTTAATATGGAGTATGACTTTCCGGAGCAATTGCCTCCTTATCTGTCCGGAAAAGTAGATCACTGGGGATTTTACAACAATCGTTTGATGACCGATAATTATGCCACTCATTACGATTCTCGCGAACCTAATGCGAATGTTTTGACATTTGGCGTTTTGAAAAGGCTACGCTATCCCACGGGAGGATATACACGTTTCGTTTTCGAGCCTCACGAGTATTGTAAACAAGTGAAAATGAATCGATGGGAAGGGTACGAGGATACATTCCAACCGAAAATAGCGGGAGGACTAAGAATAAAGAAGATAATAAATAGTGATACAGGATTGGAAAGTGGTGAAAAAGTAGAAAATGAGTACTTTTATGTGGATGATTATTTAGTTAATAAAGAAAAGGCAAGAATCTCAAGCGGTTTCCTGGGAGGACAGATAAAGTACTATTTTGATGATTATCAGGTAGAAGGCACCGGGGCGAATAAAGACGTAAAACGTATAATAAGAAGATTCAGCAGCCAGTCTGTGCTACCGGCATGTATCAATTCCTCCGGAAATCATATCGGTTATAGTGAAGTGATTGAAAAAAGACCGGACGGATCTTTTATCCGTTCTAAATATACTAACTTCGATAATGGACATATGGACGAAGCCCCGGAGGCAATCATATTCCCGAACCGAACGCCTTATGGACCTTATGCTTCCAGATCGGTAGAACGGGGAAAACTTCTTTGTGAAGAACTGTATTCGGCAGGCGGTATTTTACAATCGAGTAAGCATCTGACTTATGAACGCTCTTCCGACCTTTATGTAAGATCAATGAAGACATCTCTTGATTATATTTGCCCGACCTCATTTATAACTTATGCCGATGGTTGCTCATACAAGGTCTATTTGTATGATTACAGACTGAAAAGCGAGAAGGATACTTTATACGACAATCCCTCTTTTCCGATAAGTACGCAGACGGATTATGAATATGATCCCGACGGCTTGATAAAAGTAATTTCAGAAAGTGCCAATGGAGGAATAAGAAAACAAACCTATAAAAGGATCCGTGAGTCAAGTTCGGATATATATACTCAAATGGTGCAAAAGCATATACTGTCTCCGATTGTCGAAAAAAAGGAATACTTTATTTCCGAAGATGGAACCAGCTGTCAACTGAAACAGGTGAAATATGAATATGTTCCTATAAAAGGAGTATCCGATCATTTTTTTCCTTGCTATTCTGTCTGGGAAAGGATAGGTGAGGGGGCTTTGAAGGAAGTGTACAATTGCATTGATTATGATGCTTTGGGACATCCTTTATATGTTGTCAGAAACGAGGGTAAGACGGTTTATCTTTGGAGTTATAACTATTTGCATCTGGCAGCGGAAATAAAGGGGGCTACCATTAGTGAAGTCCGGACAGCTATGGGAGGAGACATCGTGTCGTTCATGCAAGCCGACACTCCGGATCGTGTGAAACTGGTGCGTCTAAGAGCTTCTTTGCCACAAGCGCAAATAACGTCCTATACGTATCAGCCGATGGCCGGAGTTACCTCTATAACGGATCCGTGCGGAGTGGTCAGTTATTATGAATATGACCTTTTACAGCGGCTCAATAGACAAAAAGATAATTATGGGCGGACAATAAAGGCTTATGATTACCGGTATTCTGTAAATTCCTTTTAAAAGAACAAGAAATATGAAAAAAAGTATATCATTTATATGGGTCCTAACTCTGCTTTCAGGACCTGTTAGTGCAAGTGCTTTTACTGCTGTAAAAGATACATTGCCTTCCATACCGGGAGAACATAATTATATTTATGTACGGACACCGCTTGAGGAGAATGAAGAAAAAAACTATGATGAAATAACATTCTATGACGGGCTTGGGCGTGAACTCGATTTCGCGCAAAGTTATGGAGCCAATCGTACTGCTATTTTTATAGCCGACCATCACCTGATAGAATATGATAGTTTGGGACGGAAAGAGAAGCAATGGATAACGGCGCCTACTAGTTTTTCCTATATGGCTCCTGAAGATTTGAAGAATGGTATCCTGTGGGATTATCATGATGCAGGTAAAAGAAGTTATTTGCAAACTAACTATGAATCGTCCCCTCTAAATCGTATTACAGAGCAATATGGAGTGGGAGATGCTTGGGGGAATCATCCCGCCCGCATGGAATATCTGACGAATATCCCGGCTGATTCATTGCGTTGTTCGCTCTATTTGATAGACGATAACGATGCATTGATTCGCAGAGGAGATTATCGGTCGGGAGAATTGCAGGTGACAAAGGCCACGGATGAAGACGGTAGACCGACTTACACCTTTGTTGACAAGCAGGGACGTACGCTACTGACCCGGATAGGTAGAGGAAATCAACAAGCGGACACCTATTTTGTATTCGACCGCTTCGGAAGAATACGCTATGTTCTCCCACCCATGATTAATGATGAAATATCGGCTGGAAATCTCGATTTGTACGCATATCAATACTTGTATGATAGTTTCGGACGCTGTATTTCGAAGAAACTACCTAGCTGTGCTGCAATACGCTATGTTTATGACAAAGCCGACAGGGTTATATTGTCACAGAATGGAAATCAGTCACAGAAAAAAGAATGGACGTTCACTTTCTATGATAATCAGGGAAGGCTTTCATTAACAGGACTTTGTTCATTCAATGATCCTCCTTCATTGGATAATTCCATAGTAAGGGCTTATCGAACGACTGCGGAGAAAGACGGAGTGCTTCATTCCGGGTATGAAGTAGAGCATTTTCCTTATACGCTATCTTCTCTTTTGCAAGTGAATTATTATGATGATTACAACTTTACAACGGACACCCAACTCGCTTTCGGGTTGGAGAAGATAGGTAAAGTGCAGTATGATTCTTTATATATCAATCACGAAGCCTCCCTTATCTCCGCACAAGGGAGACTGACCGGGACTAAAATAAAAGTATTGGATAAAGAGCAATATCTGACAAGTGCCTTATATTATGACTATAAAGGCAGAATAATACAGGGACGTTGCCAAAATCATTTGGGCGGGTATGACACAGACTTTTATTCATATACATATACTGGAAAGTTATTTGCCAGATTACATACCTATCAGATTGGGAACGGAAAGCGGCACATGGAAGAATATACCTATGAATATCTGGCAGATGGAGAACTTAGGGATGTATATCACCGCGTCGATAATGCGTATAGAGCCAATCATTTGCTTTACTACACGTATGACAATGCCCGTCGGGTATTTTTGAAAGATGTGGGAGGATTGGGCGCCTATACGATATATACGTATGACGTCCGTGACCAGGTGACAAAAACGATGTGCCGTTTTTTTCTCTCTGAAGAAATTTCTTATAATGCAAGTCAGGGCGTTCCCTGTTACAATGGCAATATCAGTAGCATAGCATGGCGGAGTGAGGAAGATGATACGGACGGCATCAGTAAAGGTTATCGTTTTGCCTATGACAGCATGAACAGGATGACTGACGCCCGCTATGGTGAGGGAGAGAATCTGACCGGCAACCTGAACCGTTATGACGAACAGGTCACTTCATTTGATAAAAATGGCAATATTCTCGGCTTGCGTCGTTGTGGAGCTATCGGCCCGGAAAATTTCGGAGTAATTGACAGCTTGTATCTGTCATATCAGGGCAATCATTTGCTTAATGTGACAGACTACGCGAAGAATGATGTGTATGGAAGTAGCACAAACTTTAGAGACGGCATCCGATCGTCAGCAGAATATGCTTATGATTTAAATGGCAATTTAATTCAAGATTTAAACAAAGGAATTGCAAGAATCCGGTATAATTGCTTAAATTTGCCGAGTGCGATAGAGTTTACCGACGGACGTACAATTAGCTATCTTTATAGTGCCGACGGAACGAAACTGGAGGCAATCCATGCGATGGGAGACTCTGTCACCACCACTGATTATTGTGGTAAAGCGATCTATGAAAACGGAAGTCTCGACAAGATTCTTCTCGATGGTGAAGGGTTTGTTTCTTTCGCGGACGATGTTTCCTATAGTTACCATTTCTTCTTGAAAGATTACTTGGGCAATGTTCGTGTCGTATACAATGAAGATCGTGAAGCGGAAGAGGTGAACCATTACTATCCGTTCGGAGGAATCTTGGCTTCAACTTCCTCTGTTCAGCCCTACAAGTACAACGGAAAAGAACTGGACAGAAAAGGTGGATTGGATTGGTATGATTACGGGGCGCGGATGTATGATCCGGTATTGGGAAGATGGCATGTGGCGGATCCAATGAGTGAAAAGAATTATTCAATTACTCCTTACGGGTATTGTTTAAATAATCCGGTGAAGCATATTGATCCTGACGGCAAGCAAGTCATCCCCGTTCCATCTCCTCTTCCTCTGCCATTCTATTATCCTTTGACGAACACGCAATCTTATAGATTGCCTTCAGATCAACAGATAATGAGACATACATCAGGGAAATTCGCGGAGTTAGGGCAGATCATAAATAATACTCCTAAAATGTCTTATACCTTTGGGACTCTTTTATATTATCAGGCAAAGAATGCGATTAGTCCTGAATATGAGCATCAAAGAAAAAGAGACAGGAGGAATAAAGAAGATTTGGACCGGAATCAGGCGAATGTGGTGGAAAGTATTGATATTAACGTATCGGGGATGATGCCTAATGGTGATCCGGCTCCGAAAAGAGATCCTAAAGATGGAGGAAAGAAAACAATGGTAGGTATGATTTTTGGGGTTACAGGTTGTATAATGTCTTAGGTGGTAAAGGAGCAATGAAAGGGTATATGGAAAATTGGGTTGGAGACAGAGATATGCCGAAAGATATTGGAGGTTGGCAGAATGGGCAAAAAGCTTACCATATTAGATTTATGAATAAAAAAGGGGTTGATATACTTCATCTAAAATATTCTAAGTCTGCAGCCAATACATTAGTTGATAAATATAACCGATTGTTTTTTAATAGAGAAAAATGAAAAGATTTTTAGTTTATGCAATTACAGGACTTTTTCTAGTTATATATAGCTGCAAAAGTCTGCCTTCAGAAAGTGGTAATTCTATTGACTATGACTTTAAGTTTGACTTATATAGTCATGTAAAATGGTATTATCGCGCTAACTTGAAATATCCATCTGTCGAGGAATTGAAGAATTTTTGTTGGAAAATAATAGATAATGCTAATGATAACACATTTTCATCATTTAGTGATTTTGAAAAGTCTATTAATAAAAAAAGAACAGGACGTGAAGATTTGTTGCAATATTTATCCATGCATAAGGATGATCTTTCATTTGAAATAAAGAATAAATCAATGGATGTTTTTTGGAAAGGTAAAAAATGGATGAAGTTTAAATTTGATTTATGTGAAATGATAAAAAAGAAAAGTTCTCTTTTTACTTATTTTTATAATTCTTCGGGTTATTGCAGTAAAGATTTTGATTACGAAGAAGAATTTTATATCATAAGAAAAGAAATACGTGATAAATATGTAACAGATACTATGCAGCGGAGTAAATTCCAACCATGCCTTTTAAGATATGATAGAGACAGAGGATATCAGCTATATTCTCCATCAAAAAGCAGAATAAAACAAAGTATCTATCTGAATAAACTAGGTTGTGCTTTAGATACTTTTCTTCTAAATAGAGATATTCAAATGATCCAATTTGTAACAAATTTGCCAGAAGATTATTTTTCTAAAGAATAGTTGATATAGAATATTTATCTTGTTTTACCCTGACATAAGTTGACTAATCATCAATTTATATCAGGGCAATTTCTTTTATTGGTGACAACTTTACTTACTTAGCCCCGTTTAGGGAGTAAAGAAGGAATAAATAGTGTGTAGTGCTATTATGATGCAAGAGCAATTTATTGAAAGATTTGAATAAAAAGATTGCTGATATTCAATATAATTGTTTAAATTTACTGGGCAAGATAGACCTTGAGGATAAACTGAAGGATAGTAAAGAAAAGAGTTAATCGTGGTCTGGTATAAATATTAAAAGTTATAGCAAATATAATATTGGGAAAACACATGGAGCTGATTAAAAAAAGACAGTTAACAAAACTGGAGGAAAGTATCTTAGAAGAGCTTATTGCCAAGTCAAATATCAATCTTTCGTTTAATTGGAAAGAAGAGTTATTGGTGTCCGATTTACCTGATGGTGGAATGGGGAGTTTGTCTTTATATCCACCTGGAGTTACTGGCAAAGAACGATTTTTGGGCTCTCAAATAAGTGATTGCCAATTTAAAGATACGGATGGGGTGACAGTAATAGCATCTTTATATCTGGATAGAGAAGGGAATATGTATGAACTTGATATGTGGAAAACAGATTTTAGCTCATTGAAAGAAATATCTACAGATTTAGGTCGTTTTTAAATCTAATATCAAAATAAAAAGACATGGGGAATTTTTTTATAACTCTATTCAAGAGAATTACTCTTCTCAATAGTATTCTAATGATTATCTATTGTTTCTTTCATCCTAAATTTGGAGAATTTGACTTAATGCTTATCGTTGTGTTATTGTTATTGGTTTCGTGGATAATATGGCTGATAGGTAAGACATTAAACTTTATATTTAAGAACAAGTATCTGGAGGACAAGAAATTAAAAACAAATAGTATGTTTAGAGGTGCTTATTTTCAATTCTGCGAAAATATAGAACTTATGTATTCTGTATTTTGGGCACTATATGTGCTTTTCCATCATAAGCAAATCGGATATGCTTATTTGATATTGTTAATGTTTGGATTGTATATTGGAAATCGAATAGCAATAAATGCTAATCGATATTTATTGGATCAGGCACGTAAAAGACAGAAAAAATAAGGTTCTTGTCTTGAAGTGATAAATTAAATAGTAACAAATATTTTCTATCGACTAATTTAATTATATGAGATATTTATTGATAGCAATATATAAAAAGGCGGTAGTGTGGTTCAGTATTATGATGATTCCTTATTGCGTTTTCTCTTCTTTTTAGAAGAATATCCTTCTCTAATCTTTATTATCAGGATAATACTTGCAACTGCATTTGCAATTATAGCGATAGGGGGAATGATGAGTTATCTATTTTCTTATATAGAGATTCCTCGACGGCCATTAAAGGAAAAGGGGATTATTCGGACGTTGTATCTCAATTCAGATAAAATAATAGTGCAATTATATTGCTGGTTTTTAGTTTTATATATAACTTTCAATTTGGAATATAAGTCAATATTATACAATTTACTAATGTTATTTTTTATAGGACTGTTTTGGGGATATAAGATAACAATGAAAGCAAACAGATATACTCTGGAAGAGGTGAATAGGAAGAAGCAAGAGCGCAAACAAAAGAAAGAATTAAATAAAGGGTAAAAGAAAAGAGTCCGGCGCAATGCCGAACTCTTTTACGATATTGTTAATGTTTTACCCATACTACTTTTTGAAAGGATCACTCCAAGGGAGTGTCAGGGTTATTTTTTATAAACCAACTTACTCGGAACTCCCTCCCCGAATAAATTATCACCCAGCGTCGTAATCTTATTTCCGGTAGCCAACACATAGCGGAGATTATCGCATCCCATAAAAGCACCGAACTCAATAGCTGTCACACTGGCCGGCAGCTCCAACGTACCGCAAAGGCGACCGCAGTTGCTAAATACACGCTGTCCGATAGATTTCAGATTATGAGGTAATTTCATATTCAACAGATACTTCTTCTGTGCGAAAGTAAAGTCGGGGATAGCCGTTGCGTTCGTTCTGGAAATATCGACAGAGACGAGATTCGGCATATAATCGCGGATCAGTTTGAAGTCGGCGTTATCCAGCTTGCCCTCAACGGTCAGGAAGTTGATGTCTCTGGGTTGCAGTCCCGCTTTCAGAATCTCTTCTTCCAGTTTGCCCATGGCGCCCACTTGCAGGGTAGTTTCTACCGGTTCCCCCTCGATAAACGCAAAGTTCTGCCATCTGTCCTTGTAGCGGTAAGAGTCGCTGCTGCCCAGGGGGACGAAGATAGCAGTAACGCTGTCTGCCAACGCTTCCGGCAACAGGTTGGGAGCTGTCTTCTTGCGGATCTGGCAGATTTTCAGGTTCTCGCAACCTTTGAAGGCGGCATCTTCGATATTCTTTGTTTTCTCCGAAAGAATCACTTTCTCCAGCGTGGCTTTGCCTTTAGTCACTCCGTCCACCACATTCGAGAATGCGTATGCAGGAATGAAGTTCGGCATATAAATATAGAATTTCCCGTTGGGATAAGTGCCCGCTTTTCCGCTGTACATCTTGATTTCAGCGTTCGAAATATCCAATACTTTCAGATTATCAAATTCGTCACGGAGATGGCGGAAGTCCTCCGCGTTCAGTTTTCCGGTCAGTGTGAGATGGGTGACACTGTTGGCTTCCTCTTCAGTCATCATGGAAATCAGCGTACCGGGCTTACTCACATAATACGTTTTACTCACTTGGGCGGCTGCTCCTAACGCATTAGCGGCCAATAAGAAACTTATCAATAGTAGTTTTATTTTCATAATTTTGTAGATTTGTTCTGACAAATATAGGAAAAATAGAGAATACATGATGTTTTTTTATGTTTTATATCTAATTTTGTAGCCGGATTAACAAATTGTAAAAATGGAGGCAGACAACATTGCTGGGGGCAAAGAACCCAAAAGACTTCCTGTGTGGGCTTGTATCCCGCTGTTTATTGTGATACTTTTCATTCTTCTTGGATTGTATGGTACGCTGGCCCGCGGATGTTTGTCGTTGGTTCTGGGTGTGGAAGCCCGCCATCCGGGAGTGATGGGATACAATATCCTCGAAGCCAGTATGCTGCTCGCCGTTCTGACCGCCGCCATTCCTATGCTCCGCTTCGAACGCCGTCCGTTTTCTGATTTGGGGCTCTCCTTAAAAGGACACGTCAAGGGACTGTGGTATGGCTTCCTGATGGCAATCCTGCTCTATCTGTTCGGTTTCGGAATTTCGTTCGTCTTGGGAGAGATAGAAGTCACCGGTTTCCAGTTCAAGCCGTTGGATCTGCTGGGCTCGTGGGTGTTTTTCCTGCTGGTCGCCTTGTTCGAAGAAATACTGATGCGCGGCTATATCCTCGGACGCCTATTGCATACCACCATGAATAAATTCCTGGCACTTTTCGTCTCGGCAGCGTTATTCGCCTTTATGCACATCTTCAATCCCGAAATCGCTTTCCTGCCTATGCTCAACCTGTTGCTGGCAGGTATGCTGCTGGGAGCTTCCTATCTATATACGCGGAACCTGTGTTTCCCTATCTCGCTTCATCTTTTCTGGAATTGGATTCAAGGCCCCATCCTCGGTTATCAGGTAAGCGGAAACAACTTCACCACCAGTCTGCTGACTTTGCGTATGCCCGAAGAAAACGTACTGAATGGCGGAGCCTCGGTTTTGAAGGCTCGCTCATTTGCACAGTACTTATGATTGTATTTACGATTCTGATCGTGTGGTGGGGAGAGAAAAGAGAAGCAATCAGTCTTGCGGTACCCCGATCATGCTAAGTTGAATCCGTTTCCGGTCATAATCTACATTCATCACCCTCACCATGACGTGCTGATGGATGGACACCACTTCTGTCGGATCGGAAATGAACCGTTCCGCTAATTGAGAGAGATGGACAAGACCGTTCTCCTTAATTCCTATATCGACAAACGCCCCGAAATTGGTGATATTGCCTACGATGCCCGGAAGAATCATCCCTTCGCGCAAATCAGCTATGGTACGTACATTCTTGTCGAACTCGAAGACTTTGATAGCCTTGCGCGGGTCACGTCCCGGCTTGTCGAGCTCTTGTAGAATATCCTGTAAAGTAGGCAGACCGACAGTAGGAGTGATGTAGTCGGAAATATTAATCTTCCGGCGGAGTTCCTTGTCGGCTATCAATTCGTCGATGGTGCATTTCAGGTCTTTGGCCATTTGCTCTACGATATGATAACTTTCCGGATGCACAGCGGTATGATCCAACGGATTTTTAGCTCCGGGGATGCGAAGAAATCCTGCGCATTGCTCGAAGGCTTTGGCACCCATGCGCGGCACTTTCATCAGTTCTTTCCGCGAACCGAAAGCTCCGTTCTCTGCCCGGTAATTGACGATATTCTGTGCCAGTTGAGGGCCCAAACCGGAAATATAGGTAAGCAGATGACTGCTTGCCGTATTCAGATTTACCCCGACTAGATTCACGCAATTCTCTACCGTCTGATCGAGTGCTTTCTTCAGTTTCGTCTGGTCTACATCGTGCTGGTATTGACCTACGCCGATGGACTTGGCATCTATCTTCACCAACTCTGCCAACGGGTCCATCAAACGGCGGCCGATGGAGACTGCTCCACGCACCGTTACGTCGTAATCGGGAAACTCGTCACGAGCGGTTTTGGAAGCCGAATAAATGGAAGCCCCCTGTTCGCTGACTACAAACACAGGTATCTGACGGTCAAAACCCTGACTGTTAATGAAATCTTCTGTCTCCCTGCTTGCCGTTCCGTTTCCGATGGAGATGGCTTCTATCTGATAGGCCTCAATCATCTTACGAAGCTTCGAAGCAGCCTCGCCGGTCTTGTTGATCGGAGGATGCGGATAGATATTCTCATTATGCAACAGATTGCCTTGTGCGTCGAGACAAACCACCTTACATCCGGTACGGAATCCGGGGTCGATGGCGAGCACCCGTTTTTGTCCCAATGGCGGAGCGAGAAGAAGTTGGCGGAGGTTTTCGGTGAATACGCGAATCGCTTCATCGTCGGCTTTCTCTTTGGATTGGGCGGCAAATTCTGTCTCAATGGAAGGCTTGAGCAACCGTTTGTAAGCATCTGTCGTGGCTTCGCCCACTTGCCGGCTACATTCGTTGTTGCCACGTACGAATTGGCGTTCCAAACGTTCGATGCAAGCCTCGTCGTCGGGATTGATAGACACTTTCAGCAACCCTTCCGACTCTGCCCGGCGGATGGCGAGCAGACGGTGGGACGTGCAACGTTTCAGTGGCTCGGAGAAATCGAAATAATCGCGGTATTTCGCTGCTTCTTCCTCTTTTCCTTTGACTAGTTTGGCCGTAATCTCTGCCTGGCGCCCGAACTGGTTACGTACCGCGTTACGGGCACGCTCGTCTTCGTTCACCTGCTCCGCGATAATGTCACGCGCACCTTTCAGTGCGTCGTCCACATCTTTCACTTCACCTTTCACAAAGGAAGCGGCTTTGGCGCTAAGGTTGTTTTCCCGTTGCAACAGCAGGATGGTGGCAAGCGGCTCCAGTCCTTTCTGGCGGGCCACTTCGGCACGTGTCTTCCGCTTGGGTTTGTAAGGGAGGTATATATCTTCCAGTTCCGTCGGGTTCCAGGTGTCGTTGATGCGTTTCTCCAGTTCGGCAGTCAGTTTGCCCTGTTCGGTGATGGTGCCGAGAATCGTTTCTTTCCGTTTGGCTATGTCGCACAACTTATCGTGTTGCTCTTTGATCTGCTCTATTTGCACCTCATCCAGCCCGCCAGTGGCTTCTTTGCGGTATCGGCTGATGAAAGGAATCGTAGCACCTTCGCCCAAAAGATGGAGCGTGCTGCTTATTTGTCTTTCCGGTATGCCCAGAAATCCGGAAATCATCTTGTGAAATAATTCCATAATTTGTATTTTTTGACAGTAAATGAGCGACAAAAATACATATAAATCTGTTAAACCCGACAAGTTTTACTATATTTGCAACTCAATTAATGAATTAACACATCAAAACTGCATTATTATGCTGGGACGTCTTGGATATTTTTTTATCTGTTTTCTTTGGCTCCTGCAGTCATCGAAGGTCTTGGCTGTCTCTAACGATAAGAAACCTATTCTGATTATCTGTTCTTATAATCCGGCAGCGCACCAAACATCGGTCACTATTTCCGATTATATGGATGAATATAGTAAGTTGGGAGGACAGCGCGACATCATCATCGAGAATATGAACTGTAAAAGCTTCTCGGAAGCTCCGCTATGGAGCAAAATGATGACACAGATTCTTGCTAAATACCAAGGGGAAAAGCATCCGGCGCAGATTATCTTGTTAGGTCAGGAAGCATGGGCCGCTTATTTGTCGCAGCGGGATGAAATGCAGGTGAAAGTGCCCGTGATGTGCAGTCTGGCGAGTAGCAACGTGGTGATATTGCCGGAAGATACCGTGGGAAGCCTGGATAGCTGGATGCCCGAATCAGTCGATCTCTTCGATGACCATCTGAATATCCCCGAACTCAAATCGGGATTTATCAACCAATATGATATAGAAGGTAACCTCCGGATGATTCAAGCCTTCTATCCGAAAACGAAACACATTGCCTTTATTTCGGACAACACGTATGGCGGAGTGACCATGCAAGCATTGGTGCGAAAAGAAATGAAGAAATTCCCCGATCTGGATTTGATTCTGATGGATGGACGGAAACATTCTATTTATACCATCGTTGAGGAGTTGAGGCAACTGCCCGAAAACACGGTGATCCTGGTGGGAACATGGCGGGTGGATATGAACGAGGGGTATTTCATGAGAAATGCCACGTATGCCATGATGGAAGTTACCCCTACCATTCCGACTTTTACCCCTTCATCGGTGAGTCTCGGTCATTGGGCGATAGGAGGGGTGTTGCCCGACTACCGGAAAGTGGGTGGAGAGATGGCTATGGAGTCTGTACGGATGGATACGCACCCGCAGGATACGGCGAAACATCTTTCGGTAATCGGCTGCAAAGCGGTATTGGATAGCCGGAAGGTGAAGGAATGGGGGCTGGACCCGGCGGTATTGCCTTTTAAAGTGCAGCTTGTCAACCAGCCGGTTTCGTTCTATCAGCAATATACTTATCAGATATGGTCTGCCTGTGCTTTGTTTGTGATACTGGTGCTCGGCTTGTGCATCTCTCTCTTCTATTATTTCCGTACGAAACGCCTGAAAGATGAGCTGCTGAAATCGGAGAAGGACTTGCGCGTAGCAAAAGACAGGGCGGAAGAGTCTAATCGTCTGAAGAGTGCTTTCCTTGCTAATATGAGCCATGAGATACGCACACCGTTGAATTCGATTGTAGGATTCTCGGATGTATTGGCCGTTGGCGGTAGCACGGAGGAGGAACAGCAGTCTTATTATCAGATTATCAAAACCAATTCGGATTTGTTGCTTCGACTGATTAACGATATTCTCGACCTTTCACGTCTGGAGGCCAACCGGGTGACGCTGACTTGGGAGGAATGTGACGTGGTGCAGTTGTGCAGCCAGGTGGTGGCGTCTGTTAGTTTTTCGCGGCAGTCGTCGGAAAACCAGTTCTTGTTTACCACTTCTTTCGAATCTTTCCGGATGGTGACGGATGTGCAGCGTATGCAGCAAGTGATGATTAACCTGCTGTCCAACGCCAACAAGTTTACGAAACGCGGTAAGATCACATTGGACTTTTCTGTGAACGAGGAAACGCAAATGGCTGTCTTCTCGGTGACGGACACCGGATGCGGCATCCCGAAAGAAAAACAGGGACTTGTGTTCGAGCGTTTTGAGAAACTGAATGAATATGCCCAGGGTACCGGACTGGGATTGTCTATCTGTAAATTGATTGTGCACAAATGGAAAGGAAGTATATGGATCGATCCTGACTATACCGGTGGGGCGCGGTTTGTATTCTCTCATCCGTTAAATCTAAATATAGAAAAAGAATGAAACGAATCGTATTAATTTATGGCTTGCTTCTCTGCCTCGCTCTGTCTGTTGCGGCGCAGGAGAAGGTGGTGAAACTGAAGATTGTAGAAACAAGTGACGTACACGGCAATTATTATCCTTATAATTTTATAACCCGCCACGAGTGGAAGGGGAGTCTCGCACGGGTTTATTCTTTCGTGCAGAAAGAGCGCGAGCAATATAAGGAGAATCTGATATTGCTGGATAACGGCGATATTTTGCAGGGACAGCCCACTGCCTATTACTATAATTATATAGATACGGTGTCTCCCCATCTTTGCTCGGAAATGATGAATTACATGAAGTATGATGCCGGCAACATGGGTAACCATGACGTGGAAACGGGACGTGCCGTTTTCGACCGTTGGATTGCCACTTGTGATTTCCCTGTGTTGGGTGCCAACATCATAGATACATCTACGGGACAGCCCCATCTGGCTCCTTATAAAGTGTTGGAACGTGAGGGCGTGAAGATCGTGGTATTGGGAATGATTACCCCAGCCATCCCTGCATGGCTCTCCGAAAACCTGTGGAAAGGATTGCGTTTCGACGATATGGAAGAGACGGCACGCAAATGGATGAAGGTTATCCGTGAAAAAGAGAACCCGGATTTGGTGATCGGCTTGTTCCATGCCGGACAGGAGGCTTTCAAAATGTCGGGCAAGTACAACGAGAACGCTTCTCTCAACGTAGCGAAGAATGTGCCGGGATTCGATATCGTATTGATGGGGCACGATCATTCCCGCGAATGTAAGAAGGTGATGAATGTTGCCGGAGACTCGGTGTTGATTATCGATCCGGCTAGCAATGGGATTGTTATGTCTAATGTAGATGTGACCTTGAAACTGAAAGATGGAAAGGTGCAGAGCAAGGATATTAAGGGTGTCTTGACGGAAACGGAGGCTTACGGAATCAGCGAGGACTTTATGAAGCGTTTTGCCCCGCAATATGAAACGGTGCAGAAGTTCGTTTCGAAGAAGATCGGCACTTTTACCGAAAGTATCTCCACTCATCCTGCTTTCTTCGGCCCTTCTGCCTTTATCGACCTGATACATACCTTGCAGCTCGACATCACCGGTGCCGACATCTCGTTTGCCGCTCCGCTTTCGTTTGACTCGGAAATAAAGAAGGGGGATGTATTTGTGAGTGATATGTTCAATTTATATAAGTATGAGAACATGCTGTATGTGATGACTCTGTCCGGAAAGGAGATTAAGGATTTCTTGGAGATGTCTTATTATATGTGGACGAACCGGATGAAATCGCCGGAAGATCATCTGCTCTGGTTCAAGGAGAAACGTCGTGAAGGTGCGGAGGATAGAGCGTCTTTCCAGAATTATAGTTTTAATTTTGACTCGGCTTCGGGCATTATTTATACGGTGGATGTCACTAAACCGCAGGGCGAGAAGATAACGATCACAAGCATGGCCGATGGTTCTCCTTTCCGCATGGATAAGATATATAAGGTGGCCTTGAATTCTTACCGTGGCAATGGTGGCGGAGAATTGCTGACGAAAGGGTCGGGCATCCCGCAGGAGAAATTGAAAGACCGCATTATTTTCTCTACGGATAAGGATCTCCGTTTCTATCTGATGAATTATATTGAGGAGAAAGGAACGATGGACCCGAAAGCGCTCAATCAGTGGAAGTTTGTCCCGGAAAAGTGGACGGTGCCGGCTGCCAAACGTGATTATGAATATCTGTTCCGGTCTGTTCGATAAGTATCTAAAAGTGTTCATTATGTCCGATAATGCTCCCGATTGGCTTGTATATCTGATTAAATGCTGGTATATTTGTCGCCAAAAAAAGAGAGAGTATGGATATTCAAAGTGTTCCGAAAGTAGGTATTTCTTCGGTAGTTCATTCTAAACATATAGATGCCGACAACATTGATGTTGTTGATAATGATATAGCGCTTTTCGATACGGAGAGCGTTATATCGTTGTATAACGGGCCTACCAAACTGGAAGTGTTGACGGTGGGGCTTTGTCTGGAGGGTACCGGTACTTTTAAGATTAGTCTGCGTGAATTTCAATTGTGTCCTGGATTGATGGTGATAGCACTGCCTAATCAGATTATCGAGCAGCGGTATTTCAGTCCCGATTTTAAAGGCATTTTCTTTGCTGTGTCGAAGAACTTGCTGGAAACGTTGCCTAAGATCGGAAATGTGCTTTCTTTGTTTTTCTATCTGAAAGATTATCCGTGTTTCGACCTCACTCCGCACGAGCAGGAGGTGGTGAAGGAGTATCACGCGTTTATCAGGAAACGGTTGAGGAATAAGGAAGCTTTATATCGTAGGGAAGTGGTAATGGGACTGATGCAGGGGTTCTTTTTCGAGCTTTGCACTATTTTTACTAATCATGCACCTGCAAACGCTACTACGATGAAGAATAAAAGCCGGAAAGAGTATATCTTCGAACGCTTTTATGAGTCTCTGGTGGAGTCTTACCAGTCTGAACGCAGCGTAAAATACTATGCCGACCAACTGTGTCTGACGCCGAAGCATCTTTCGGGAGTAGTGAAAGAAGTCAGCGGAAAAACGGTAGGGGAGTGGATTGACGAGTTGGTGATTCTGGAAGCGAAAGCCCTCCTGAATTCTTCAAGTATGAACATACAGGAGATTGCCGACCGGCTGAATTTTGCAAACCAGTCTTTCTTTGGGAAATATTTCAAGCATTACACCGGTATGTCTCCAAAAGAATACCGGAAAAGCCGCTAAAATCATAGAACACCGGAGCGTACACGGCTTAGTGTCTCCGGTGTCATCAGAAGATAGGAAGCGATGTGTGCCAGAGGCGCGCGTTTGATGATTTCCGGATGTGTTTCGAGCAGGAGGTTATAACGTTCGCGAGCGGATTCGAAACGCCAGGAGTCTGCTTTAACCTGTGATACAATTAAAGAGTATTCCAATATCTTTTGATAGAACATGTTGATTTCCCAGTTCTCCCTCGCTAATTTTTGTATCATGTCGCGGGGGAATAAGTAAATAATGGAAGGTTCAAGAGTTTCTACGATTAGCCGGGTGGGTACTTGTTTCAGAAAACTTTCAATGCACATCACGATACATCCTTCGTATGAGAAATGTTCGGTCACGTCTTTCCCGTTTTTGTAATAGTACTGCCTAAGCATGCCTTTTCCTACAAAAACAAGTTCGTGGGCTACTTCTCCTTCGTTGAGCGCTATGGCTCCTTTGGGAAATTCTTCACGAATCAGTATGCTTTCTATCTGCCGTCTTCCTTCTATACTCATCTCCGGAAAGCGGGAATTGACAACAGCATTTACAGTCTCTCTTAATAGTGTATCCATGTCTTTTCTGTCTTGATGTGTGCAAAAATACTAAAAACGGTTGACATAAATCAAGGGTGGTATAAAAAAGATGTATCTTTGTCCGCAAAATCAAGAAGTAAGGTGATTATGAATAAGATAATAGGCTTGGCAGTGTTGCTGTTTTGTTTGAGTGGTTGCGTTAGGGATAATGATGCTATTTATTATCCGGTTGGCAACGTGGATGTGGAAAGAGGCGGTCCGGCTTTGGAAGCAGGAAAGGGAGATTTGATAGCCCGAAGTTATAATACCGAAGATTATGTGTTGGACACGCTTGCGCAATATCCGGGTGACCCGACTCTCGGTAAACTGACATTTATGATTAACCTGAAAAATCAGTCGGCGGATCGGGAAGTAGATGGATTTAATGGCGTCGGCCGGTCTAAACTAACGATGAGTCTTGGATATAAAGACGGTAACTATTCGGCAGAAAGCCAAGTCCCTGTTTATACCTCGTCTGACGTGACTGCCAGTTATGCAATCAAACTCCGCTTGAAAGGGGAATTGACCTTGACGGGAGACGAATGGATGATTGACTATGTGTATGCCCAATTAGCGGGCTTATTCCAGCCTTATCCGCCTACGTCTTTCCCGGAAGTGTTTATGTGTAAAGGAGGTGAGCAACCATTCGCTACTTTCGATTCTTTCCGTAGAACCTGGACGTTTGATATAACCTATGATCGTTCCAACCTTTCTTTCAGCCAACTGTATTTCAACTTGTTCGTAAACCTGGCCGGGCAGAAGAGGGAAGAAAGAGTCCGGTTGAGAATGGATAAAGAATCTTACTTTGAGATCTATAAAGAAAAAGAGGAAATGTAGTTTAACTGCATTTCCTCTTTTTCTTTGTAGTGGGTACGAGAATCGAACTCGTATTACATGCGTGAGAGGCATGTGTCCTAACCGTTAGACGAACCCACCGGAGTTTGATAGATTAAAAAGAGCCAAGTCTTTAAAACTTAGCTCTTTTTTATATTGAGATTTTTTGCGGAAGCTGGGGGATTCGAACCCCCGGTACCCTTACGAGTACGTCAGTTTAGCAAACTGGTGGTTTCAGCCACTCACCCAAACTTCCTTGAACCCGCATTCTCTCTCAAATGCGGTGCAAATATAGGGGGAACTTTTGGACTACGCAAATCTTTTAGCAAGATTTTTTTTACCTATTTTTTGTAAAATGAGATAACCTGCTATGTTTCAAATGTTAAACGGAAGAATTTTTTTTCGAAAGCTTTTAATTTTTATCGATGGAATGGGAACTGAAACATATTGACGCTATCCGCTTATTATAGTGACGGTATCTTCATGGGATAGGGTAAACATCCGGATGGGATAGTGACGGTATATTTGACGTAAGAAAAGGACATAAAAAAAGGCTATCTATCCCAGACAGCCAATCTTTTTGTTAACCTTAAATCTAATACTATGAAAAACACAGTACAAATATACGGACTTCTGTCAACTTTGCAAATAAAACAAGAAAAAAGAGATGTTTTATAACATTGATTAAATATTTGATTCCTCGATTCTATTTTTATTAAGACTTTCGGCGTTTTGAATGCTATATTCCCAATATTTATCACATAATTTCAGATAGCTGGTCTCGGCACTCTTGCCACCTAAAGAAATAGCGTACATCTTTGTCTGTTTCGCTTTTGCGTGTTCGATGGTCCGGGATAGTAGTTGATCGACAGGACGCATCTCAAAGTCCGATACGGTGATAATGTCCGCTTCCATATATCCTTCTTCGCTGATCTTTCGCAAAGCATGTGTGATAACAGGTTCCATATCGGTTCCGCCATGAAAGGATTGGCATAAGAAATCGACCAGGCGATCGAAACTGCTGCCTAAATCTGTGATTTCAATGCACTCGATATCATCGGAAAACAGGATGACGTAACATTTCCGATGTTGCACTTCCGTCAGTTCGGCAATGGCAAGTAGGGTGGATTTCGCGATTCTTTCCCGTTCGCCTGCCATGGAACCGGAAGTGTCCAGACAAACAATGAAAGGGCCTTCGGCTTCTTCGGAAACTTCGTTCCCTATTGTTTTCTTGTCGTTGATGGTTTGCTTTTCGTGTGATTGATAGTCGATGACTTGCAATCTCTTCTCAATGAAACGCTCAAAGAAAATGGGTTGCAGACTTTTTTCGGCCAGATAACAATATTCCAAGGGAAGAAGGCTGTTTAAGTCGTTTCCTTCGCAAATACCTGTAATATCGCTTCGGGTGGCATGAGATATAATTTGTTCCCGATGAATACCGGCAGTCATTTTGAAACGTTTCCGGCTGCTTTGGTGTTTCTTGCCCAAGATTTCTACCAGTTCACGGATAACGGGATTTCGTTTGATCGTTTCTTCGTATTCTAAAATCTGTTCTGCTATCTGTTTATGGTTGCGGAGTAACCAGACGAGGCGTGAGCCGCCACGCACCGGAAGGTTTTTGGCAAGTGATAGCTGAAGACGGTAGAAATCATCACAAAGCCGCTCGATATGTTCCATCTGATAGTTGAACTCGTTGTTCGAGAGCAGTGTGTGCCATTTGTCGAAGAAGAGAGTCCGCAACGCTTTCCATTCTTTAGAGCGCGGGCTGATTGCGTCAAAACGCTGGAGGTAGTATTTTACGTTGAGGTCTACCAGGTGATATTTCATTGAGAACGTGTAGGCGCTGTTTTTCAGGAAATGGAGAAACTTGGTGTCGGATGCTTCATTCATTTCATGAAAGTATTCCCATTGCGACGCGTAGTGGGAGTAGAAATCTTGCAGGGAGGGTTGCGTGTGACGAAAATACCGGTGAATATCCGCATCCAGTTCTTCGGGACGGATAATCAGGTTGTGCAGTTGTTCGTCGTACACATCGTAGGCTATTCCCTGCAATTTCTCATAATAAATGTCTTGCAGGTGTTTGAGCCTAATACTCTCTGTTCTCTTGTTCATGGGCATGAGCGATGATGCGGAGTTCGTTCCGGTAATTCTCTATGATATGTGCAGTCTCTCCTAAAATTCGTTTGATCTTGCTTTTTTGCGATGAGCTTAAGAAGAGATGCTCTTTTGTATATGCTGTTTCCCGTTCGGAGATTGTTTTATATTCCACCTCCATTTGATGGAGCAAGTCGATCACTTCCTGCAATGTAAATTCGAACGGAGTGCTGCCATCCTGTTGTGCGGGCAAAGGGTCGCAATTGTCATAACATAGTAACGGATATTCCTGATTGTTGACGAAAACAGACCGTCTTCCTTTTCGGAGGGAATAGATATTCTTTTGCGCGATATTTCTGTTTTTTACAAAATCGTAGGCTTTCAGGATTTTGTTGACCGGACGGAATTTATCCTGCTGGATATAAAACAGCCGGTTGCTGTCTTTCTTCAAAGACTGGTAATCGGAAGCAAAAATGAGTAGATTTCCGGTAATGTGATAACCTTCTATGCGATGATAGAAGGTGTCTACGACCTGGATTCCCGGATCGCTAAGTTCACGCAGGCTGTGTTCGGACTTCATGTTTTCTTTCAGTGTGTCCAGTTTTTGTTCCAGCCGTTTTTCTCCTAACAGATAGGTATTGATGCCTCGTGCTATCGACTGTTCTACAATCTCTTCGATAATGGGGAGCTGCGAAATTTCATCCCATAGGCAGGCGCTCATCAACAGGCAGTCGGAGAAATGAATTCCCGGAGATTCATTCAGATAGGCTGATGTGCGGAGCAGACCTACTATTTTCTTCCAGCGGCGGTCGGATACATAGATGGGAGGGGTGTTTTCATCCCGTCCTGTATTATATTGTTCAATTTCTCGTTTGATATTGTGAATCAGCTCGAAGATGGTATAGTGAATACCTACTTTTTCGCTTTCAGCTTGTATTTGATTGTATAATTCATCGTTCACCTGGAGCTTTTCAGGGATTTCAGGTTCTATTTCCCGCGTAGAAGAAATCATCTGATCGAACGCATATTCCTGTTCGATACATCCGACAAACTGACGGATCAGGAAACGGTCGTATAAGGCTTCCAGTCCTTCACCTTTTGCCGGCAGTTCGTTGGAAGCGGCAATTAATGCTTTCAGGGGTACACGCACCGTAAATTGTCCGTTGCGGTATATCTTTTCATTGATTACCGTCAAAAGGGAATTTTGGATAGCAGGGCCGGCTTTCCATATTTCATCCAGAAAGACGATTGATGCTGTCGGCAGGTATCCTTTTGTAATGCGTTCGTACGTATCTTCATCCTTCAATTTTGAGATGGAGACGGGACCGAATATTTCGTCCGGTGTACTGAAGCGGGACATCAGATACTCAAAAGCATCTGCGCCTTTAAATGCCAGTTTTAGCCTGCGTGCTACCAAACTCTTGGCTACTCCCGGAGGGCCCAGCAGAAAGATACTTTCCCCTGCCATGGCGGATAGTAGAGACAGTGCGATGGTATGCTCTTTTTCGAATACTCCCTCATTGAGGGACTTCAATAACTGGGTGATATGTGATTTGATAGACTTCATGTGACGGATAATTTCATGTGTTGTTAGCAAGAGGCAAAGATACAAGAATTCTTTGAAATAGACTTCGCCGGAGGGATTTACTCCTAGATTTAGGCAATTTCCTCCTGATAAGTAGGAGTTTTCAGTTTCATGGGGAAAATTCATTCTCTACTTTTGTTCTATCGAAAGATAAATGATATATAATAATTAGAGAACCATTAAAAATAAAGGAATATGAAAACGAGCACATTTAAATACTTCGGTTTGGCGTTGATGGCTATATTGATGGTAAGTTTTACCTCTTGCGAAGTGGAAATAGATAGTTTCTATGATGATGATAATAATGGTGCAGGGTACTATAACCGTTCGGCTGATTTATGTAGCCGTACCTGGGTTAGTTTCTACCGCGACATGGACGGTAACTATTGCCGTCAGGAACTGGATTTCTTTTTAGACCGTACCGGAATCGACTATATACGGGTGGAATATCCTAATGGAACAGTCGATCAATATGAATATAATTTCCGTTGGAGTTGGGAAAATTATGCACAGACTTCCATTCGTATGTCATACGGACCGAATGATGTTTCATACCTGGATGATGTATATATCGGTGGAAACAGATTGAGCGGTTATCTGGACGGACGAAATAACTTTGTGGAGTTTCAAGGGAAAAGATGAGACGTAAAGCAAGATGAAGCGTAAAGCAGGAAGAAACGTGAAGCAGGAAGAAATAAGAAAAGGTTAAGAAATTAGGAGAGATAAAGAAATTAGAAAAAGATAAAGAAATAGGTAAGCGTAAAGGAAGAAACAGGTAAAAAAGCATCGTTGGAAGGATAACAAGATGCGGGTAAAAAGAGAAAGGATAAGATTGTTAAGATAGAAATATAACAGATATTAAGAACAAAATAACAGGTAACAGTGTAAAAGGGTAATCAATAAGATTTCAGGATATATGAATCAGGGTATAATTGGGGCGCGAAATGAAAGCTTAAAAGTTTTGAACCGGACTAAATAGTTTTTATCTTTGCGCCCTATTAGTTTTTATATACATGGAGTGGTTATATAGTCTATTCATCGAACATTCTGCCTTACAGGCTGTTGTGGTACTTTCACTGATTTCTGCCATTGGTTTGGGCTTGGGAAGAGTGCATTTCTGGGGAGTTTCCCTGGGAGTCACTTTTGTTTTTTTTGCGGGTATCCTGGCCGGCCATCTCGGGCTTTCGGTCGATCCGCAGATGTTAAACTACGCAGAAAGTTTCGGACTGGTCATTTTCGTTTATTCCCTCGGGCTACAAGTCGGTCCCGGTTTTTTTAGCTCTTTCCGTAAAGGAGGGGTAACGCTGAATATGTTGGCGTTGGGAGTAGTTCTACTGGGAACGTTGTTGACGGTGGTGGCTAGTTATGCAACGGGTGTCTCTCTTCCTGATATGGTGGGCATCCTTTGTGGAGCAACGACAAACACTCCGGCATTGGGAGCTGCGCAACAAACTCTGAAACAGATGGGAATAAACAGCAGTACGCCTGCTTTAGGATGTGCGGTGGCCTATCCGATGGGAGTAGTCGGCGTAATTCTTGCCGTTTTATTAATCCGTAAAGTATTGGTCCGCAAAGAAGACTTGGAGATAAAAGAGAAAGACGATGCGAACAAAACTTATATTGCAGCGTTTCAAGTACACAATCCTGCTATTTTCAATAAAAGTATCAAGGATATAGCTCGTATGAGTTACCCAAAGTTTGTCATATCCCGTTTGTGGCGTGACGGACATGTCAGTATTCCGACTTCAGACAAGATTCTGAAAGAAGGCGACCGTCTGCTGGTGGTAACTGCGGAAAAAGACGCTTTGGCCCTGACAGTGCTTTTTGGTGAACAGGAAAATACGGATTGGAATAAAGAGGACATTGACTGGAATGCGATTGACAGCGAATTGATCTCGCAGCGTATCGTTGTCACCCGTCCCGAACTGAATGGTAAGAAACTCGGTGCACTCCGGTTGAGAAACCATTACGGTATTAACATCAGCCGTGTTTACCGGTCGGGGGTGCAACTGCTTGCTACTCCGGGATTGATACTTCAGTTGGGCGACCGCCTGACAGTGGTGGGCGAGGCTGCTGCTATCCAGAATGTGGAGAAAGTATTGGGAAATGCCGTGAAAAGCCTGAAAGAACCCAATCTGGTTGTTATATTTATCGGTATCGTGCTTGGTTTGGCACTGGGGGCTATTCCTTTCTCTTTTCCGGGTGTCAGTACTCCTGTGAAGTTGGGATTAGCGGGCGGACCGATCATTGTCGGTATCCTTCTGGGTACTTTTGGACCACGGATACACATGATTACCTATACCACCCGTAGCGCGAACCTGATGTTGCGTGCCTTGGGACTTTCCATGTACCTTGCCTGTCTGGGACTGGATGCGGGAGCTCACTTTTTCGATACCGTATTCCGTCCGGAAGGCTTATTATGGATTGGTTTGGGAGCCGGATTGACTATCATTCCAACAGTGTTGGTTGGATTCGTGGCCTTCAAGATGATGAAGATCGATTTCGGTTCTGTATCCGGTATGTTGTGCGGAAGTATGGCAAATCCGATGGCACTGAACTATGTAAACGATACAATCCCCGGCGACAACCCATCCGTAGCCTATGCGACTGTTTATCCGCTATGTATGTTCTTGCGGGTAATTATCGCCCAAGTGTTGTTGATGTTCTTGTTAAATTGAGAATGGTACATTGCTGAATCGTAATTAGTAACTAGTAAATTGTAAATAGTAAAATAGTAAATAAAATGACTGCTCAAAGTAACATAACTCCTGAAAGCATTGTGGGCGATCTCCGTTACCTGCAACTGCTTTCCCGAAGTTTTCCTACGATTGCCGATGCTAGTACGGAAATAATCAATCTGGAGGCTATCTTAAATCTACCTAAAGGGACAGAGCATTTCCTGACTGACATTCATGGAGAATACGAGGCTTTTCAGCATGTACTGAAAAATGCTTCAGGTGCGGTAAAACGTAAAGTAAATGAAATATTCGGCAACACTCTCCGCGAGGCTGAAAAGAAAGAAATCTGCACGTTGATTTACTATCCCGAAGAGAAACTTCAATTAGTGAAAGCCCGTGAAAAGGACCTGGATGATTGGTATCTGATTACCCTGAACCAACTGGTGAAGGTCTGTCAGAATGTATCTTCCAAATATACCCGTTCGAAGGTTCGTAAATCGCTGCCTGCCGAGTTCTCTTATATTATTCAGGAATTATTGCACGAATCTTCCATCGAGCCGAACAAGCATGCTTATATCAATGTAATTATCAGCACGATTATCACTACCAAGCGTGCCGACGATTTCATTATCGCTATGTGCAATCTGATTCAGCGTCTGACTATTGACTCTCTTCATATCGTAGGCGATATTTACGACCGTGGTCCTGGCGCGCATATCATCATGGATACGTTGTGCAATTACCATAACTTCGATATTCAATGGGGAAATCATGATATTCTCTGGATGGGGGCAGCTTCCGGTAACGACAGCTGTATTGCCAACGTGATACGTATGTCCATGCGCTACGGCAACCTGGGCACGCTTGAAGACGGATACGGAATCAATCTGCTTCCATTGGCTACTTTTGCAATGGATACGTATGCCGATGATCCTTGCACCATCTTCATGCCGAAGATGAATTTTGCCGACGCTCATTATAATGAGAAGACTCTGCGCTTGATAACTCAAATGCATAAAGCCATTACCATTATCCAGTTTAAGCTGGAAGCCGAAATTATCGACCGTCGTCCGGAGTTTGGGATGACCAACCGTAAACTGCTGGAAAAGATTGATTTTGAGCGTGGCGTCTTTGTATACGAAGGAAAAGAATATGCTTTGCGCGATACCAACTTCCCGACCGTAGATCCTGCCGATCCTTACCGGTTGACGGAAGAAGAACGCGAATTGGTAGAAAAGATTCATTATTCATTTATGAATAGTGAAAAGCTGAAGAAACACATGCGTTGCCTGTTTACCTATGGCGGAATGTATCTGGTCTCAAATTCGAATCTTCTTTATCACGCTTCTGTCCCTCTGAATGAGGATGGTAGCTTTAAGCATGTCAAAATACGTGGTAAGGAGTATTGGGGGCGTAAATTGCTGGATAAAGCCGATCAACTGATTCGTACTGCGTACTTCGATGAAGAAGGGGAGGAGGATAAGGAATTTGCTATGGATTACATTTGGTATATGTGGTGTGGTCCGGAAGCTCCCTTGTTCGATAAGGATAAGATGGCAACTTTTGAGCGTTATTTCGTAGAAGATAAAGAATTGCATAAAGAGAAGAAAGGTTATTATTATACATTGCGTAACCGGGAAGATGTCTGCGATCAGATTTTGGCAGAGTTTGGAGCTTCCGGTCCTCACTCGCATATCATCAACGGGCATGTGCCTGTGAAAACGATTCAGGGAGAACAGCCAATGAAAGCCAATGGCAAGCTTTTCGTTATTGATGGCGGATTCTCAAAAGCTTATCAGCCGGAAACGGGAATTGCGGGATATACGCTTGTTTATCATTCTCACGGTATGCAGCTTGTGCAGCACGAGCCGTTCCAGTCTCGTCAGAAAGCCATAGAAGAGGGACTTGATATCAAATCTACCAACTTTGTCCTGGAATTCAATTCGCAACGGATGATGGTGAAAGATACCGATAAAGGAAAAGAACTGGTGACTCAAATACAGGATTTGAAGAAATTGCTCGTTGCTTATCGTACCGGTCTGATAAAAGAAAAGGTATAATTAGTAATCAGTATGCTCAAAGTTGCACGTTTCTGAATTTATTCACCACAGAGGACGCAGAGGACACAGAGGTTTTTTTCTTTCTACAAGTAAAACAGAGCGATAAATACGATTCTAAATACATGAGACTCTGTGTTACTCTATAGTGAATAAAAAATAGTAAACCTCTGTGTCCTCTGCGTCCTCTGTGGTGAATAAGTTTAGAAAAGAACAATACCCGCTTCGATAATAGCTCCCTTATCGTAATTGCTCGATTTATTATAGAATCTGGTTACCCCATATCCACCTGTTGCAAAGATGCCGAACTTCTTGGTAAATTGATATTCCAGATTTGCACGTGCCTGCAGTGCGTACAGGCGTTTCGGGATGACCTCATCTTTGTTGTCAAAAGCCTCGATATGCTGGTATCCGAGGTCTCCGCTGATGGATAACCCCTTGTAAAGGGGGAAAGACAGACCGGCACGATAGGATGCGCTGGCCGAAAACTTATCATTCAATCCCTGATACATGGAACCCACTCCCAATATGGTATAAAACAACTGGTTCTTGAACCGTACCCCGATATTGGCAGGCGTTGCGTTTCCACCGTATACCATCATTTGCACTTTTGTATCAGGATTTGCATTTACCAAACCAAGTTGGAAACCTTTCATATCTTCTTTGTAGTAATTGACAAGACCAATTTGAAGTCCGCGCGTTTTCGTTGCGTAGTTGCATAATGCTACTTGCACTCCATTCAGCTTTGATGCGGTTATATTGGCAATTCCTGCTATCTGCAAACCGTTCATGTGTTCGCCTACTACATTTAAAAGTCCCGAAGCCATCAGACCACCGAAGCTCTGTCCGGTGATATTTGCTACTCCGGAAAAGTGTAAGCCCGAAGCCATATTGCCCGTCACATTCATGAAACCACTAATCATTAACCCCGAGTTGTTGTCTCCGCCGATGCTCGTTAGCCCGGATATGACTACTCCCTGTGCTCTGTCGCCGGTGATATTTACCAATCCGGCAGCAGAAAGCCCTACGGTGTTATCGCCGCTGATATTACTGATACCAGCCAGCTGAACGCCTCGCATAGTACCCCCTGCCAAGTTGGCTAATCCGGTGATTTGTACTCCGTTCATGTCACCATGAACCACGCTTCCCAATGCGTTGATACCCACACCGTTCAGACGGTTCATGGTAGACAGGAGGCCGATGTTTATGTATGTCGTCTGTGTACTGTCATGCGGTTGCGTGCATATATCTTTCCAGATGGATATATTGATCCCTGCACTCTTGTTCTGTGCCGGTAAAGAAACGGCAGCCATTAGTATAGCTGCCGTAAGTATTGTTTTCTTTATCTTCATTCCTTTCTCTTTTTCGGTTTAAGTTATATCTTTCTCTATGCAGCTGACAATCTATCAGCCTTTTGCCTCCTGATACAAATAACGCTTGATGCTCTTCTTCGGTGTCTTTTCAAATTCTTCCGGATAGATTTTCATCTTGGATATCTGGCTGTATGCCGGTAACATAGTGTTCAGTGTCACGCGGTTTTCTTCCATTACTTGTTCGATGTCTTCAGTCTTCAGGCCGTGGGCGAACGCATCGTCAAAGTCGGGATAAACAAGTCCGACAAGTTTCTCGTTTTGCTGAACGATAATGCTTTCAGCCACGTATGGCAGGTTGTTCAACTTATCTTCAATTTCTTCCGGATAGATATTCTGTCCGCTGGAGCTCAATAACAGGTTCTTGCTGCGTCCTTTGATTGTAACATTACCTTCTTCATCCATCAAAGCCAAGTCGCCGGTATGCAACCAACCGTCCTTGTCGATGACTTCTTGAGTGGCTTCTTCGTTTTTGTAATAGCCCAGCATCACATTCGGGCCCTTACATACAATTTCACCAACGATATTTTCGGGATCAGATGACAATACCCGTACATCCATCCGTGGCACAGCCTTTCCGCAAGACCCCGGTTTGAACTTTCTCCAATCTTCGTAGCAGATAATCGGGCCACATTCCGTCATTCCATATCCAACCGTATAAGGGAAATCAATCATTTTCAAGAATTGTTCCACTTCCTGATTGAACGCTGCACCTCCTACGATGACTGCCTTGAAGTTTCCGCCAAATGCCTTAATCATCTCTTCGCGCACTGTTGCCTTTATCTTGTCATTGATAATAGGCACTTTCAGCAATATCTTCATCGCCGGAGTTTCCAACTTCGGAAGTACGCTTTTCTTGATTATCTTTTCGATGATGAGTGGTACGGCAACAATCAGACTGGGTTTCACTTCTTCAAAAGCCTGGAAGATAATCTTAGGGCTTGGCATACGGGTGAGGAAGTAGATGTGGCAACCTACGGAGAACTCATAAAGGAATTCAAAAGCCAATCCGTACATGTGTGCCATAGGAAGCATGGAAACGATTTTATCTCCGGCTTCCAGTTCCAACACTTCAAAAGCAAATTTGGTATTCGACCACAGACTGCGGTAGGGGAGCATTACTCCTTTGGAATAACTCGTTGTTCCCGAAGTATAATTGATCACTGCCAGTTCTTCCGGTTCGTCTTTGTGATAAGCGACATGCTCTTTACGGAAATTCTTCGGATATTTTTTGCCGAACATTTCGTTCAGATGTTCGCGTGCATACGTGAGCCGTTCGCTGCGTGACACTAATAGGGTGAAGTCATTCATCATCAGGATACCTTCCAATAGCGGCATTGCCGACTCGTTCAGGTTTTCCCATACCATATCTCCTACAAGCAGTAATTTAGCTTCGGAGTGGTTGACGATATTATGCACGTTATCTGCTTTAAATTCATGGAGAATAGGTACAATAACGGCTCCATACGTCAGTGTGGCAAGGAAAGTAACTCCCCAGTGAGAGCTGTTTCTTCCACAAACGGCAATCTTGTCTCCTTTGCGGATTCCGCTTTCTTCAAAGATGATATGGAGTTTCTCGATTTTACGAGCTACGTCTTTATACTGTAAAGTTGCACCTTTATAATCGGTCAGGGCATCCAGGTCCCAATTATTCTTGATACTATTCTCAATATAGGCTATAAAACTTTGTTCCATTGTTTTTTGCACATTTGGTATTAAATTGTGCAAATATAGCAATTATATTAAGAATGAAGAATTAAGAGTGAAGATTTTTTGGAAATGGAGGAGAGAGTAGTGGGGGAATTTGTGTGGCGATACGTTATAAATACAATGGATGAGGCTTATAATTGAATGAATGGTGCTTATGGTTGAATAAATGATGCTTAGTTGGATGAAGGCTTATCACAAAAGGGATTAACTTATAATAAAATAGATTGACTCGTAGTATAAAAAAGATTATGCTCATAGCTCAACAGATTATGCTTATAGCTAATTGGATTATCATTATAGCAAAACTGATTATCATTATAGCTAATTTAATTATCATTATAGCTAAAAAAAATATGCTATTAGCAAAAAAACATTCAGCTAATAGCATATTTACAGTAACTTCATTTCTTATTTCAAGTACCATTCGTACATTCTTTGTACGCCTTCCTCGATTTCAATTTTGTGGTGCCAGCCAGTGCATGCAGTTTTGAAGGATCGGTTAGCTTGCGCATTGTGCCGTCCGGTTTGCTGCTGTCGAAGGTCAGTTTACCTTGATAACCTACTGTTTCAACGATCCGTTCAGCCAGTTGGCGGATGGTGATTTCCTTACCGGTTCCGATGTTGATATGGCAGTTGCGGATATCTTTGCTACCTTCTTTATAGGTATCTTTAAAGTCCACATGCTCCATAACGAAGACACTGGCATCCGCCATTTCTTCGCTCCAGAGGAATTCGCGGAGAGGAGTACCCGTACCCCAGAGAGTGACCTCTGTTTCGCTGATTCCGTATTTTTTCAGAATAGCCAGAATGTCCTCTTTCGAGCTGTCGCCATTGACACCTTCCACCGGACGCTGGTTCATATCCTTGCGTACAGCTTCCCAGTTTCCTTCTTTCAGACAGTGTGCCAAATGAATCTTGCGAATCATGGCAGGCAATACATGGCTGCGTTCCAAATCGAAATTATCATTCGGGCCGTAAAGGTTTGTCGGCATCACGGCGATGTAGTTCGTTCCATATTGCAGGTTGAAGCTCTCGCACATTTTCAGTCCGGCAATTTTAGCGATTGCATACGGCTCGTTGGTATATTCCAACGGTGAAGTAAGCAATACATCTTCTTTCATCGGCTGTTCGGCATCGCGTGGATAAATACACGTACTACCGAGGAAGAGCAACTTTTTCACGTTGTGACGGAAACTCTCTCCGATAATGTTCTGTTGAATCTGCAGATTCTTGTATATAAAGTCGGCACGGTAGATGCTGTTCGCCATGATACCACCCACAAAGGCAGCGGCAAGGAATACATATTCCGGTTGTTCTTCATCGAAGAATTTACGGACAGCCATTCCATCCAGCAGGTCAAGCTCTTTGTGCGTGCGGCCTATCAGATTGGTGTATCCTTTATCCTGCAAATTCTTCCAGATAGCAGATCCCACAAGTCCGCGGTGTCCTGCTATATATATCTTTGCATTCTTTTCCATTCTATCTTTTATTATTTTCACCACAGAGGACACGGAGGGCACAGAGGAAAAAATAAAATCCTCTGTGTCCTCTGCGTCCTCTGTGGTGAAATGAAATTCATTTAATGTTTGGTAGCAATCATCCGCTTCACTTTTTCCATATCGTGGCGAACCATGATACTTACCAGTTCTTCGAATGATGTTTTGCATGGATCCCATCCTAACAATGTTTTTGCTTTAGTCGGGTCACCCAGCAGTTGTTCCACCTCTGACGGACGGAAATATTTAGGATCAACCTCTACCAACGACTTTCCGGTAGCTACGTCGATACCTTTCTCATTCACGCCTTCACCTTCCCAACGAAGTTCGATGCCTGCTTCCTTGAATGCCAGCGTTGCGAATTCGCGCACTGTGTGCATTTCTCCGGTAGCAATTACGAAATCTTCGGGAACGTCATGTTGCAGGATCAGCCACATACATTCGATGTAATCCTTGGCATATCCCCAGTCGCGACGTGCGTCCAGATTACCCAGATACAGTTTGTCCTGTTCGCCCTGTGCGATACGTGCGGCAGCAAGCGAAATTTTACGGGTAACGAATGTCTCGCCACGGCGTTCACTCTCGTGATTGAACAAGATTCCGTTTACGGCAAACATATCATAGCTTTCGCGGTAGTTTTTAGTAATCCAGAAACCATATTGTTTGGCTACCCCATACGGAGAACGGGGATAGAATGGAGTTGTCTCTTTTTGTGGAACTTCCTGCACCTTACCGAACAATTCGGAAGTAGAAGCCTGATAGATGCGGGTTTTCTTTTCCAGTCCCAGGATGCGTACCGCTTCGAGCATACGCAACGTACCGATAGCATCCGCTTCGGCCGTGTATTCCGGAACGTCGAATGAAACCTTCACGTGGCTTTGAGCAGCGAGATTGTAGATTTCATCCGGTTGCACCTGTTGAATAATACGAATTAACGAACTAGAATCTGTCATATCCCCATAATGCAGATTGATCGTACGTTTCTGTTTCATGTCGCGCACCCACTCGTCAAAATACAAATGTTCAATACGTCCTGTATTGAACGAAGAAGAACGACGGAGTATACCGTGTACTTCGTAACCTTTTTGCAATAGAAATTCGGCAAGATAAGAACCATCCTGCCCGGTGATGCCTGAAATTAGGGCTTTTTTCATACGCTATTATTTAATATAATTGAAAATGTGGGTGCAAATGTCGGCATTTTTTGTGAGCCAGCCAAGCTACTACCCAATTATTTTTCAGCACAGTCATTCAGCACGGTTTTTCCCCATTATTTTGTCGATAATCAAAGCGATAGCTCCGTCGCCCGTCACGTTGCAGGCTGTGCCGAAACTGTCCATTGCGATGTAAAGCGCGATCATCAAAGCCTGTGCCGATTCGTCGAAGCCGAGCATGGATTGCAGAATTCCCAGAGAGGCCATGATAGCTCCGCCCGGAACCCCCGGAGCGGCTATCATTGTGATGCCCAGCATGAAGATAAATCCGGCAAACAAGGGGAAGTCGAACGGTATTCCCTGCATCATCATCAATGCCAGTGCGCAGGCTACGATTTTCAGTGTGCTGCCCGACAGATGAATGGTGGCGCAGAGCGGAATCACGAAACCGGCCACTTCGGCAGATACACCGTTCTTTTTGGTCTGTTCCAGCGTTACAGGATGGTGGCTGCCGAAGACTGTGTGCCCAATGCCGTGAAGTAAGCCGGCAACATTTTGCTAAGTAATTTAAACGGGTTTTTATGTACAAACAGTGCCGCGATGGAATACTGAAAAACTAACAGGAAGATATGAAGAGCAAAGATGACTCCGATAATTTTAATAAACACCATCAGGATGGAATATACTTGTCCCGAATGTGTCATGTTGAGGAATATGCCAAAGATATAAAGCGGCAGCAAAGGCAGAATGACTGCGCTAATCATTCGTACGATAATTTCCTGAAAATCACGTGCCACGTTTTTCAATGCGTCGCTGTTCAGTGACGCCAGTCCCAAGCCCAAGGTGAAGGCTAATACCAAGGCCGTCATGACGTTCATCAACGGTGGGATGGAGACGGAGAAGTAGGGGAGGATTCCTTGTGCTTCGCTCACTTCTTCAAGCGGCGCTCCCGGTTCGATGAGTGACGGAAACACGGTGACTCCTGTGAAGTAGGAGAGGAATCCCGAAAACAGGGTGGCGAAATAAGCAATCAGAGCCGTCACGAGCAGCATTTTTCCTGCACCTTTTCCGATGTCGGCAATAGCCACCGTTACCAGTCCGACGATAATCAGCGGGATAGAGAAATTGAGAAACTCGCTGAAAATGCCGTTGAAAGTAACGAATATTCGCACTAGCGGAGCCGGGAAAAAAGTGCCGATGGCAATACCCAAAATAATGGCGATTACGATGCGTGCCAACAAACCGATTTTGATCTTCTTCATCCTTGATTTTATTTGTAGACCACAAAAATAATATTTTAATCTAAAATATTGCGAACAAATGTGCATTTCAACTGTTACTAAGATAAAGAATATTCAAAATATATAAGTTATGGCAAATCAGAATAAAACAGATATCGGACTTATCGGCTTGGCTGTGATGGGCGAGAATCTTGCTTTAAACATGGAGAGTAAGGGGTGGCATGTATCGGTATATAACCGTACAGTTCCCGGAGTAGAGGAAGGAGTGGTAGATCGCTTTATGAATGGTCGTGCAAAAGGTAAAAACATCGAAGGATTCACAGATATAAAAGCATTTGTAGATTCGATAGCTATTCCCCGTAAGATAATGATGATGGTTCGTGCCGGAAGTCCGGTTGACGAACTGATGGACCAGCTTTTCCCGTTGCTTTCACCGGGAGACATTCTTATTGATGGTGGTAACTCCAATTACGAAGATACCAACCGCCGCGTCAAACTGGCGGAGTCGAAAGGATTTCTCTTTGTTGGTAGCGGAGTGTCCGGCGGTGAAGAAGGAGCCTTGAATGGAGCTTCTATCATGCCCGGCGGTTCGGAGCAAGCATGGCCGGAAGTGAAACCGATTCTTCAAAGCATTGCGGCAAAAGCACCGGACGGCACTCCCTGTTGCCAATGGGTAGGCCCTGCCGGATCGGGTCATTTTGTGAAGATGATTCATAACGGTATCGAATACGGTGATATGCAGCTGATCGCCGAAGCCTATTGGGTGATGAAAAAGTTGCTGGATCTGACCAATGAGGAAATGGCTGATGTCTTTGCCCGTTGGAACGAAGGCAAACTACGCAGCTACCTGATCGAAATCACCGCCAACATCCTGCGGCATAAAGACAAATCCGGAGGGTATCTGATTGATAAAATCTTGGATGCGGCCGGACAGAAAGGAACCGGCAAATGGTCGGTTATCAACGCTATGGAACTCGGCATGCCGTTGGGATTGATCGCCACGGCGGTATTCGAACGAAGCCTTTCTGCGCAGAAAGACTTGCGTCATCAGGCTTCCAGACAATATCAGTGTCAACATACACAACCTATATATAATAAGGTGGAACTCGTAAAGAATATATTTTCTGCTCTTTATGCTTCCAAACTCGTCTCTTATGCCCAGGGATTCGCCGTATTGCAACGTGCTTCCGACGCTTTCGACTGGCATCTCGACCTGGCTTCCATTGCCCGTATGTGGCGTGGAGGATGCATCATCCGCAGTATATTCCTGAACGACATTGCTGCCGCCTTCGAAGCCACCGACAAGCCTAAACACTTGTTGTTGGCTCCTTATTTTAAAGAAGAAATGAAAACATTGCTTCCCGGATGGAAGAACTTGGTGGCGGAAGCCATGAAAGAAGAACTTCCTGTTCCTGCTTTCTCTTCTGCGCTGAACTATTTCTATTCGCTCACATCTGCCGATCTGCCCGCCAATCTTGTGCAGGCACAACGCGATTATTTCGGTGCGCACACTTTCGAGCGCAAAGACGAGTTGCGTGGACAGTTCTTCCACGAGAACTGGACAGGTCACGGAGGAGATACGAAATCGGGTACATATAATGTTTAAATAGAAAACAGTTTTGAAATGATAAATGGGAATTTGAAATGATAAATGGGAATTTAGCGGTTAAATGGGAATTTTGCAGTTAGGCTGAAAGCCTTACAATTATATATTTATTGGGGTGCCCTGAAAGGGCTTAATTACATAGCGTAGGGCAACGCCCTACGAAAAAAAACACACCAGCCACAAGCCCTGAAAGGGCGGAACTGTATACAATTATGCCCTTTCAGGGCGCAAATTCAGATTGTCGTTTTTACGTAGGGCGTTGCCCTACGCTATATAATTAAGCCCTTTCAGGGCACTCCGCAAAATTATCATTTACCATCTCAAAACAGAAATTAAAACAACTCTTGAAAAATGGATAAATTTGCAATGATAATTTTCGGTGCGTCGGGTGATCTGACCAAGCGTAAGCTGATGCCCGCCCTTTACTCCCTCTACCGTGAAAAGCGGTTGACCGGAGAGTATTCTATATTGGGTATCGGGCGTACGGTCTACTCTGACGATAACTACCGTTCCTATATCTTAGAAGAACTGCAACAGTTCGTAAAGTCCGAAGAACAGGACACAGCTCTGATGGCTTCGTTTGTCTCCCATCTCTACTATTTACCGATGGACCCGGCAAAAGAAGAAGGTTACCCGCAACTCCGCCAACGTCTGGTCGACTTGACCGGTGAGGTAGACCCGGACAACCTGCTGTTCTACCTAGCCACTCCGCCGTCATTGTACGGAGTAGTGCCCTTGTACCTGAAAGCTGCGGGACTCAACACCCCCCATTCACGTATCATCGTCGAGAAACCTTTCGGTTATGATCTCGAATCGGCACGTGAACTGAATAAAACGTATGCTTCTGTTTTCAATGAGCATCAAATTTACCGTATCGACCATTTTCTCGGTAAGGAAACAGCCCAGAATGTACTGGCTTTCCGTTTTGCCAACGGTATCTTCGAACCTCTCTGGAACCGTAACTATATCGACTACGTAGAAATCACAGCCGTAGAAAATCTGGGTATCGAACAACGTGGCGGATTCTATGAAACGGCAGGTGCACTGCGGGATATGGTGCAAAATCACCTGATTCAGCTCGTAGCCCTTACGGCTATGGAACCGCCCGCTGTTTTCAATGCCGACAATTTCCGTAACGAAGTGGTGAAGGTCTACGAATCTCTCACCCCGTTGAATGAAGTGGATTTGAACGAACATATCGTTCGTGGACAATATACAGCCTCCGGCAATAAAAAAGGATACCGTGAAGAAAAAGGAGTGGCTCCCGATTCGCGCACGGATACTTATATTGCCATGAAACTGGGCATTAGCAACTGGCGCTGGAGTGGCGTTCCGTTCTACATTCGTACAGGTAAACAAATGCCGACGAAAGTAACGGAAATCGTCGTTCATTTCCGTGAGACACCTCATCAGATGTTTCATTGTGCCGGTGGCAACTGTCCGCGGGCTAATAAATTGATTCTTCGTTTGCAACCGAATGAAGGAATAGTGCTCAAAATCGGAATGAAAGTCCCCGGCGCAGGTTTTGAAGTGCGTCAGGTGACGATGGATTTCAGTTATGCGCAGTTGGGCGGCGTACCCAGTGGCGACGCTTATGCCCGTCTGATAGACGACTGCATCCAGGGTGATCCGACTTTATTTACTCGAAGTGACGCAGTAGAAGCCTCATGGAAATTTTTCGATCCGGTACTCCGTTATTGGAAAGACAACCCCGACGCACCTCTTTACGGTTATCCCGCAGGTACGTGGGGACCTTTGGAAAGCGAAGCGATGATGCACGAACATGGGGCCGACTGGACGAATCCTTGTAAGAATTTGACGAATACAGATCAATATTGTGAATTATGAAACTATCAGTTTTTCCTTCATCTATTGAAACTTCACGAGCATTGATACTCCGCTTGGTGGAAATCATGAATGAAGAGCCGGACAGAGTGTTCAATATCGCAGTCAGCGGTGGCAACACACCTGCTCTGATGTTCGATTTATGGGCGAATGAATACATGGATATTACCCCGTGGGATCGTATGCGGATTTATTGGGTGGATGAACGTTGTGTGCCTCCCGATGATTCGGACAGTAATTACGGAATGATGCGCAACCTTCTTTTGGGTTTGACTCCTATTTTGTATGAAAATGTATTCCGTATTCGTGGAGAGGCGAAGCCTGCGAAAGAAGCGGTTCGCTATTCGGAGTTAGTCCGGCAGCAAGTGCCGCAAAAGCGTGGCTGGCCCGAATTTGATATTGTACTGTTGGGGGCCGGAGACGACGGACACACGTCTTCCATCTTTCCCGGACAAGAAGATTTGCTGACTTCAAACTCTATTTATGTAGTCAGCGCCCATCCCCGTAACGGGCAGAAGCGCATCGCAATGACGGGATACCCCATTCAGAATGCCCGCTATGTCATTTTCCTGATTACCGGAAAAAATAAAGTCGACGTAGTAGAAGAAATCTGTAATTCGGGAGACACTGGTCCCGCAGCCTATATAGCTCATCACGCGCAGAATGTAGAGCTATTTGTGGATAAAGCGGCTGCCGCATATATTGACGATAGTAATAAAAAATGAATTAGAATTGTTTCGTTGACGAAACTAACAGAAAAAAGAAAAATATGAATCCTTATCAAAATTCATTTGGAGGTAATATCCCGCAGGACGTAGCCGGGAAACAAGGTGAAAATGTCATTTTTATTGTTTATACTCTAAAAGATACTCCCGAAACTCTTGATAAAGTAAAAGATGTATGTGCTAATTTCTCGGCCATGATTCGCAGCATGCGTAATCGTTTCCCCGAACTGATGTTCAGTTGTACGATGGGCTTTGGCGCCGATGCTTGGAGCCGTCTTTTCCCGGAAAAGGGAAAGCCGAAAGAACTGAACACTTTTGAAGAGATCAAAGGCGGAAAGCACACGGCAGTCTCTACTCCGGGCGACATCTTGTTTCATATCCGTGCAAAACAGATGGGGTTGTGTTTTGAGTTTGCTTCCATCATTGACGAGAAGCTCCAGGGCGTAGTTGAACCTGTCGATGAAACTCACGGTTTCAGATATATGGACGGCAAGGCTATTATCGGCTTTGTAGACGGAACAGAGAACCCGGCAGTTGATGAGAATCCTTATCATTTTGCGGTGGTAGGAGAGGAGGATGCTGATTTTGCAGGAGGAAGTTATGTTTTTGTACAGAAGTACATTCACGATATGGTTGCATGGAACGCTCTGCCTGTGGAAGAACAGGAGAAAGTGATCGGTCGTCGTAAGTTTAACGATGTCGAGCTGTCTGACGAGGAGAAACCTCAAAATGCGCATAATGCCGTCACTAATATTGGTGATGACCTGAAAATTGTACGTGCCAACATGCCGTTTGCCAATACGTCTAAGGGAGAATATGGCACATACTTCATCGGTTATGCAAGTACGTTCAGTACGACCCGGCAGATGTTGGAAAGTATGTTCATCGGCAATCCGGTAGGGAATACCGATCGTTTGCTTGACTTCAGCACAGCTGTAACAGGAACGCTTTTCTTTGCTCCTTCCTACGATTTGCTGGGAGAATTGGGCGAATAAAAAAAGAAAAATAAGAATAAAAGATTGGGGGAGGATTACACTTTGGTAATCTCCTCCACTATATATTGATCTTTCACTCTCCTGCAGGTACATACAAAGTATTCCGGATGTTTCAGGGCTCCTTCTAAAGTATCAGGAAGAATCATCTCTTTGGTACGTCTATCCATTGCCACCGTTGCATATAGAATACCCTCTTTTTCGCATCTCTCAATTAATGCATTTTTTAGTTCTTCTACGCTATATTCCATTTGTGTGAGACTTTATCGCTGCAAAGTTATGGAAAATATGTATATTTTGTGCAATAATATTCCTGTAATATATAAAAATAGCTCCCTAGTTCGTCCGCCGACGAGGGAGCTATCAACACAAAAACTAAACTAGACACATTTTTGGAAATCTAGTTGTATATTCTGTATATCAATTATATAGTCCTGCTTTTTTTTATGGTTCGACCATAATTCGACCATTTGATGTTTTATGTACTATCAAGATTTTTGAGTTTCATGTTTTATATTATTTTAAATGTTATATTTGCGCATTGTCAAACTAAAATAGTGCGTTTATGAAAATGTTTTTTAGAAGCATCCAAAAATGGATGAGAGAGCGTAAGGTTCGTAGAGAACTTCAAAAAGACCAAGATCTCAGGGAACGTTGTGTCGATTATGTTGTAAAAGGTTCTAAGCCTGCAAATGCTTACCTTGCTGATGCAATATATAGATACATTAAAGACGGTTCGATTAGTTAAACTTCTTTTGTAGGTAACAATATTGGAAGCGAGAATTTTATTTTACTCACAATCTCGTTTTGTGCATTTTCATTAGAGGATGCTCCTACTCCTATTACGCTTGCAAATACACCAACTTTAGCATCACTTCCTTTGTTTTCAGATGTTGTGAGTGATAGATTAAATTCTATATTGGTAAGTACACATTCTTGCCTTCCAATATGTAATGTACCTTTGTTTATACCTCCAATGGAGACTATCGGGTTTACTACGAGGTTAAATTTTGATGTTCCTCCATTTAACTCTGTTACTGCATCTGCTATTTGAGTAACTGTATCTTTTATGAATTCTTTAAGTTCCATATATAGTGTTTACTTCTAGTTTGTATCATTGTTTAAGAATCATATTTTATTTATAAAGCGTAATTTATTCCACTAATTCTTTTAAATGGGATTTTTCATGCCATTTTAAATACGTACGTCCTGATTTGGTTTCAATAGACTTTAAGTAAGGAGCAATTTTAGGAGATTGAATAGATTTTGTAGTATCATCTATTAGAGTTATTTTATGATTGATGCGGCTATTGATGGCATGTGCATCTACTGCATCATAATTCAAATTAGAACGTCCTAAACTTAATATGAAATTTGTATCATTAGAACCTGTAACGTAATTAATAAGCGTCATTCTATTATTTCGAAGAACAACAGCATTGAATTTAATTGCTAGTCCTTCATGTATAGAATAATTGGTTTTTAAGTGTTCCTTATCTACAAGGTTATGTATGAAATTTGTGGCATTCCTTTTAAATCTACCAATCTGTTCTTTTTCCTTTTTCTCTTCAAAAGAGATAAAAGATGCACTAACTACGGCGTTAATGAAACTGGACAAGTCGTATACTATATTTGGTACTAGCTCTGCTTTCTCTATTTTTTTGTAATAGTAATGATAGCCAGCATGTTCTAAAATATCTATTTCATAATCTTCTAAATAGTACTGAAATAGTTTGAAATAGTATATATCATCAGAATGAGCATCACATTCATACATACCACTGTCTATCCAACCACCATCAGTAACAATAAAATCATCTCCTCTTCGAGTTAAAAAGACGGAAACAAAAATATTACTTGTTGTTGCTATCGGTGTTATGATCTCAAAAGTATTTCCATGTTTCTTTATTTTCCATAAAGAATTGTAGGATTTGATGATATATTCAATAAGTTTTTCCATCTCTTAAAAATTTATTCCTTCAAGTGGGTCTTTGTCTTCTCTTTCGAAAGGAAGATAGCCTTCTCGAAATACTTGTATTTCAGGTAATTCATGCTCATCATTAGTGTAGATTACACTTTCTTGGCAAAAGTAAGGAAAACCAAAGTCAATGTCAAATAAATGTTCAGCTTGTTTGGGATTATTCAATAAGTCTGTTTTATAGGCTAAAAAATATCCATTATCATCATATTTGTGAAAATGGGGAGTTGTAACACTTTGCTTGGCTAAAGGTATAAACGGAACTTCGTTTTTATGAGTACCTCCACCACTATCGTAGCGGATAACGACTCCTTTTTTGAATTTATCCGAAACTATCTGGAAAGAACAATCTGTTTTATCTCCATTTCGTACTTCACAAGTCATAAATGTATTTCCAAAGTGAAACTCTGAATGAAGATGCTTTTTAGTATAAAGAGATGTGCCATGATTTCCTTTAGGTTCAGAAACAATGATTGGCGCATTAATTCTCTTTTCTGCATTAATGAAAGTTTTATAGTCGTCTATAATTTTTAAAAGCTCTCTATCTTGTTTTATTTTTGCCATATTTGAATTAAGTTATAGTGTTAGCTAATAGGCTCTACTGTTTCAATTTGGTGCATACTTAAAATGTTGTTCTGAATACTATAATATGATATATTCTTTTCATGGCATATCCAATATTTCTTTTCTCCTGCAACAGTTCTAAGCTTATATTTCATTATTGTTTTTAGAATCAGTTTCATCACTTTCTTTTTTGCTTTCTAGTACTTCATTAATAAGTTCTTTGATTTTAGTGTAATCTTTATCATCTAAATCTTCTTTATTAATAATTTCCTTGAAATCCTTATCAAATATATATTCATAATTTCCTATGTCTGGGCTACCTCCTTTAGTTTTACATCTAAATTTATGTGTTGCTTTCCAACCACAAAATTCTTTTTTTATAAAGTTAGCTCTGTCTTTTATACTGTCTGAATGTAATGTAACCATATTAGTACATGCTTTGGCTTTTTCCAGATTTTCATTGAATTTATTTTTAGCTTCATAATATCTAGAGTTACTATATGAAGAATAGCCATCACTCCAAATCTCCATGGTTTTTCGTGCGTCTTTCATTTCATCTAGATATTCATCTGCTTTTTCAATAGCTATTTTAATGAAATAGGCATGTCTTGTAATGATTGAATCTGTATATACAGATGTAAAAGCACTGTCTATATTGGTTTCAATAGGTTCATAGCTGGCAAAATCATATAGGACTTTAAACATGTCGTCCTTAATTAATTCATTAGCTTTTTCTTCTTTAGATTTGCATCCACTTAATAACATAGTAGCTGATACAACGATAAATAATAATGTTTTCATTAGTGTATATAAATTTTAGATTATCCAATATTTCTTTCATTCTTCAACATAGCCAGTTCACCTTTTAATTTTTGGTTTTCTTCCAAAAGACGTTGAGTGAGCATTGTCTTTTCGTTAATCTCATCTTGTAGATTGGCTATGGTATATACAATACTTTTCAATTTGTCCATTCCTGGTTCTGTTTCTTCTTTTTGAAGAAGCATGGAGCCTTTTCCTCTTAACAGCCATTCTGCGGATATTTCTTCATTTGAGAATAATATAGCATTGACTGTAGTCAAACTAAGTTCTCTCATTCCATTTAATTGGTTGGAGAATGTGTTGTCTTTTAATCCACATTTCATTGCAAATGCTCTTGTACTAAGTCCGTAGTATGCAATAATGTCTTTAATTCTTGTAATCATATGCAGTTTGTAAAAGTTAAATTCTCTCAAATGAGAGAATAATTTAAGTTTTAAATTTGCATATTCTCTCAAACGAGAATATATTTGCATCATCAATCAATCAATACTCCAAAAGTATAAAAAATGATTGATAAAACAAATGTGAAACTCAATAAATGTGACAGACATGAAAAGATTTGATTTATCCGAAATAATGAGAAATGCTCATAGAACCTATAAATATTCAGGCAAGAAGCAGGGAAAAACTTTTGGAGAGGTTCTGAAAGCTACTTGGAGACTTGCTAAACTTCAAGAAAATTTCTCACAGGAAGCCATGAAAGCAAGAACGGATAAATTCTTATCAGAAAGAAACGAGGTAATGAGTAAAGCGGCTAAAGCTACAAGGCATGAGGGGTACAATAATCTTAATATACCCGCTTCCGCTTACTACAACCCAAATAGTACTCATTACGGTGCACATTACGTCGGAGATTAATCAAATTATACAACAATGGATAAAAGAACCGAACTAGAAATACAGCGAGACAAATATGAAGCTGTGATTGAAGAACGAGACGCGTTGATCAACTCTTTGAGAGGTGAAAATGAAAAACTCAAACGAGATTTAGAATCAGAACGTGGATTTTATAGAGAGAAAGTTTCCCAATGTGATGATTTGAAGAAATTTATTGAATCGCAAAGAAACTTAATGGATATAGTTTTGAAGAACAACCAAAGTATTCTCTAACCCTCACTAAAGTCAAACCAAACCGCCGGTTATCCGGTACCCAGTCCGGTCTTTGAGCCTGCCCTTGAAGGGAGACTGGGAACAACAGAGAAGAGTTCTTTGACATATTGGTAAAATGGTGTTTTGGAAGCCGACACGTGCCGAAAGGGATTACTGACGTAGGCGGGCTTCTCAACGATATAATGCTGTGGTTAATGGTCAAGCCGTATCGTTGTAAAACTAAATCAGTTAGACGTTTGTCGGCAAATCGAGGTATTTGCTTTATGTATATAAAGGTGATGTAGCTCAGGCAGGTTAGAGCGCTGTGTGTGGTGGATGGTTGAGAGTTCGAGTCTCTCAAGAAATACTCTTAGCTTAACGGAAGAGCACCACAAGCAGAGGTCGCGGTTCGAATCCGCCCATCGCTTCAATGTTTAATTAAAGAATATAGAGTTATGACAAGGTTTTTCCAGTTTGTAATAGTTGGGATAATATTAGGAGCGGTGCTTATGTTACTCGCTTCTATTGTTTCTTCGTGTTACTTTTTTATTACAACATTTACGTTGAGTGATTTTGAAGAAAGAACAGCTTCATTTGTTCTCGGTGCGGTAAGTGCTCTATTTACATACGGAATGTTCCGGATATTAATGAATGCCTTACAAGCATTTTCAGATAAGTTGGATGCAATAAAAAAGAGATATGAAAGCAATAATTGAAATTAAAGATGTCGCCTTTCGAGAGATAGGCGACATCAATAGGGGAAGAGGGAAACCTATCAGGGATTGCGTGAAAGTATTTGAAAGCTACAAGGTGATAACTTTCTTTGGCATTCCCATTAAGCGAATTACCCATAGATTGAATGATTGGGATCCTGAAGAATCGACTTCAAACTCTCATAAGCAAGAGTGATTGTTAATGGCGGTGTTCCATCAATGAAATGTAGGATACACTGTTTTCTATGGTCCTCAATTTTAATAACACATCCTAGATTGATAAGGATGCGTTTACCGTTTTCGGTAATCTCAATAAATTTGTTCATTTTCTTATTTTTTAAGTTGGTTCTACAAAAATAAGAAAATCCCCCGTTCCTTTTTTATTAGCGAATAATCTTGGAACGGGGGAAATTTATTAATCAATTAATATTAAGCGTATTATTATGAAGAATTACATAACTCTAATTGTGATGTTCATCATCGGTCTATTTGTTGGAAATAGAATATTTAATCATGTAAATGCGTGGATAGGTGTGGGTGTAATCTTGTTCACGATATTTTTTGTCACATATAAATTAATAAAAGCACTGAAAAATGAGAAGAAAGATTGATTATCTGTTTTTGGCATTGATTGCCATTATTTTATTTGCATCGTGTGAAAGAGTTGCTCCTAATTATGCCGGTGTGCTCATGGAGAATTACGGTAAACAGGGGAAAGATGATTTTAAGGTAGTTTCGGGCAAAGTATCTACATGGGAATGGGGTACGGAGCTATTTCAAGTTCCTTTGTTTGACCAACGTGGAGAATTCGCAGAGCCAGTAACATTAAAGGCTGCTGACAATACGGAGTTTACAGCACGTCCGACTTATTCCTATAAGGTGATGAAGAATAGGGCTATTGATATTGTATTTGACAACAAGCATATTGATAAAGCCGATACTCCATCAGGAAAGGATGGCTTTATGCAATCGTTGGAAGATAATATCTTGGAACCTCGTATTTATGACCTTATTAAGGAGGAAAGCCGAAAACATAAGACTGATAGCCTGATGGCGGATGGTGGTTCGTTAGTTTTTGAAAAGAGACTGGAGCAAATAGTAGATAAAGAGTTTGATAAACGAGGATTACAATTACTTACTTTTTCTGCACAGTTGGAGTTTTCAAGAGCTGTTCGTGATAAGATTGATAGTCGCAATGAAGTAAATACCAATATATCTGTTCTCGATCAGAAAATTGAAGAGCAGAAGAAACAAAATGAATTGGAACGATTGAAAACGGAACAGGCTCTTATTACATCGAAAGGGTTGACTAAAGAAATCCTGTATAAGCAGTTTATTGATAAATGGGATGGAAAAACACCGCTCTATGGTATTGCTCCTGATTTTCTGAAAATAACTCAATAATGAAATTACCCAAGTTTATCCGTAAATACTTAATCCGAATGATTAAGATGCGAGTTGTTAAGAAAATACAACCCGATGGAGATTACCAAAAAGCAGTCTCTTTTGTAATTAACGCACCTTTGAAAGAGTGGCGCATCCGATTGTGGTGTGTCACCCATTTCAAAGATGAATGTGGGTCAGGCGATGAGTCTGATTGGGAACGGTTATTGGACTATCTTACTCATTGAGTAGCCACATTAATTAATCAACATATTTATGATTCAAGTAACAATTAAAAACGATAGGAATGAGAATTTGGAAGATGCCACATTCTCATTAAGTGTAGAGAATATGCCGATAAAATCAGCTAAAGTAGTAGCCGAAAAGCTTCCTGCTATGATACAGAAAGCTTTTCGGGATTATTCAGATTGTAAAGTCGGGTTTAATCGAGATAAAAAGAGAGATAATGAATGAATTTTTCTATGAGTGATTTGAGCTTGTTGCAATCATCATTGTAATAATGATCTAAAAAACCTGAATCAAATCGAGGTCGAGGTTCTGACATCATTTTTTTGTAAAATGGCATTTCTTGGTCAAAAGCATGTACAAGATTGATGAAATCATCTTGTACTTCTTTGAATTTGCATGAATATACATCATTTGTTCCTGGAGTACTATCTTTATAGCTTTTGGGCGCTATCTTGTTAGAATCAACCAATTCTTTAAATGTTGCTCGTATGCTTTCAAGGTTAGAAAGTATATCTTCTGCATGTTTTTTGTAAAATTCAGCTCTCATATTACTTAATTTTGATTATACACCCCAAAGTTAAGTAAATCCTCCGAATAAAGCGTGATGCTGCCGATCGAATTGGTTCGGGGGAGCTTTTATTTTAAAATTAATCAGTATGGAAAAAGAAAAGAGTATTATGTGCATTCTCCGTGAAATGGAGATTGATGACAAAAAAGACTTTCCCATTTCCAAAAGGGCGTATCTTTTGAATCTGACTTCTTACAGGTTAAAGGAGAAGGAGCCTGATAAAAAATGGGGTATTAAGTCTGATAGGAACAGCGGTATTGTCACGGTCACGCGAGTTGAGTAAGTAATTAAAGCTTATGGAAACTATTAGAGGTGAAATGGCTGAAATATTGCTAGATAATATTCTCCGTCTGTTTTCTACAGAAACGTTTGGAAAAGATAAGTCTGCGTATTATGTGGGTGGGGAAAAGAAATTGATGAATCTTATAGAAGCGGGTAAGATTGAAAGTGATAAGCCCACTAATGTCCAAAACGGCAAGTGGCATTGTAATGCTGCTCAAGTATTACTTCATTGCCGATGTGCGGGAAGGAAAGTTAAATCTAAAAAACGGAAGAAATGAAAAAGATTAAAGTGATACAGTATGTCATGATGTTCATTGCCTTATGGACAACACTGTATCTTATAGATAGCATTGAAGTTAGCAAGAAAGAATTTATTGCTGCTTTTGTATTGGTGACTGTCGTATCAGTGAATTATATCTGTTTTCGATACTACGAAGATAGGAAACAAAATAAAGATAGCCTGTGAAGGTCTGCATTGCTTAATTTTAGTATTTGTCATGTTTATTTAGCCCGGTTCGCCGGGCATCTGCCGGGATAGCCCAGTTGGTTAGAGCGCATGTTTCTACATGAGGTCAGCGGTTCGAATCCGTTTCCCGGCTCAACTCAATCAGAGTTAAGTAACCCGTGAGGGGGAAAATTATGTTTGTATCAATAACAATTCAATCAATGTAGCCGGAAGCGTCTGGCTACGACCTGAAGGAATGGCGGAATTGGTAGACGCAAGTATGCAGATAGATTGAAGAAAGTCATACATAGGTAATCTGTCATCCCGGTTCGAGTCCGGGTTCCTTCACAGAGAATTTTTCTTTTTATGTTTAACTAATGTTGCCAGCGAAAAGGACGCTGTAGGGTTAAAGCCCCTGTTATTTGAGTTTTAATTGTTCTATACTATTCCGGTGTGCTTTGAACGGCTATCCGGAAGCAAGAAGCTCGTGAGAGTGCTATTTAATAGTTAATGTCGTGTTTTATTTTGTGTTTGTGTTCTAAGTGAATGGTTCGTGAGAATAGTTCACTTGAAACGGATGGCTGGTGTAATTGGCAGCATACGCAGATATGCGTGATGTGGGTTCGATCCCCACGCCATTCACCCTTCTGATCCTAATTAAATTATAGTAGTTCATGAGTTTTGTTTTGTGTTTGTGATTGGGGTGTATGGTCTGTGAAGATAGTGCACCTTTTTAATTAATCGGGCGGATATGTATATCGTTGGTTGAAACTGCGGTGAGGTGCACCAATATTCCGTGAGACCGGTTCGACTCCGGTTCCGTCCACTAGCATTTACATTATGTATAAATCAGGGAGCCGTACACCCTTCAAGCGTAGCCGTTCCATAAGGTACATTGGATTATTCTTATTTTTTGCTGTACGATATTGTACAGGCAGTTTTTACTACCTGAAAATGGCGTTAAAAAGGCGAAGTTTCTGTTTGCTAAACTTGTCAATAACGATTACCTTTACTGATGTAATAAACTAAAAGTCAAACCATTAAATTAGAATTATGACAGCGAGAAAAAACACTGTATCAACGGTTCAGAATGAAGAGAAGAAGAAAAATTCTATCAGACCGCTTCTAGCTTCTGAAATTGAATGTAGGGTTGGTACTATGAAACCGGACGGTTCGGGCTGCTCCTTGCTATTATACAAGGATGCTCGAGTAGACATGAGAATACTTGATGAAGTGTTCGGAGAAATGAACTGGAAACGGCACCATGATGTCGTTAATGGGAATCTATTCTGTACGTTGTCCATTTGGGATAATGAAAAGAAGGAATGGGTGAGTAACAGGATGTTGGGACAGAATCTAGCACAGAAAAAGAGAAAGGGCAGGCTTCGGACGCCTTTAAACGTGCAGGATTTAACTGGGGAATTGGGCGTGAACTTTATACGGGTCCTTTCATTTGGATTCCACTTGAGAAAAATGAAATATATCAGAGCAAAACAGGTTCTCCTGCTCTATACACCAAATTCAGTGTAAAAGAGATTGGTTATAACGAGCAAAAGGAGATTATTTTACTTGTTATTGTGGACAATAAAAACCGCGTTCGTTTTGCTTATGGTAATACAAAGGAAAAAGTATATGCTCCCAATGTTTCTGCTTCAAACGCTTCGGGCAAAGTATATACTGGTGTAGACCTGGATCGTGCAATTAAACAAATGACTGGTGTTAAAAGCCGCGAAGAGCTTGAGAGAGTTTGGGCTGAACATCCCGAACTTCACAATAATAAGGAGTTCAGAAACATAACTATTGACATGCAGAAAACGTATCCTCCTAGAAATTGATAATAATGATAGAATTAGTGAAATCCAGTGTGGTTTTCAATGAGGAAAACCACACTTATATGCTCGGTGAAAAACAGTTGCAAGGTATAACCGGTATGATTAGCCGGCAGTTGTTCCCTGACAAATATAAAGATGTCCCCGATTTTGTATTGAAGAGAGCTGCAGAGAAGGGTAGCCTTATTCATGCTCAATGCCAGTTTGCTGATGTAACAGGCTTACCTCCTGAAAGTATTGAAGCAGAGAATTATATCAGAATGAGGGTAAATGCCGGATATAAGGCGCTTGCCAATGAATATACCGTTTCTGATAACGAATACTTTGCATCGAATATAGATTGTGTTTGGGAGAAAGCCGGTAGAATTAGTCTTGTTGACATCAAAACTACCCTTCATCTTGATAAGGAGTATTTAAGTTGGCAGTTGTCAATCTATGCTTATTTCTTTGAACTTCAAAATCCATTACTCAAAGTTGATAAATTGTTTAGCACTTGGTTGCGTGGTAATAAACATGAATTTGTTGAAATTAGTCGTAAGTCTGATAAAGAAGTCAAGAAGTTAATGGAATGCGAGAAGAAGGGTGAGCAATATCTATCCAATCTTCCCGTTCCTGCCCTGATGATGACAAGTTACTTATTCCAATGCAGCTTGTAAATACTATAATCGGGATTGAGGAAGAACTTGCAGATCTAACCAAGATTCAGAAAGATTATAAGGCAAAATTGAAAACTGCTATGCGTGAGAATGGTGTCAAGTCATGGGATGCCGGAAGATTGCGAGTTAGTTATACACCCGCTTCTACGAGTGACAATTTTGATACTAAAAAGTTTCAGGCTGACTATCCGGAATTATATTCTAAGTATATCAAAACAGTTCCTAAAGCTGATAGTATCCGTGTAACAATAAGGGAGGATAAATCATGAGTTTAAATAAATTGATGCTTATCGGGCATGTTGGCAAAGACCCCGATATTAGAATTTTGGAAGCTGGTTCTAAAGTGGCCACTTTCTCCTTTGCCACCACTGAAAAAGGTTATACCCTTGCCAATGGAACACAGGTTCCTGAAAGAACTGAATGGCATAATATTGTTGTTTGGCGTGGTCTTGCCGATGTTGTTGAGAAGTATGTCCATAAGGGAGACAAGTTGTATCTGGAAGGAAAGATAAGAACTCGGAGTTATGATGATAGCAGAGGAATTAAACGGTATATTACAGAACTTTTTGTTGATAATATGGAGATGCTTTCTGTTAAGCCTCAACAAGCGCCACCACCGCCACCTCTTCCGGAACACACCAATAATCAGACTCGAAGTGCGGTGAATGAGTGCCCGCCACCGCCACCACCGACCAAGGACGATTTGCCATTCTGATAGGTTATGGAAGCAACATTGACGAAGAAAGATGGCAAAATCCAAATGGATAAGTCTTTCGAGTTCATGTGCAGCACACTTCGTAATGGAGAATACACTGTAACCATTAAGAAAAAAACACAGCCGAGAACATTAAATCAAAATGCTCTCATGTGGAAATGGTTTCAGTGTATTGGTGCCTGTTTGCGTGAATACACAGGTGAAGAGTATTGGAGCACTGCTGCTGGAGTTCAGGATATACATGACTTGTATTGTAAGAAGTTTCTTGTGAAACAGGTTCATGTGAATGGTAAGGTGGAAACTATTGTGCGAGGAACAAGTAAACTTAATACTTTAGAGATGCATAATTTCATGGAAAGCGTGAAAATAGATGCGGCCACCGAGTTTGGTATTACACTTCCATTGCCTGAAGACCAGCATTACTTAGATTTTATTCATGAGTACCAAAACCGGTACTAATTAATCCTTTTATAATTTATGATTGCAAATTTGAGAAACTACGAACCCGAGACAATCGAGTTTGTAGTTTCCGATTCTATTCGGGAAAAATTTCCCCCTGTTTTATTTCAGGGTTCTACGAATGTAGATGAATTGATAAAGTTGGTGAATGAGCATTTCAATGCTACATTCCCTGAAAGTGAGGTGACACAACGTTTACTGGATGAATTTGAGATTTCCGAAATTCGTGAAGAGTATTGCATCAAGCAAGAGAATGAGGTCCCCAAACGCGAACGTGAACTGTTGGAAGCCATTGAACGTGCAAAGAAAATTAAGAGTGATGCACAAGACAGGTTAGCTTCTATTAAGACTGAAATTAAAGACCTGGCTGCCGAGGTCAAAAAGGGGACGAGGGAGTATCATCTTTCAAGTAAGAATACGATCCGGTTTGCTCTTGATGGATATTTCCTGTATTATTCATGGGTGAACGGTGAGTTTAAGCTTGTGAAAGCTGAAAAAATTCCTGATTGGGACAAACGTTCTCTTTGGGCACAGGAAGATCGAAACAGAAAGCGATGCTTGATTTGTTTGGTATTGAATATCCTGAAGTAGAACGTCCTATTGATGATACAGAAGATTATGGGGACAAGTTCGAAGAAGACCTGTCTGATAAACTTCCTGAAGAAGAACCGGAAGACGATGAGTAGATTGCAGCACAAAAAAGGCAGGAAGTCCAACTATGTGAAGCGGCTTGTGAATAATCCAGATTGGGAAGAAGCCAAGCGTAAAGTTCGTATTAGGGACGGACATAAATGCCAGATGTGCGGTAAAGACTTTAATTTAGAGATTCACCACAAAACATACAGGGTTAACGGAAAATCAATCGTTGGTCATGAGCTTGAACATCTTGATTGTCTCGTTACCCTTTGTGGTGACTGTCATTCGAAAGTTCATAAATATCACATCAAATTATGACATACCAGTTAAGAGACTACCAAAAAAGTGCTAGTGATGCAGCGGTCAGCGTTTTTAAATCCAAGGAAAAGAAAAACTACGTGATAGTTCTTCCCACTGGTGCCGGGAAGTCCCTTGTCATTGCCAATATAGCTGCACGGATAGACGGGCCGCTGATAGTGTTCCAGCCTAGCAAGGAAATACTCGAACAAAATTTTGCGAAACTTCAATCATACGGCATATTCGATTGTGGAGTTTATTCAGCTTCTGCCGGAAGAAAGGATATCAATCGTATTACGTTTGCTATGATTGGTAGTGTGATGAAACACATGAGTTTCTTCAAACATTTCAAGCACGTTCTGATTGATGAATGTCATTTAGTGAATCCGGAGAAAGGAATGTATAAGGAATTCTTTGAAGATGAGCAAAGGAAAGTTATTGGGCTGACAGCGACTCCTTACAGATTATGTTCAGGAAGAGGTGGTGCTATGCTTAAATTTATAACTCGTACCCGGCCAAAGGTTTTCACTGATGTTATTTATCACTGTCAGGTGAGTGAACTGCTTGCTAAAGGATTTCTCGCAAGTTTGAAATACTATGATATTACAAAGTTGGATTTAAGTAGAGTCAGGACTAATTCTACTGGTGCAGATTACGATGAAAAAAGTCTTCTGCAAGAGTTTGAACGTGTGGACATATACAAAGATATAGTTGGATGGACAAAACGTCTGTTGAACCCCAAATCGGGCATACCACGCAAAGGTATTTTAATATTCACGAGGTTTATTCGTGAAGCTGAAAAACTGGCTTCCGAAATTCCTAATTGTGCGATCGTTAGCGGTTCTACTCCAAAGGAGGAAAGGGCACGAATTCTGAAAGGTTTTAAAGATGGAAGAATAAAAGTTGTTGCTAATGTCGGAGTACTTACAACCGGATTCGATTACCCGGAGCTTGATACGATTGTTCTTGCACGTCCAACCAAATCCCTTTCCCTCTATTATCAAATGGTCGGTCGTGTTATTCGTCCCTGCCAAGGTAAAGAGGGTTGGGTTGTTGATTTGAGTGGGAATTTCCGGCGTTTTGGGCGTGTTGAAGAGTTACGCATAGAACAGCCTGAAAAGGGAAAATGGTGTATAATGAGTCGTGGCCGTCAATTAACCAATGTAGTATTTTAATTATCATGTGGAGAAATTACAAGAAGAAAGAAAAGAAAAAGCCTCTTTTCGAGGTAGAAGGTGTTAAGGTCAAGAAGAAACCTGATCTTGTCGATAAACTAGACAGAATATTTAGTTTATTCATCCGTTATCGTGATACGATGCCTAATGGATATTTTCAGTGTATTTCATGTGGTAAAATAAAGCCTTTCAATAAAGCAGATTGCGGTCATTACATCAACCGCCAACACATGAGTACTCGCTTTGATGAAATGAACTGCAATGCTCAATGTTCACATTGTAACCGCTTCATGGAAGGAAATATTCAGGATTATCGCAGACGTCTAGTTGCCAAGTATGGTGAACGAAATGTGCTGATCCTGGAAGCCAAGAAAAATGTTACTAAGCAATTTAGTGACTTTCAATTAGAAAAGCTGATTACTCATTACAAGGAAGAAGCGAAAAAACTGAAGGAAGCAAAAGGTCTGTGAGTTTTATTACTAATCGGAGTATAATCCCTTAAAATATGGAAAGAAATTCATTCATCTTTTATAAAGGGTGGAGAGAAGCAATCAAGGATTTGCCGGATGATGTCAGGCTGGAGATTTACGAAAGCATAATTGAGTATGCGACAACGGGAAATCTTCGGGGGTTGAAACCTATGGCAAATATTGCTTTCAACTTTATAAAGATAGATATAGACAGGGATACTGAAAAGTATATGTCTATTGTGGAAAGGAATAAGAGCAATGGTTCTAAGGGGGGACGTCCGAAAAGTGAAAACCCAAAAGAACCCAAAGAACCCACAAAACCCACTGGGTTATTTGGAAACCCAAAAGAACCCACAAACCCGATAATGATAATGAATATGATAATGATTATGTAGATGATAATGATTCTCATTTAAAAAAGAAAGAAACTTCTCCTAAAGGAGAATCAAAGAAAGACGAGCTTTCTTTGTTCCCCGAGGAAAAGATTGATTGGGGTGGGCTAATGGATTATTTTAATTCCACGTTTAAAGGTAAACTTCCTGCTATAAAGTCCATAGATGCAAAACGAAAGAAAGCTATTAAAGCACGTGTCGCACAATACGGAAAGCAAGCTGTATTCGATGTGTTCCAATTGGTTTTAGACAGTCCTTTCTTGCTTGGACAAAACGATAAAAATTGGAGGTGCACTTTTGACTGGATATTCAAGTCTGCGAATTTTACTAAAATTTTAGAAGGAAATTACAATGGAAAACGAACTGATACTGCGGCCACAAGAAGAGAATCGGTTAGCAGTCTTACGGACCTCGCCGAAAAACTATTGCAAAGCTCTATGCCCCAAGAAGGTTGAAGATGTATTTCAAAGTGATGAACCTTCTATTGGCACTATTATAAGAAAGTTTGGTGAGCCGCAAGCCAGAGCAGTGTTGGTCATATTGATAGCTGATGCCTTGGAGTTTTTCAATGTCGGTAATCCAATGTCGGCTACACAAGTCGCTACTACAGTAGATTTAATCATTGAAGAATATCCATATATGAAAACTGATGATTTTAAACTGTGTTTCAAGAACGCAATGAAAATGAAATATGGCAATATCTATAATAGAATTGATGGTCAGGTCATCATGAGTTGGCTTCGTGAATACAATAAAGAACGTTGTGCTGTTGCTGATAATCAGTCATGGAATTTTCATAAAGAGAATTTGTCGGAGGAAGTGGGCTATACAAGTGGCTTGTCGTATGAAGAATACCGGAACGAACTCAAACTTAGAGTTGAGCAAGGAGATGAAGAAGCTGCTAAAGCGTTAAGTCTCTCAAATGAAATAATCTCTTATCTAAACAAAAGAGAATATGGTAAACAAGAAGCAGAAGGTGACAATTTACTGGAACACTAGGCATATCAAACTTGAAGATATTCCTGAAGTGAAAAGAAGAATACGGGAGCGTTTTGGTATTCCTAATCACACAACTGTTAATGGTGAAACGGATTGTTATATCCGTGAGGAAGATATGGAATTGCTTCGGGAAACGGAAAAACGTGGCTTCATTCAAATACGTAATAAGCCCGCATGAAAATGGCGTTAAAATGGCGAAGTTTCTGTTTGCATAACTTGTCATTTTACGATAACTTTACTGATGTAATGAATTAAAAGTCAAACCAATATAATTAAATTATGGAAGTACAAAACATTAGAATTGACCTTATCAGTCCTTCTCCTTTGAATCCGAGAAAGACTTTTGATGAAGCAGCTCTTGAAGAGCTTGCAAGCAACATTGAAAAGCAAGGTTTATTGCAACCTGTCACTGTCAGAGTTGCTAAATCCGAGGAGATGACTAACCTAGAAACCGGAGATGTTACCCCATTACCTTACACATACGAAATTGTTTGCGGTGAGCGTCGTTTCCGGGCTGTGTCACTTTTGAAAGCAAAGGAAGATGAAGCGAATGTTGCAAAAATCAAAGCCCATCGAAAAAAGTCGGAAAAATTTCAGACAATATCCTGCATTGTCAGAGAAATGACAGATGATGAGGCTTTTGAAGCGATGATTACCGAGAATCTTCAAAGAAAAGATGTTGATCCCATCGAAGAAGCTTTTGCCTTTGCGCAGTTGGCTGAAAAAGGACGAACTTTGGAAGATATCGCTCTTAAAATAGGAAAGTCTACCCGGTTTGTATTTGACCGTATTAAATTGAATTCTCTTATTCCTGAACTAAAAGAGCGGGTAAGAAATGGAGATATACCATTGTCCGGTGCTATGATTCTTTCTAAATTGGATGAAGATACTCAAAAAGAGTTTCATGAGGAGGAGGAAGAACAATGTACTACTGCTATGATTCGAGAATTTGTGAGTAATTCTTTCATGGAGCTTGGTAACGCACCTTGGATTAAAGATGATTCCGATAATTGGGAAAATACTGATATTAAATCATGTTCTCAATGTGAGAATAATACGTGTAATCATGGTTGTTTGTTCTATGAAATGAATAGTAAGGATGCTAGATGTATCAATGCTGCTTGCTATGAGAAAAAACAGATTGCTTATGTGACGCGGAAAATTCAACTAGAATATGAACATCTTGTTAAAGTTGGCGAACCTCTTTCATTTGGAAAAACAGTAATTATCGCTAGACGTCCTGATACATATTGGGGAGAAGATAGAAAGGTTTTCTATGAAAAAACTTTGGAAGCTGTTAAACAACTTGGATTTGAAATAGTTGATCCTGATGAAATCTTTAGATGTAAGTGCTGGTATTCAGAAGATGATGAACGCACTTTGAAAATGCTTGAAGATGGAGAAGTTTATCGTTGTCTTTCATTTTTTGGACATTATTCTCCCGAATTTAACGTTAGTTCTATTATGTTAGAAAAGAAACGGCTTCCTCTACTTCCGCCGTTGCCGATCTAAAAGAGATAGAAAGGGAAAAAATAAACGCCCAATTAAAAAGAGCGAAGGATATAGTCAAGGAGAAGTCTGCTGAAGAAATGCGTAAGTGGGCGCAAGAGAAAACATATTATCAGAGAACAAAAGAATTCTCTGAAAATGAACAACTTGTTTTTGATGTGCTGGTTCTTAGCGGTTGTAGCAGTACTTATCTTGAAAAACTGAATTTGAAAAAATGGAATGGTGAGAGTGATTTTGTAAATTATGTTAAAAACAACCAAGCTGACCGACACCAATGGTATAGAGCCTTTATTGCTGAATGCTTATCATCGAATAATGTGAATTTCTACTCCTATTTGCAAAAGTGTCAGAAAATCCTTTTTGCAGAACAATATCCGGATGATTTCAAAGCGCTCTCTAAGAAACTTGCGGATTCATATGATAAGAAAGAAAAGAAGCTCAAAGAAAGACTGAAAGAGCTAAATAACGATAACACAGAGGAAGCCTAGTGGTTTCCTCTCTTTATTGACGCACTTATGAAAACGTGGACTGGCGAACAACTTGCTATACTTGACAGTGAGTACCCGACTGCTGATTTAAAAGAACTTGCTAGGCGTCTTGATAAAACACTTAGTGCTGTTAAAACAAAGGCCTTGATTCGAAAACTTAGGCGCTCTCCGAGAATCTCGTTTTGGAATAGTGAGAGACTTGATAAATTGAAAAAGTTGTATCCCAATCATACTAATGAGGAAATAGCACAGATATTAGGTACCACTTATTCTGCTGTAAATGGAGTTGCATTTAAATTACGGCTCTTTAAATCTAAAGAATTTAAATTTCAATGCGCTTCTAAAAGCTTCTTTCCCAAAGGCCACCAACCGATGAACAAGGGACGTAAGCAAACGGAATATATGTCAGAGGAACAATTAGCAAAAACGAAAGCTACTCGATTTAAGAAAGGACATGTCCCCAAAAATCATAAACCAGTCGGTTATGAACGCATAACTCGTGACGGTTACATTGAAGTGAAAACTGCCGAACCGAATGTCTTTGAACTTAAACATCGGCTTGTATGGATTGAGCATAATGGAGAAATCCCCCCTGGTTATAATATTCAGTTTAAAGATGGCAACAGGCAAAACGTTTCCATTGAGAACCTTTACATGATTAGTCGTTCTGAACAATTAAAAAAAGAGAATTCTTTGTATGCCCGATATCCGGAAGATGTTCAGTACCTAATCAAGCTAAAAGGAGCTTTGAATAGACAAATTAATAAAGCAACAAAAAAGAATGAATCATGACTGATGGAGCAATAGATAGATTGAAAGAAATGGTTAATAAACCATTCCTTTATCAGAATGAAGAAGTTGTAATTCTCAATTACTGTGACGGTACCGGTGATGATGGTACCGAAGTTGAGATATACTTGAATAATGGCAAAGTGTTAGTGTTTAGTATGTTTGATTTGGCTTCCAAGTTGAACCGTTTCCGGCCAATAACAAATACTGTTGTCGTGTTGGCAAATGAACGGTTGAATAAGGTGTCTACAGTGAACCCTACCATTTTACAAGATTTGAGGAATTTGGTTCTTCAACAAATTAAGGATGTGAAAGAAGATCCTAGTAAAGTGAGCCAAGCAAAACAAGTTTTCCAAGGGGTTAATACCGTAATCAATCTTGCCAAAACAGAATTGGAATACAGGAAATATTTAGATACAACAGACCCCTCAAAATAAATAATAGTATGCTGATAGATAAAGAATATGTTCATTGGTTTCGCATCAGAGACCAACCTAATAGAATCGTGTGAGATTATTCATAGTCTAACAATTTAACCCGATCGATATGATAACATTGAATAGGTTTGCCCAGAGATGCTTGAATATCATGAGGAAGCGCTTTAAGATGAATGAGCATAGCTCAAGAAAAGCGTTTAGCATAAGAATTGAAGCCGTTTGGAGAAAATTCGATATTGCTTCTAAATATAGGAGTGATAATCTTCCTAAATATTCGGAAGATGAAGAATTGGCAGCCGAGATGATAATTTACCTTGTTGCCTATTTAAAAAGATTTGGTTGTGAGGACATTGAACAGCTTATCAAAGATAAGATAGAGTTCGATGATAGAAAAAATGATTAGGTGTTGTTACTGACTGTTTGTGTTGTTGATTTTGTGTTGTTGATTTTAATATAGTTAGTTATGACAGAGATTATTCAAGTCTGCCTACTTGATTTTAATAAGGGGCAGCTCACGGGATTGCCGAAAAATCCACGTTTTTTTCGTGATTACCGCTTTGAAGCGATGAAGAAAAGCATTCAGGATTCGCCAGAGATGCTTGAGCTTCGAGAACTTATAGTTTTTCCCTACAATGATGGCAGATATATTGTTGTTTGTGGTAATTTACGTTTGCGGGCTTGCAAGGAGTTAGGTTATAAAGAGTTGCCTTGTAAAATTCTGGCACCTGATACCCCCGTTAAGAAGTTGAGGGAATATGCCACTAAAGATAATGTCAATTTTGGTGAGAATGATTTGGACGTTATGGAAAACGAGTGGAATAAGGCGGAACTCCAAGACTGGGGCATCGAATTTGCCCCGGAGAGGAAAGAGGATGAATTTAAAGAGCGCTTCGATGCCATCACGGATGATACAGCCATTTATCCTCTCATTCCAAAGTATGACGAAAAACATGAGTTGTTTATCATCACCTCAAGTAATGAGGTAGATAGCAACTGGCTTCGTGAAAGGCTGGACATGCAGCACATGAAGTCGTACAAGACCGGGAAAATAAGTAAATCCAATGTAATTGATATAAAAGACGTTCGCCATGCCCTGCAAGATAGTAATACCAAGTCATAAACGCCATGACCGGGTGTTCGCTAAAAAGTTGGTGAACGATCCTATCATTTGCGTTGCTGAAAGTCAAGCTGACTTATATCAGCAATTTAACCCGGAATGTGAAATTGTTACTCATCCTGACGACGTTATGGGCCTCATCCCGAAACGTAATTGGATGGCAAAGCATTTTGGAGAACTTTTCATGCTTGATGATGATGTCCATGCCTGCAAACCTATTTATGTGGAAAAAGGAGAACCTAGCCGGATAAAGGATAAAGATAAGATAACCAATATCATTCAGTCATTATTTGAGATGGCCAGTATGATGGATGTACATCTGTTTGGCTTCACCGCTCGGATATCGCCGGTAATGTATGATGAATCCGCTTTTCTTTCTCTTTCGAAAATGATAACCGGTTGCAGTTATGGAGTAATCTATAACAAAAACACTTGGTGGAATGAGGAAATACGTTTGAAGGAAGATTTTTGGATTTCTTGTTACATGAAGTACAAAGAACGTAAAGTTTTAACCGATTTGCGGTATAATTTTGAGCAAAAGAACACTTTTGTAAACGCTGGTGGGCTTGCTTCTATAAGGAATCAGGAAGAGGAACGTAAATCTATCCTCTTTATCAAAAAGAATTTTGGTGATAGTATTTTGCTAAAGAGTGCAACCACTAATGGGAAAGACAAAACAAAGCAGCTCGTTCAATATAATATATCATGCAAATTCAAATTCTAATAGTCTGTAAAAAAGGCGTTTAAATGGCGTCCATTCTGTTTGTCATATTCGCCTTTTTTAGCTAATTTTACTGATGTAATAAACTAAAAGTCAAACCATTAAATTAGAATTATGATTATAAGAACAGTTTGCGGATATGATTTCTTTGAGGTGAGTTCTGCAATGCAGAAAGCCATTAGGCGAGCCGACACCGGGGTAGCCGGCTTTTTTGCATTGGAACTTTGGGCGAGTGGGTACCGCGACTATGTGTGGAGCGTCTGTTTACCATTAGTGCTGAAGATTGCTATGGAATCATTACTAAAGAGATAGAAGCATTGTGGCAGGGGCATGAGCTGGTAAACAAGACTGCTACTGAACCCAAAGGGAGGATATTTGTGAGTAAAGCTGTTATTCTCCTTTGTGAATGTAGAAAGAATCGTGATGCGGATCATTTGCAAAACTTCATCTATGATAGAAAGGATATTGATATAGAAAAGTGGATAAATGATGTCAGGCGTTACCCTATTCCTATCCCAGATTACACTTTCGATGTACATACACGAAAGGGTAAAAAACATGGGAGAACCAAAGAAGAATTCTTTCAGGAAGAATACAAGGCGTTACAACCTCGTGTTCCTGGTTTATTCGATGATTTGGTTCAACCCAGTCAACCAAAGTTATTTAATGATGAAACCACGGCTAAGTAGCTGTGGTTTCTCATATTTCATATAAGTCAAACCAATTTAATTAAAAAAATGAACACGTATTACAAATTTGCGCCAAATGTATTTTTGGCAAAGTGTGATGAGAAGCACGAAAAAGGTGAAACTATTGAAGTTACCACCAAGTATGGTAAGGAGAACGAAAGTATAGTATTTAACCTAATCTTCGAAAAAGATGGGTTTTACTATTATTCCATCGTTAGAGCTGACGGCTTTAATGTTCAAGAATGGGCTAAGCAAAGAGCGGAACGCAGGCATGAATGGGCGTCATCGGCTGTACAAAAAAGTAATGAGTATTTTCAGAAATCAAATAAGCATCGTGATTTCCTTTCTTTGGGTGAGCCTATCAAAGTTGGACACCATAGCGAACGAGGACATCGCAAAATGATAGATGATGCCTGGAATAACATGGGGAAAAGCGTTGAGCTTAGTGATAAGGCTGCCGAACATGAAAGAGTTGCGAAGTATTGGGAAAAAAGGGCTAATACGATAAACTTGTCCATGCCGGAAAGTATAGATTTCTACGAACATAAGTTGGAACAAGCAAAAGAATATCATGAAGGATTGAAGTCCGGCAAATATCCACGTAGCCACTCTTACACTCTCACTTATGCAAAAAAAGAAGTGAATGAGTTGCAAAAGAAATACGAACTTGCAATAAAACTGTGGGGCGATGTTTACTAATCTGTAGTATCTCAAATAATTTACTATGAGAGAATTATCTAAAGAAATCTCATTACAAAGGGTAATGAGGGCTTCAGGTCGTGTACCTGTACAATGCTCATGCAGTGTTTGTAAACAACAATGTCATACGCCATGTTTAGGTACTCCTGATGATATTGAACGAATTATTGATGCAGGTTATGCCGACAGGTTAGCGCTGACGAACTGGGCTGCTGGTATATTCTTAGGGGTTATTAATATTGCTATTCCGATGATTCAGCCCGTTGCTGGTAAGGAGTATTGTGCTTTTTTCGAGAATGGACTGTGTATCTTACATGATAAGGGTTTGAAGCCCACTGAAGGACGTTTGTCTCATCACACTGTCAGGAAGGATAACTTCAATCCTACTATGAGTATTGCTTGGAACGTTGCAAAAGAATGGCTGATGCCGGAGAATGAGGATGTACTTTCTCGTGTAGTAAATAAATTCTTGAATGCAAGGAAGCCATGAATGTGTGTCAATCAATACCTCGTAGAGATTGTAAGGTGTTTGCTAAATGTGGAGCAAAATCCTTATCACATTGCCGGCGGCACCGCGAAACTGATGAGAAGTGTAAAAGTTGTACTCTAATTCATCGTAAGCCGCGTAATCGGATTATAGATGATTCAGGACGTGAAATGAAAAGATGTACCCATTGCGGAAATTACTTCTACTTGAACCGGTTCTACAATCGTATAGTGGTGAGAAAAGGTAAGGAATATCATTTGTTGACTTCCTGGTGCCGTATGTGTATGTCACAGATTAATAATCAGAGGGCAAAGAAGAAAAAGTGATTTGTCTATTAAATTTTTTGTATGAAATATTATGCTTCAGTCAGCTTTGGAAAGGATTCCTTGGCAATGCTTTTCATGCTAATAGAAAAAGGATATCAGTTGGATGAAGTCGTTTTCTATGATACAGGTATGGAATTTCAGGCAATCTATAACACTCGTGATGCTGTTCTTCCAATTCTTAAAAAACTTGGCATTAAATATACCGAACTGCATCCGGAGCAACCTTTTCTTTGGACAATGTTTGAAAGGCCGGTTAAGAAAAGAGGGACCAATATTATTCATAAAAAGGGATATAGTTGGTGTGGGGGAACATGCCGGTGGGGAACGAGTGAAAAACTTCGTGCATTGAAAGCTCACACAAAAGACGGAATTGATTATGTCGGTATTGCTGCCGATGAGACCCATCGCTTTGAAAAGGAAAATCGACCTAATCGGGTTTTACCACTTCGTGATTGGGGTATTACTGAAGCAGATGCACTCCAGTATTGTTACACAAAAGGTTTTGTTTGGCATGAGGATGGAGTAAGGCTATATGAGCTACTTGATCGTGTGAGTTGCTGGTGTTGTGGAAATAAGAACTTGAAGGAGTTGAAGAATATGTATTTGTATCTTCCATGGTATTGGAAAAAGCTGAAAGAACTTCAGTTAAATACCGATAGGCCCTATCGTCGTAATAGTGGAGAAACCATTTTTGATTTAGAGGAAAGATTTAGACGTGAATTGTTGAAGAAAAAAACTGATTAAAATGGCGTTAAAATGGCGAAGTTTCTGTTTGCTAAACTTGTCAATAACGATTACCTTTATAGACGTAAAGCATTAAAAGTCAATCAACATGAAGAGGAATGAAAAAATAGAAAAATTAGAAAGACTAGGTATTTTCAATCAATGGAAATATAACACAGAAAGAGCAAATGATACATTTAATATTGAGTGTCCTGACTTCTCAATGACAAATGAAGAGCGGGTGAACAATTTGTTAGATGTTGATTGCTGTTTTCATCGATTTCTAGCTATCTCATTCCCTTTTAATGGTACTCCTGAAGGCGTTGCTTTTTGGGAGAATATTGCAAAAAAATAATCGAACTTAATTGAATTGAAATTATGAGTAAAAAAGATTTAATAGAGCAGAACATTACAAGAGTTCAAGAATATGTGAGGGAACTTATTGAAGATGCAAAGTGGAATAATGGTGTTTCGGAAACTCTTGAATCTACTTCAATAATTGTAGGTAATAGTGATGATATCTATGATTTTGCAATTTTATTTGCTTCTAATACTGAATGTGTTTATTGTGAATTCATAGATAGTAAAATAGAGTACATTGATTGTGAATTAGATTGTGAAATATGCCAATTTGAAGGAAGAATAATTTTTCAATATATAAACGGAAAATTTCATAATCCTGCTAGTCAAATTATCGAACTATCAAAGTTGCTGATGAAAGGCGAATTAAGAGACACAAAAAGTATCTTTTGTTCTATGGTACTTCGATTAATGGATACTGAAGAATACAGTAACAATTATTGTAAATCTTTGGATTTAGTTCTGAGGCTGTTTCCTGAAATAGATGGAGAATTATTAGAAAAGGAATTGGATAGATATATTTAAGCATTACAAGGATGAGTAAAATGAATTTAAATGAATTAAGAGACAAAGCATATAAAACAGCTTGTGAACATGGGTTTCACGATCAAGAGCTAAGTAACAATCATTTTCTTTGCCTTGTGATTTCTGAACTGATGGAAGCTGTGGAAGCAGATAGAAAAGGAAGGCGTGCTAATGTTGATCGGTATAATAAGAAGATTGCTAACAGCCGCATTTGTCAAGGATTGGATTCTGACATTCCCAAAGAGCGCGGTTACGAAGTTGCATATAACGAAACCATTAAAGGTTCAATCGAAGAAGAATTAGCTGATGCTGTTATCCGCTTGCTTGATCTTGCAGGACTTCGAGGAATAAACCTTGAACTTGCCAATGGAGATATTGATGACTGTATTGAAGATATGGCAGAAGCCTGTAAAGGCGAAACTTTTACCGAATCAATCTATTCCATCTCTACACTTCCTGTTAGGTATGACGGAATATTTGATTTTCCTACAGCCGTGAATGATATGATACTATCTATCTTCGGGCTTGCCAAGCACTTAGATATAAACCTGCTTTGGCACATCGAGCAGAAAATGAAGTATAACGAACTCCGTGAAAAGATGCACGGGATGAAGTATTAACTCTCAAATCAAAAAAATGGATGATAAACGAAAACAAATATTGGTAGATTACATATCCTACCTGTATACGACGGGTAGGAGCTATGATAGCATCGGGAAATACATCAAATATGTGACTGATTTTCTTGAAAATTCCGAAGAAATCAATCGTCATGGTTATTATAAATATAAACATAAAAATGCTGATGCTATGGTGCGCCATTCGTTTATGTGTGAGGCTGTTTGTGATTTATTGTCTTATCTTAAAATCGGATATGGCCGACGGGAAAAGGCTGTAAAGCCTTTGGAGAAACTTGAGGTTATTTCAGAGAAGAATAAGAAACTGCTTAATGATTTTATAATATGGTTGACTGATAACAATGATTATTCCTCTCACACAATTGATGTCTATTATACCTCGTTGAGAAAATATTTTGAATACGCCAATGAACTAAATATGGATAATTGCAGACGATTTATAAAAAGCCTTGAAGAGGAAAAACTTTCTCCAGCTACCATTCGATTACGTATTACAGCCATTGAGAAGTTCTCCAAATGGGTGAAGAAACCTATTGAACTGAAACGACCTAGAATGAAACGCAAGTTGGATGTAAACAATGTGCCGACAGAAGAGGAATATAATAGGTTACTGGAGTATCTGAAAACAAAACTCAACAAGGATTACTATTTCTTCATTAAGGTATTGGGTACTACAGGAGCTCGGCTCTCGGAGTTTCAGCAATTCACGTGGGAGGATATAGCGGCCGGCGAAGTTGTTTTGAAAGGGAAAGGGAACAAGTATCGGCGTTTCTTTTTCCAAAAGCAATTGCAGAGGGAAGTGAAGGACTATATAAAGGAGACAGGCAAGTCCGGTACTCTTGCTGTTGGGAGATTCGGGCCGTTGACTCAAAGAGGTCTTTCACAGCATCTGAAAGTATGGGGTAAACATTGTGGTATTGATTCGAAAAAAATGCACGCTCACGCCTTCCGGCACTTCTTTGCTAAAATGTTCCTGAAGAAAACCAAAGATGTAATTCAATTAGCAGACCTTCTTGGTCATGGTAGTGTAGATACAACAAGAATTTATTTACAAAAAAGTTATGATGAACAACAAAGAGACTTTAATAAAAACGTTACGTGGTAGTGTAGCCCAGCTCAATGAATTGTCGGATATGACTGAAGGCATAGATGTTTATGACGCTGCCGGATATGTTGATACTGAATTTCTTATGGAAGCGCTTTCCTGTGTTAATACTTTTATGGATGCGAGTAATATGGTTATTACGAAAATATCCTCACTGTTAGCGCCGGACGCTCCGGTTGATGAAAGGAAGAGCCAGGCTGATGAAGGTAAGAAATGGAATGTGGAAGAGATACTGAAGCATTGTACTCTTGAGGATAGTGTTCTTAAACTTCCGAAAGTACAATTCAATAAGAAATCCTATGCTGAAGCAAAGAAATGGATAGAAGAAGCTGGCGGCTCATGGCAGGGAGGTAAGATACAGGGATTCACATTTCCTTTTAATCCGGAACGTGTGTTCTCCATCTTGAAAGAAGGTAAGCGATGCGATTTGCAAAAAGACTTTCAGTTCTTTGAAACACCTGCTGATATTGCAGACTGGTTGGTAATGCTTGCCGGTGGAATTCACGAAACAGATACCGTACTTGAACCAAGTGCCGGACGCGGTGCTCTGATAAAAGCGGTCCATCGGTCATGCCCGTCAGTAATAGTTGAATGTTATGAACTGATGCCGGAAAACAGGGAGTTCCTTCATACACTTGATAACGTAATATTGCTTGGTGAGGATTTCACTAAAGATAGTGTAGGAAATTACACTAAGATTATTGCTAATCCTCCATTTTCCGGTAATCAGGATATTGACCATGTAAGACTTATGTATGAACGCTTGGAAGAAGGTGGAACTCTTGCTGCTATTACCAGCCAGCATTGGAAATTCGCATCTGAAAAGAAATGTGTTGAGTTCCGGGAATGGTTGGAAGAGGTTCATGGAGAAGTTTTTGAAATCGGAGCAGGTGAATTCAAGGAAAGTGGAACGACTGTTAGCACCATGGCAGTTGTAATAAAAAAGTGATTCAAATCAAATAAAATAACGACTCTACTTATTGTGCCCCGGAGTATAATATCTCGCAGACTTACTGCCTGTTACTTTCTTTATTTGTCCTGGAGGAATTGTTTTATCCTTATGTGGGTGAACCCTCACCGACATACATGAAGTAATGTTAAGGCATAATGATATGCAGAATAACGTAAGTAGTAATTTAGTTTCATATAATCTATTTTTTAATTAAACAAGTAGCAACAAAAAAAGTTTGGAACAATGAAAGCAATAACAATAAAACAGCCGTGGGCCTCTTTGATAATCCACGGTATTAAAGACATCGAAAATCGAGCTTGGCCGTGTCCTAAGAAATACTTAGGACAGAGGATACTGATTCATTCAAGCGGTAAACCTTTGAATTACGATAATTTCTATGATTCAATACTTACCAATGAGCAGTTATTGGCATTACCAGAAAACAAAGAGTGGAAAGATTTTAGTTTTTGTACAGGCTCCATTATCGGTAGCGTTGAGATAGTGGATTGTGTACAGAATCATTCTTCTATCTGGGCCGAAAAAAAGTTTATAACTGGGTGTTAGCTAATCCTATTATTTATGAAGAACCTATCGAAAATGTAAAAGGGAAACTATCTTTCTGGGACTATCCCGGTATCAAAGACGTAAGTATTGAGTGTCCAGAATGTGGTAACATAGAGATAGCAGTTGAAGATTATACAACAGCCCCTTTTCCAACTTATTTGCATAGGTGCAATAAGTGTGAACACGTGATTATGGAAAGTGAATGGAATATAGTTAGGTGATTTATAGAGAGTTTTTCATATTTCGAAAATCTGAGATAAATTTTCCTAGAAATAATTTTGTTGATAGATGATTTACATTATCTTTGCAGTGTCATCCCGGGAAAATGACAGGGAATGTGTTCTTTTGAATGCTTTCATGTATTTATTAATTAAAAAAAATATGAATAGATTACAAACAAGAAATGAAATTTTAAAAGGACAAAGAAACAGAGCATATGCAGGATTGCATGCTACTAGAGAAGAGCTTGAAAGAGTTAAGGCTAGTAATGGAAATCTGTTATTGATGTTTTCTTTAGTGGGTTTAAGTATGTTTGTATTATCAATTTATTTATGTTCAAACGAATGAAGTAATTAAAAAGTAGGCTGAAATATATTTGCCATGTAAAGTATATAGGCTGTTTCAATTAATTTTGGAACAGCCTTTTTGTTGAACTTGGGTGTGTCTTTAAACAAGATGCACCCTTATTTTTTTGTGATGATGAAAAAAATGATTGTAACCGGTAGTGAGGGATTTATAGGTAAAGCCCTTTGCCGAGAATTAGTAAAAAGAGGTGTTGAAGTCATAGGACTTGATCGAAAGTGTGGTACTGAAGCTACGGAAGTATGCGAGCTTCTGAAGAGTGGGGGGATTGATTGTGTATTCCATTTGGCGGCACAAACCAGCGTGTTTAATGGAAACCTGGAACAAATCAGGAAAGATAATATTGATACCTTCATGCGAGTTGCTAATGCATGTAACCAGTATCATGTGAAGTTAGTATACGCCAGTTCGTCAACGGCGAATCCGGAGAATACCACTTCCATGTATGGAATAAGCAAGTATTTCGATGAACAGTATGCATCTATCTATTGTAAGGCTGCGACCGGGTGTCGGCTGCATAATGTATATGGACCTAATCCGCGAAAAAGAACTCTTCTCTGGTTCCTGATGGAAAAGGAAAACGTGTCATTATACAACTGTGGTCAGAATATCCGGTGCTTCACTTACATAGATGATGTCATTGAGGGGTTTATCTATTCGGTGGGTTGTAACCGGCAACTTATCAATATTTGTAACGTCCAACCTGTGACTACTATGTATTTTGCTTCTTTAGTAAAATACTACAAACCGCTTGAAATTGAGCTAATTAATGAAAAACGGGCTTTTGACAATTTGGAGCAGTCGGTGAACCGGGATATCTATTTAGTACCTTTGTCTTATACATCTGTCGAGGATGGAGTAAAGAAGATTTTTGATGAAAAGAAAGGGAAAGATATGTCGTATTGATGACTGGGATAAGCCGGAAGCGGTGAAAGGTAAGAGCTGGTCTCATCAGGAACGGTTATGTGATCTGAAAGAAAAGGTATCACTTCATAAAAAGGGTGATATCTATTACATCTCTCAGTTCACCCGTTCCAAGACTGGTACCAGCTTTTCAGAAATTAAACAGTCGGAGGAACTTGCATCATTCTTTGCAGAGAGAGCGTGTGAGTTTCTCCACCGCTTCATTGTAGGGGGATATGAAGGATGGTGTATAGTCACCACACCGCGACGGAGACACTACGAGGGCTTTCATTTTGCAACCTCTATCTGCACGAAAATAGCTGGGGCGGTGAAAATACCATTCTATGAGAATGCAATTCAGTGCCTAACTAAAGATAGATTGAATCCGGAATTCTTTCTTCTTCGTCCGATAAAGGAAAAGAAGATAATAGTGTACGATGACATATTAACAACTGGCAGCACACTGCTTGCCACCTATGAGCTTTTAAAGGATAGAGAGCAGCTTCTTTTTCTCGTAGGAATAAATAACAATTGATATGGGAAAGCAAGAGAAACCATTAACATTCAAGCAAGAGAAATTCTGTAAATACTACGTTGATACAGAAGGTAATGCTAGTGAAGCATATAGGATGTCTTATGATGCGTCAAAGATGAAACCTGAAACGATTTGGAGTGCTGCTAGCAGATTGTTAGCCAATAGCAAGGTTAGTGCAAGGATAAGTGAGATTAAGCAACAGAGGGCGAAAGAGACTGAAGTAGAGAGGAAAACGGTTGAGAAGGTATTAATGGATATTGTACTCGCTGATCCCGATGATTTACATTATGTAGACCCTGTTACCGGGAAAACAAAGATGAGAAGTCCGTCCCAACTTCCAAAGCGTGCCCGTAATGCGTTGAAGAAGATTCAGAATAATAGAGGAGTGGTTAATTATGAGTTCAACGGCAAGACAGAAGCCGCCCGGATTCTTGGTGCCTGGAATGGATGGGAAGCCGATAAGAATGTCAACATCAAAGGTGGAGACGGAAATAAAGTCGGTGAACTTCGTATCGGATTTGAAGATAATGAGGATTCGGAAGAATAGAACAATTTGAACTGCAAAATCCAGTATTCACCCTACGGAGAAACCTTACTTTTAGAACAATATGGTTATAAATTATAAGAAGCTAAATCCTAACGGATTCTATCTATTGAAGTACTTGAATGATGAGACTATCCGTTTTATCATTCTCTATGGAGGTTCATCTTCCGGTAAGTCGTATAGTGTGGCACAAACAATACTGATACAGACATTACAGGATGGTGAGAACACTCTTGTCATGCGTAAAGTAGGAGCTTCTATTCTCAAAACCATTTATGAAGATTATAAAGTCGCTGCGGCCGGTCTTGGCATATCCCATTTGTTCAAGTTCCAACAGAATACTATTAAGTGTCTGGTTAATGGTGCGAAGATAGATTTTTCCGGTCTTGACGATCCGGAAAAGATAAAAGGTATCTCCAATTATAAGCGTGTTCAGTTAGAGGAATGGTCAGAGTTCGAGCATCCGGATTTCAAGCAGCTACGTAAGCGTTTGCGTGGTAAGAAAGGGCAGCAAATTATTTGTACCTTTAATCCGATCAGTGAAAGCCACTGGATAAAGAAAGAGTTCATTGATAAAGACAAATGGCATGATGTACCGATGACGGTTACCATTGCCGGCAAAGAGTTGCCGAAAGAACTTACCAAGGTCAAATCCGTAAAGAAGAATGCACCCAGGCAAATACTTAATCTTCGTACTAAGCAAATCGAGGAACAGGCACCTAATACAGTTATTATCCAATCTACCTATCTGAATAATTTTTGGGTAGTTGGTAGTCCTGATGGCACATACGGTTTTTATGATGAGCAATGTGTTGCCGACTTTGAATATGATAGAGTTCACGACCCGGATTATTATAATGTGTACGCATTGGGAGAATGGGGTGTCATTCGTACCGGTAGTGAGTTCTTCGGTTCCTTCAATCGTGGCAAACATTCCGGTGAACATAAATATATCCCGGACCTGCCTATTCATCTATCAGTAGATAATAACGTACTGCCATATATCAGTGTGTCGTACTGGCAAGTAGATTTCACTACCGGTATCAAGGTTTGGCAGTTCCATGAGACATGCGCGGAAAGTCCTAACAATACAGTAAAGAAGTCCTCTAAACTTGTAGCCAAGTATCTGAAAGATATCAGGTATAGTGATAAAGTCTACCTACACGGGGATGCCTCAACAAAGGCGGCCAATAGCATTGATGATGAAAAACGTTCTTGGATGGACTTATTCATAGATACATTGCAGAAAGAAGGATTCGAGATTGAGGATAAGGTAGGCAATAAGAATCCGAGTGTTGCCATGACCGGTGAGTTTATCAATGCTATCTTTGATTGTACTGTTCCCGGTATAGAGATATACATTGACGAATCATGTTCGGTATCTATTGAGGACTACATGAGCGTACAGAAAGATGCTAACGGTGCCATTCTTAAAACTAAGGTCAAGAATAAAACTACCTTGCAGACTTATGAGGAGCACGGGCACCTGTCTGATACGTTCCGATATGTCGTTGTGGATTTGTGTAGTGAGCAGTATATAGAGTTTAGTAACCGGCGAAAAAGAAACTTGTATGCTTGTAATGGCACTGTTAATTTCTTCAATCCAGATACCGAATGTAAATACACTAAGAAGATTCTATATGTGATGCCGAATGTTAATGGGAAATTTGTCCTTATACAAGCGTTTAGATGTGGAAATAAATGGCATGTTGTTGATGTCGTATTTATGGATACTACTTCAACAGAAGATATACGTTCTTCTATTTTGTCCCATGAATCTGATTCATGTGTAATTGAATGTACAGATGCTTATTTCCCTTTTATCCGGGAACTCCGTTCTAGTACAAACAAGGAGATTCGTGTAATGAAAGAGTTTCCGGATGTAGATAAGCGTATTGCTGCAACATCTGATTATGTGAAAAATAGTATTCTTTTTTCTGCATCAAAAGTAGAATCTGATACGGAATATGTTGCCTTCATGAATAATCTGATGGACTATAATAAAGATAGTGAAACAAAAGAGGCCAGTGCTGTTTTGAGTGGGCTAGTACAGTTCGTTGTAAAATTAGGTTTGAATTGAATTGCGTTATATGTGATTGAAAATAAGGATGTTGTATTGTTGATATTATGTTTTCGTAATTTCAAGATTTTAGTGTTTTGGAAAACGGTTTTCTTTTTACTTAGTTTTGCTCAAAAAGGAACCCAATGAATATTTTTTTTGATAATCTATTTGGAAAGAAATCTAAGACTAAAGGTGAAGTTGAAATAGTTACTTCATCTGAAAATAAGGATATAGATACTCAAAGTGGCAAGGCTGAAAAATGGTCAGTTGCATACATTGAGGACCTTACTAGTCCTATTGTAGCGGGCAGTAACTATCTAACGCTATTCAGTACGATACCTGAAGTCTTTTTCCCGATCGATTATATTGCATCGCGAATTGCAGGTGCTAATTTTCAATTGAAGAAAACTAAGGATGACAGTATAGTATGGGCGAATAAACGAATGAATGGCATACTTAGTCGTCCTAATTGTTTGATGCGTTGGAAAGAATTGATTTATCAGCACCATATTTATAAATTGTGTACAGGGAATAGCTTTATTCGTGCCGCTATGCCTGATGTCTTTTCTACAGCTGAAAAATGGAGATATTGCGATAATTATTGGGTGCTACCTTCTGATAAGACTATTGTAGAACCTGTTTACGGGAATATACCATTGTTTGGCATTGCCCAAACAGAAGATATTATTCGTAGCTATCGTTTGGAGTATGGTTGGAATGGTAGTTTGGAAATTCCTCCATACCAAATATGGCATGATAGAGACGGAAGTGCAGAGTTCTATTCAGGGGCTATGTTCTTGAAGTCCAAAAGTCGTCTTGCTTCCCAAAATAAGCCAATGTCAAATCTAATAGCTGTATATGAAGCTAGAAATGTGATTTATGTAAAGCGGGGTGGATTGGGCTTTATTGTAAGTAAGAAAACTGATGCTACCGGTTCAATAGCGTTGACTGACGATGAAAAGGAACAGCTTTTGAAGCAAAATTTTGAGAAGTATGGTGTAAGGAAGGGCCAGGTACCTTATGGTATTTCAGATGCAGACATTGACTTTGTTCGTACTAATCTTTCTATTGCAGAGTTACAGCCGTTTGAAGAGACTTTGGCTGATGCAATAAATATTGCAGGGGCATACGGCATCCCTGCCGTTCTTGTTCCGCGAAAAGACCAGTCCACATTTAGCAATCAGGCTACTGCTGAAAAGAGCGTATATTGTTCAACTGTTATTCCTATGGCCAAACAATTCTGCAAGGATTTTACAGCTTTCCTTGGTCTTGAAGGAGGGGGATATTATTTGGATTGTGATTTCTCTGATGTTGATTGTTTGCAGGAAGGATTGAAAGAATCCGAGGACGTAAAGACAAATATAAATAAACGTTGTCGTGAACAATTCTCATGTGGGCTTATAACACTCAATGACTGGCGTGCCCAAATAGGCGAAAGTATGATAGAAAATCCCTTGTTTGACAAATTGAAATTTGATATGTCAGATGAGGAACTGGATAAAGTAAATCGAGTTTTTAACACTAAAAGTGGAGATGAAAAAGATGGAAGAGAAAATCAAAAGCCTTCAGTACAAGACAAAGGCAAATGATGTTGATGAGAAGGGTATCGTTACCGTTGCGGTGAACGGTATCGGTGTGAAGGACTCACAAAATGACATATCTATGCCCGGCTCATTCAATAAAACATTGAAAGAAAATATTGGTCGGATGCGTTGGTTCCTGAATCATCGTACAGACCAGTTGTTAGGTGTTCCGTTGAGTGGTAAGGAAACAGAAGGTAATTTGGTTATGGTCGGTCAGTTAAATCTTGAAAAACAGATTGGCCGTGATACGTTAGCTGATTATAAACTGTTTGCAGAGAATGGAAGAACCCTAGAACACTCTATCGGAGTAAAAGCCATCAAAAGGGATTCTATCGATCCTTGTAAGGTGCTTGAATGGCGTATGATGGAATATTCAACATTGACAAGTTGGGGGAGTAATCCACAGACGTTCCTTGTGAATATCAAGTCTGCTACTGCTGACCAGGTAAAGGAAGCTGTTGATTTCGTCCGGAAAGCGTTCTTGCAGCATGGATATAGTGATGAACGTTTAAAAGGATACGATATGGAATTAAGTTTATTACTGAAGAGCCTCAACGGTGGTGCCGTTGTCTCATGTCCTCATTGTGGTTATCAATTTGATTATGATGCAGAAACAGAGCATACCTTTGCCCAACAGGTATTAGATTATGCTGCTGATTATCAGAGATGGATAACACAGGACATTGTAAGGGAAGAAATGGAGAAGCTCACTCCGGAGATTAGAACCCAAGTAATTTCTCTTATTGATTCTGTCAAATCAGAAAAGAAAGAATTTACTCAAAAGGGTCTACAAGACCTTATGAATTATGTAAGATGTCCCCACTGTTGGGGAAAAGTATATCGTTCGAATGCTATTCTGCAAAACACTTCTGAAAATACCACCGGAAAAAATGAGCCGTCTGTTGACACTCAAGAAAAGAATGACGGGGAAAATGGGAACGATGAAGTAACGATTAAAGCCGCTGATAATGGCACTTTACTCGATTTCAAGAGTTTGAATAGCTGTTTCGAGAATAAATAACTTAAAATTTAAATTTTATGCCTAAAAAATTTACAGTATCAGATTTTAATCTGAAAACAGACGGTCTGCCGGCAGAACAGAAAACTTTCATGGAAAACATTGTCGGCATGATGTGTGAAGTAGTTAACAAGTCACTTGAAGGATTTGCCTCACCGGAGGAGGTAACGAAACAGTTTGGTGACATCAATAATCTATTGAAAGCCTATGATGGAGAAAAGTTCCAGCAATTGGTAAAGGACAACGAGCAACTTGTAGAACAAGTTAAAACTCTAGGTGAAAGTATCGAGAAAATGAAGCAGAAAGGTCTTTCTATGGATACTATCAACAAGTTCGATGAGAAGTTGAACGAGATGCTTGATTCTGAAAAATTCAGAGATTTCGCAGAAGGAAAAACACGCAAATCAGGAGAATTTGACGGCTTCTCCTTGAAAGATGTCGTTTCCATGACTGACAATTACACCGGTGATTTGTTGATTACTCAACAACAGAAACGTGTTGTGACTCAGGTTGCCAACAAAAAGTTGCATATGCGTGATGTATTAACGACGTTGACTGCTGATCCTACATACCCTCAACTTGCCTATGCACAAGTATATGCTTTCAACCGCAATGCCCGTTTTGTAACAGAGAATGGGCGTTTGCTGAATCAAGCATCAAGGTAAAAGAGATACAGACAGGAACTAAGCGCCTTGGTACTCATATCCGTATCTCAAAACGTATGTTGAAATCAAGAGTGTACATTCGTTCCTACATCTTGAACATGCTTCCTGAAGCTGTTTGGATGGCAGAAGACTGGAACATCTTGTTTGGTGACGGTAATGGTGAGAATTTGCTTGGTATTATTAATAATACTGGGGTGACTTCTGTAGAGAAGATTATCAGTACAGCCATTGTTACAGGTGCCGCCGGTGCTGTAAAAGCTATTACCGGATATAACGGTGATAAGGATGTGATTGTAGAGTTTGCAGAACCACAGGATTTGATTCTTGATGGAATGAGTATCACGTTCGCTGGTGCCGCTGTTCTTACAGAACTGAACAAAACACACGCTCTTGTGAAAATGGAAGATGGTCGTATCCTTATTCCTGGTGTCGCGTTCTCCGGTGCTGAAACGGCTACGGATAAAATGACATTCAGTGTTCATGAAGCCGGCTTTAAGAACATTGAGGAACCCAACTCTGAAGATGTAGTGAAAACAGCTTTCGCCGCAATGACATATGCCCAGTATTTTCCGAATGCTATTATTCTTAATCCAATGACTGTTAACGGTATGGAATCAGAGAAAGATACGACAGGACGTAATCTTGGTATCGTTAAAATGGTTGATGGGGTGAAATATATTGCCGGTCGTCCGATTATCGAGTATGGTGGTATTCTTCCAGGTAAGTATCTTTTGGGTGACTTTAACCAAGCCGCAAATTTGGTTGATTATACCACTTTGACACTTGAATGGGCTGAAGATGTGGAGACCAAGCTTTGCAATGAGGTTGTGCTGATGGCACAAGAAGAAGTTATCTTCCCGATTTATATGCCGTGGGCTTTCGCTTATGGGGATTTGGCCGCATTGAAGACTGCAATAACTAAAGCGTAGGATTATGGATTACATACTTAGAGGTAACGATAAGGATGTAACCAATGTGCTTAAAGAGCAACGCATTCGGATTAATAGAGGGATGATTCAACTCATCCCTATTTCCGAATGTGGTCTTGTTACAGAAGAAGATGCCCGAAAGACATTGGAATGTATGCTTGCAGAGAAAAATGAAGAGATTGGCAGGCTTACTGCATCCATTGCAGAGAAAGATAAGACAATTGTTGAACTGACAGAAGAGCGTGAAACAATGAAAGCTCGCATTGCAGAACTTGAAGTACAGGTGCCTTCTGATGAAAAGAATCTTCCGGTTGCCGATTCAAAAGATTTGCAAGAGGAAGATGCCAAGGAGGTAACTGTTACAGATGATAAAGCCGTTTCCGTGGAAGATGAAAAGAAAACCGGGAAAAGCAAGACTTCTAAATAACTATCGCTATGTTGATTGATGTTTCATATTTTATGTCAGGTCCCAGGCATATTGAGAATGTTTCGGTCGCTGAAATGCCTTCGCCCCAATCTCTTGCTGTGAATGAGGTGATAAATGGGTATATTAAGGCATTTCAGCCCGAATTTCTCCGGAATGTTGTTGGTGTGACTCTTTCCCAAGCTATCACAGATTATTTGGAGCTTATTGAACGGGAAAAGGAAGATTCTTCAGATGAAGTTGATATTTCAGAAGAGAAGGAAGCCCCCCAGTCCGGATATGCAGTATTATGCGAGAAGCTGTGTGAACCGTTCGCTGACTATGTCTTTTATCATATTCTTCGTGACGCAAACACCCAGGCTACAATAACCGGGCTTGTCCGTTTGAAATGTGCTAATGAATATATAGCTCCTTTGAAGAGACAAGTAAGCACATGGAATAGCATGGTAGAGAAGAATAAACAGTTTGTTGAATGGGCTATGTCGAATGATTGTCCTTTCGATGTGAAAATAACCAAGAATCTTTTGACCCCAATTAATGCTTTCAATTTATGATAGATTTAGATATAACAGAACTGTTTGAGGAGATTGTAAAGGAACTTCCAGAAGGGCTTGAAATTCTCTATCCAAATGGGAAAGGGGGAACTAAAGTTATGAAGTCCCCAAGGTTGAATTACATCTTCGGTAGCAGTCAATATATCAAAGATATTTTAGATGAATACAGTAAGTCTTCTGCCCAGTCTGAAAGGAAGTTTCCATTGGTTGCACTATTCACTCCAATTAGTGAGGATAGAGGTGATGCGGATTATTTTTCAAAAGCAAAGGTTTCGTTAATTATAGCATGTTCTTCTTGTAAAGAGTGGAGCAATGAGATGCGCAGAACCACATCTTTTAAAAATATCCTCGGCCAATCTATAAACGTTTATTGGAAGTATTATATGAAGATTCTCGGTTCGACTGCGACTATGACGAAAAAGTGAAACATAGTTATTCAGAAAACTATTCATATGGCAGATACGGAGCCTATACAGATTCCGGTGAGGCTGTGAGCGAGCCGATTGATGCCATAAATATACGCTCGATGGAAATAAAAATTAATAATCTTAATTGTAGAAGAAAATGAGAAAGATTAGAACGTGTAAGGGTTCCCGGATGAACACTGGTAGTTCTGCTTGTAGCATTGACTGGAAAAAGGTCAAAGGTGCTATCTTGACAGAACATGGTGTCAAACTCCCTGCTGATATAACAGGTGAGAAGTTGCTCGAATTGTGCCATGCAGACCGTCCCGGGCGTATTTACCCTATTTTGCCATTCCTGGAGTATGCCAAGAATGGTGGAGAGCCTCAAGTTAATCCTGTAGGGTACGGTGCAAGTGAATACAACGGGCTTAGCGCTCAAACAGACACCTTCACTTTGAAGAAATTTGATGAGGTTTTGAATGCCCAGCTTCTGAAATGTGCCAATAAAGGATGGGACGTTTACTTTTGGAATCAGGATAATATGTTGATCGGTTATAATGATGACACTGATATCCTTGCCGGTATTCCGATGTCTACTGTTTATCCGACCGTGACACAGTACCCGACCAGTAGTGCTAAGTCTGCGATGACTGTTAGTTTTTCACATGAAGATGTGGAAGACAGCCAATTGCACTTTGACTACGTGCAGTTAGACTTCAATCCCAAGAATTTCGTTAAAGGCTTGGTTGATGTTGTGTTTCAAAAGTTGGAGGCCGAAAATACTTACAAAATAGTTGAAGTTGTTGGTGGTTATGACCGTACAGAAGAATTTGGCAGTCTTATTGCTGATGGTGCTGCTGAAGTTATGAATAACGTAACTTCTGCTACGTATTCGGATGGTATCATTACCATTGTTCCTAAAGCTGGGGCGGTTCCTTCGTTGAAAGCTCCTTCTGTATTGTATGAAAAAGGAATCAGAGGTATTGAGCAGGTGTCATGAAGGTAGATAATGTTACGTTCGTCGAGGTTGCTGTGAAGGGCATGACGAAGGAAGAGTTTATTAATGCGCACATTAAAGTCGTGTGGCAGGAACTGAAGGAAGCTGACCGCAAGAAGAAGCTCTCGGAAGTGTACGATGCGATAACTAAGTAACCGACGGGCTGGGGTGTGATTACAGCCCAGCCCGTTATATTTTTACTGTATGGCAGATTTTGATGAATTACATAGAGTTATTCATTCCATTGCATCCGGGTTTGAAGAGGAATGTATTAGGTGTATGGAAGAACATAAGAATGTGCTCGTTGATTGTATTCAGGAACAATTATATTCCGGCTTGGACGGTACCGAACATCTATTGAATCCTGATTATGATACTGACACCTATTTTAACGAGCCCGGTCCCTGGCAGAACCGTGCGGAACAATATAAACGATGGAAGGAGAGGATAACTCCGCCTCTTAGAAGTGAGATGCTTTATTTGCCACCGCGTCCGGTTGAGGTACCTAACCTTTTTATTACTGGTACTTTCTATGATAGCATAACTGCCGATAGAATTGATTCCGGGCTTCGATTCTCAACGAAAGGATTTACGGACGGTAGTTCTATTGAGAAGAAATACGGTGAGCAGATTTTAGGCATTGGTGATACAGCTAAAGAGTACTTTAATATTATGTATCTCCGTCCCTGGATGGAACGTTTCTTTTCAGAATGTGGATATCGGTAGAAAATGGCTTGTAGTTGCGAAATAAAAAAGATGCAGAGTGAACTGGAACGTATCAGTGATCTTGCAAAGAAAGCAGCTGTCTTGGATGGTTGCATGTATGTCGTTTATCAGAAAGAAGATGGTACCTATGCTTTTGATAAACTAGGAGTTGAGATAAAAGGAAAGATTGTTGAATATAGACATTACCTGTAATTATGGCAGATTTAAAATTAAAAGATTTCGTTGATGAGAACGATTTGCAGAAATTGGTGGAGCTTGATAATACTATTGAGCGTGTGAGGGCTGATTATGTTAATGCGGCCAAAGAATTAGCAAAAGGTTTGAAACTAAATGTAGAAGGCGTTGCTGATCTTGAAAAGTTGAGTAATCTTTATAATACCCAAGCAAAAACGGCTGGCTCTGCATCTGCTGAATTAACCGAGGCTCTTAGAAAACAGTCTGAAATAACTCAAACTGTCAGTAAGAAGATAGAGGAAAAGCTAAATGTAGAGAAATTATCTGCTGCTGAATTGAAGAAACTAACCAAGGCAAACTCGGATAATGCTGCGTCCTTGGAAAAGGCTGTTAAAGCGGAAGCTAACTTGACAAAAGCGCAGAATGCCGGTAATACTACTCGTAAGAAAGCTGTTTTATCTGAAGAAGAACGTTTAAAACTTATCAGAACTGCTATTACCTTGACTAATCAGGAAGTACATAGCCGTTCACAAGCAAAGGAAATGAATAAGCAGCTACAAAAGGCTGTTGATGTTTTGAAAGATACGGATGAAAACTATATTCGTACACTTGCCCGTCTTAATTCTACTATTGGAATCAACACTGATTACATAAAGCGAAATTCCGATCGATATAGTCAACAGAAAATGACCATTGGTGCATATCGGGAAGAAGTAAAGGCGGCATGGATTGAAATACAGAACGGTAATAAGTCCATGCAGAACATGGGAATTATTGCCCGGAATGCTGGAATGATGCTAAACGAGATGGCTCCTGGGCTAAACAAAGTTGGTGCAGGATTGAAAGGGTGGGCTGCTGGATATATTGGTGCACAAGCTGTTGTTAGTGGAGTTGTTGCTTTATTTACAAAACTGCGTGAAGGAGTAGGTGATATTGTTAAATTTGAATTAGCTAATAGTAGGCTTGCTGCAATATTAGGAACCACTTCTGATAAAGTGAAGGAGTTAACTGCGGATGCTCAACGTTTGGGTGCTACAACGAAATACACTGCATCCGAAGCTACGGATTTGCAAATAGAACTTGCTAAACTAGGTTTTACTCGAAAAGAAATATTAGATGCAACAGAGCACGTTCTAAAATTTGCACAAGCTACCGGGGCAGAATTAGCAGATGCGGCTTCATTGGCAGGTGCTTCTCTTCGTATGTTTAATGCTGATACAAGAGAAACTGAAAGATATGTGTCTGCGATGGCTGTCGCAACAACCAAAAGCGCATTGTCGTTTTCATATCTCGCTACTGCATTACCAATTGTTGGACCGGTTGCAAAAGCCTTTAATTTCAGTATTGAAGATACTTTGGCTTTGTTGGGTAAATTATCGGATGCCGGCTTTGATGCTTCAATGGCTGCTACTGCTACCCGTAATGTTTTTCTAAATTTAGCTGATAGTAATGGAAAGCTGGCAAAGGCGTTAGGTAAGCCCGTTAAAACATTGCCTGAGTTAGTTGAAGGATTGAAATCGCTAAAAGAAAAAGGGGTAGACTTGAATACTACTCTTGAATTAACTGATAAGCGTAGTGTTGCCGCTTTTAATGCCTTTCTCACCGCTGTTGATAAAATATTACCACTTAGAGAACAGATTACTGGTGTAGAACGTGAATTGGGCGATATGGCTCACACGATGGGAGATAATGTTCATGGAGCTCTTGCTAACTTATCTTCAGCATGGGAAGCGTTTATGCTTTCTTTCTCCGAGTCAACGGGACCTGCTAAGGAGTTTCTTAATTGGATGGCTGATAAAATAAGAGGTATCGCCAATGATTTGAAATCTCCTGAAGAAAAAATAGAAAAGATAGATTATAATTTTAGAACACTTGCAAAAAAAGATGCGAACAAAAAGTTATTGGAAGTAGAAAAAGATTTTCAGGCAGAATATAAGAGGCTTATTGATGCTGGTGATACAGAGGAACAAGCATACACAAAAGCTGTTATTCAAATGAAAAATAAACGTATTGAAGTAACGGCCCAAGAGAGAGAAGCTTTAAAACGGATGAAAACTCGTGCTCAATATGCAACATCAGAGTTTGAAGATATGTCTTGGATAAAGAATGGTGCTGCTAAAATGTTTGGCTATTACACATCGGAAGCAGAAAAAGCGGATAAGGCTCAGTTGGAATTTTCTAAAAACTTATTTAAAATAGCATCTAGCGATGAGTTTAATCGTGGACTTGATGTGATTGCAGAAAAGTTCCGTCCAAAGGGTAACGACAAAAATGGTTCAGGTATAACAGTCCTTACTGATAAAGAAAAACGTGAACAGGAAAAAGCTCTCAAAGAGAAGCTGAAAATTCATGAAACTTATCAGGAATCAGAACTAGCTCTTATGGATGAGGGACTGGAGAAAGAACTTGCTAAAATTGGTGTTGCTTACTCGAAGAAGATTGCTGCCGTCAAGGGTAATAGCAAAGAGGAAATTGCTACACGTCAGAATTTAGCTAAGGAAATGCAGGAAAAGCTAGATGAGTTTACTATTAAGTATAATTCTGATCGTGAGAAGAAGGATGTTGAGAACGCTCTTGCTGTTGTAAAAAAGGGGTCCCAGGAAGAACTTGATTTGAAATTGCACCAGTTGGAATTGCAACGTGAAGCAGAAATTGATGCAGCGGAGAAAACTGGTGAAGATGTTTTTCTCATTGACGAAAAATATGCAAAAAAGAAACAAGAACTTTACGAAAGACATGCATCCGATCAGGTGCAATTAATAGCAGAGAATGCGGCGCATGAGCAGGAAATCCGGGATGCTGCATATGTTATGGATACGCTTGCTCTTAAAAAACAGTTAGCTTCTAAGGAAATAACCCAGCAAGAGTATGCAGAACTTGAGTATCAGTTAAAATTAGATTATGTACGTAAAACAACCGAAGCTGCAATTGATGCGTTGGAGTTGGAACTTCGAAACGAAAATTTGAGTGCAGAGGATAGGGCAAAGATTGCAGAGCAGTTACAGAAATTGAAAGCGGACCTTTCCCAGCAAGAAGCAGAAGCGGAAATAGATGCTATCAATAAAGTTACTAAAGCGGATGAGAAAGCACAGAAAGAACGTCAGAAGAACTTGAAAAAATGGCTTCAAACTGCATCTCAAGCTGTGGGAGCTATTGGAAACTTAGTCTCTTCTATTTATGATGGTCAGATTCAGAAAATAGAAGAAGAGCGGGAAGCTAATGAGGAAAAGTATGATGAGGATATTGAACGAATTGAGAATCTGGCAGAGTCTGGAGCTATATCCGAAGAGGAAGCGGAAGCGCGTAAACGGGCAGCAAAGGATCAGACAGAAGCCAAGAATAAGGAGTTGGAAAAACAAAAGCAAGAGATTGCCCATAAACAAGCTGTTTGGCATAAGGGAGTACAAGTTGCAGAAACTGGAATTGCAACAGCTCGTGGTATTATGGAAGCTTTCCAGTTAGGTCCGATTGCCGGTGCTGTAATGGCTGCTGTTATCGGGGCGATGGGGGCTATGCAAGTAGCAACAATTCTTGCCACTCCTATTCCTTCTTATGCAGAAGGTACTAAAGGTAATGATAGGCACCCCGGCGGTGCTGCTTTGGTTGGTGATGCCGGTAAACATGAAGTTATCATGTATTCCGGAAAAGCATGGATTACTCCTGATACTCCAACTTTAGTTGATATTCCTAAAGGTGCGCAAGTCTTTCCTGATGTTGATAAGGTAGATATCTCTAATTTTGATATGCCGGATTGGGACTTTCCTACATTTTCACCGACATATTTAGCATCCTCTTCCGGTAACACCATTGTTTTCAATGATTATTCCCGGTTAGAAAAAAGGGTTGATAGAACAAATCTCCTTTTAATGAAGAGTCTAAAAATGCAACGCCAGGATGCTTCTAACCGTGAATTTGAACTGTATAAGTTATCTAAACTGAAATAGTCATGATTGAAAGATTAAATCAGATAACATTGAATGATTTCATTGAGCTTTCATGTGGAAACTATGCTTGTTTGCTTTCGGATCGCGAATTTGTGTCAGAGAGCACGCTTAAAGAGATAGCATCTAAATTGCTCATTGAATACAGAAGTATTGTTAATCCTTCAAATATGAAGGCTATGGTAATGGACAAGGAGGATATGCTGAAAGAACGTGCCAAACTATTGAGCCTCGTATATGTCAGACTCTTGTTTCTCTTGGCTTTTATGATGATGTTCGTCAGGTATTGGAACAACTAAATGTAGATTCTCGGAATATGAGTGATGAACAGGTAACATCGAAGATTGACTATTTGTTTCATTCTGCAATTTTTGAGCAAAAACGGAATGAGGAAAGACGCAGTGAGGAACATAAAGGAAATAAGGTTACTCCTGAACAAATTCGTTCTTCTTTCGATGCCGAGATTGCTTTTCTAATGACATTCTTTAAAATGAGTATAGATTCCCGTGTAATTAATGCTGCTGTCTACGCAAATATTGTTCATCAAGCCGATGTTGAAATATCGTTCAGAAAAAGAAGCACATGATAATATTGGTATTTACATATATGCTGTAATTCGATTAATTTTTAATTAAAGCGAATTATTTCATACAGTCGTTTGTACATCTCCTTTAGAATCACAAACGACTTTTTTATGAATAGAAAAAACAGCATCCATTGTATAAATAGGCATTTATACAATGTTTTATTGTCAGAATTACGTACATTAGAGACGAAGTGTAATCGGATAACAGCAGAAGTGTCCGAGGTAAAAAAAATGATTGCCTTATTGCCCCCCGATATAGGCACTCTTATTAGTTCAATCGAGCGTTCTGCTAAGGAAATGCACGAGCAAAGTATCATGCACCGGGAATACGTGGAAAGGTGCATTAATGGCGAACCGAAGATACACCTAATAAGGAGGGCTGACAATGGACTTTGAAAAGGAATTATCAGAAATATATCCTTGGATATTAAAGGTGGCAAGAAAATTCTGCTGTTCCATGCAAGATGCTGAAGACTTAGCCGGTGATACAGTTTATAAGCTACTTGTGAATCGTGATAAATTTGATTGTTCTAAACCACTTCAACCGTGGTGCCTTATTATAATGAGGAATACTTATATAATAAGATACAATAGAAATTCCCTTATACATTTTACAGGGCTTGATATGGTAGACGGAAGTGCCATTTCTAACTGTACAGCTCATTCAATACTGTTTGATGATTTGGTTTCCACAATACAACGGTGTGCTAAAAAATCCCGTTGTATTGATAGTGTGATGTATTATGCTAGTGGATATTCTTATGATGAGATAAGTGAAATCCTGAACATTCCTGTTGGAACTGTAAGAAGTCGTATTTCTTCTGGCAGGAAGCTTATACTTCAAGAAATAGGATAATAATGAGTAAGGTTTCAAAATGGTAACTTATATATGCTCATAATAACCTGCAAAGTGTTCTGAATTACAAAATTTGAGGGTCTTTATATTTGTAAATTTATAGCAATAGAATGAATTATGGAAGTATATTCTATGTGGATATACAAAAAAAACTTATATTTGTAATATATCCGAGTTTAATGCTATTGGGTGAATTGGTGAATAAATTATTGTTGGATTAATAGATATATTTTTGAAAAGAATAGATATGAAAGATTTTTGGAATGACTATAAAATGATAATATTAGTGATATTATCACTATTGATTTTTTCTTTTGTATTGATGTTGAGAGAAGAAGAACTTGTTAATAATATAGGAATAAGCCTTTTTGTAAATGTGAGCACGACTGCTCTGACAGTTTTGGTAATTGATAGATTATATCGAAGAATTGAAGTTAGAAAGAAAAAACCGCTTGAGTTTGCGGCATATAATGATGTAACTCTTTGGTGTAATAAATTTATTAGCTTTTGGCAAACGGCTTACCGTGATTGTGGATATTATGCCCCTAAAACAGATAAAGGTATTTTCTTGGAAGATGAATTTCGAAGAATTTATGATTCTTTGCAACTTGATGCTATTGCTCCTGTTACCCCAAAAATATCTTGGGAAAGATATTTACTTTCCGAGAATCAAAGAATGATAGATGGAGGAAGAGAAATTCTAGTGAAATATGCATATTACATTCCTCCTGAAATATATAAGGTAATATATCAGTTAATTGATTCTCCATTTATATATACAATTTGCAATATACCGGCAATAAAATTGTCAGATATTGAATTTAAAACAAATAGGAAGAATGTATTAGGAGCATATACGGCTAAACCTAAACAAGCAGAATTAGATTTATTTTTAAAAGTTCATGGTTGGTGTTTTACTAAACATAAGGAACTAGGGAAACTATTTAAAGGGGTACGTACTGTTTCTGCATTAATATAATTGTTTTTATAATGCATATTTAACCTGTAGAACATTTCTATGACATTTTAAAAGGGAAAGATTAGTATGTAGGACATTGAAAAGTCCTTTTTATTCCTTGGTATAGATATTGTTTTGAAAAACAGATAGTTATATTGCATTTTAGCAAAGCATGATTTTCAAGAATTTAGCCAATCGGGAAACCGGTTGGCTTTTTCTATATATTTGCTCGTGAACGTTCAAAAGGAGTTAAAATGCTTTGTAAATATGTACTTACCGTTGATAGTATTTCTTATGATATTCCCAAATCTTGTATTCAGAATTGGGATGAAATAAAGTTTTCCCGTAAACGCTCCGGACTTGAAGGAATAACTAGAACCTTTACTTCAAAATTCCAGTTTGTGGGAGAAGCCTATGATCTCATATTGGAGGAGTATTTGAGCAAATACCTGGCTTCTAATGCTAGTATCACTGTTTATACTATAACTAATTCTCATACTTATGAAGAATTCTTCAGTTGCCGACTGGATTTCGGTTCATTGACCTATGATGGAAATACTGTTTCTATTAATTCGATAGATGATAGTGTCGCTAATATCATAAAGGCTAACAAAGGAACGCAGTACGAATATTCGGTAGATGAGATAAAAGATGTATATCAGCTTTATTATGATTCTGTAAGTATGAATTATAGTCAACCGCATACATTAGGTGGTAATACTGTAGAAAATGATGCTTCTTTGCAATATATTGTAATTGACAAAGGAATATATGTAGAAGCTATAACATATTCGCTTCCCTTATATATTTCTGGTGGTGAACTTCCGTCACGGGATTCACCTCTTGAGTTTTATGATGCACCACAGGAATCGAAAGATGATCCAAATGTATTTGTTAAAGCCTTGTCCGACATTGATATAGTATTGAATTTTAGTTTTGAATACTATATCAGTTATAGTGATGCGTATACAACTAAAGCTGAAATTGTTCTAGGTGGGCGTTACGAAGATGGTCGTTTAGTCGAGTTGAAAAGATGGGGGTATAATAAGGGGGATGTTACCCCAAGTAATCTGAATGAATCCATCAAGATTCATCTGACTAAAGGGCAGGCTTTATTTTTTGATTTGAAGGTAACATTTAACAGAGTTAATGCTTCTACTGGCAATATTTATTTTCGTAATTTCAAATTTGAGACACGCTTTACTTCTCGAGCTAACCCTATCTATGTGGATGCAATAAGACCTATTGATGTGTTAAACCGATTGCTTAAAAGCATGAATGGTGGAAATGAAGGTATCTATGGTGAAATAGCTTCAGGTGTTGATGAAAGGTTAGATAATTGCGTGATATTAGCTGCTGAAAGTATTCGTGGAATCCCTCAAGCTAAGCTATATACTTCTTATACGAAGTTTAAAAACTGGATGGAAACAGTTTTTGGCTTTGTGCCTGTGATCAATGGTGTCACTGTTTTTTTTAAACACCGGGACAAATTGTTTAGTGATAACAATGTAAAGGATTTAAATAGCAGCTTTTCTAGTTTTGAGTATAAGGTTGATTCATCAAGAATATATTCTTTGGTTAGGGTAGGATATGATAAACAGGACTATGAAAGTATGAATGGTCGTGACGAATTCCGATTTACTACTGAATATACTACTGGCATTGATATAACTGATAATGTATTAGAGTTGATTAGCCCTTACCGTGCTGATGTTTATGGAATTGAATTCTTATCGCAAAAGAGAGGCCAAGATACAACGGATAGTGAAAGTGACAATGATGTGTTTTTTGTTTGTGCCAGTACTACATTACATGATAATGGCGGAGTACAAACATATAAAGAGTATAGGCTTATAAGGAGCGGTTGGGAAATAAGTGGTGTACTTGATCCTGAAACGATGTTTAATACCATGTATTGGCAAGGAGGCATATTGCAAGCAAATGCCGGCTATATTGGTATGTTCACTAAAAAACTATCTTATTCTTCTTCTGACGGTAATAGTGATGTTGTTGTCAATGGTATAGGAATGAAAGATGATTTTAACGTTGAAAGTGGTATTATAACTTGTGGAGATGTTTCATTCACAACTTATAATGAAGATATTCCACCAACAGATGATGAAACGATTAAAATCTTAAAAGATGATCTAGTTTACGAGGGCTACATCAAAGAGGTGAGTAGTACAGTTGAGAGAAACGAGGGAGTGAAGTATGATTTATTTGTCCGTTCAATAACAAAAGCCTAGAAATATGATTATAAGCCCGTTTACCCCACTGTTTTTTTCTCCGTCTACCGATAAATTTGGAGCGAAGAGTAAATATGTGCAATTATTCGCACGTACAGACAGGATTTTTGTTGAATTGATTTTGACAGCCAAAGAGCAGGAGCCTATAGTTTACATTAATAATCTTTTAAGTAATATATCTACACCTGTATCATTAAGCTCATGGAAGATGAATGATGATAAGATTCTTTATTTCTATAACATTTCATTGCTTCCATGTGGATACTATACTGTAACAGTTAATGGGAATACGAGTGAGATTTTTAAAGTTACGGACGATGAATGTGAGTTATCAGAAACCAGCCTTATTCAGTATTCAATGAAAGATAATAAGCAGCGTCTTGATGCTGTCTGGTGGATAGATGGGATGCAATACTTTTTTGATTTTCGCGTTCCTGGTGGTTTCAAAGATAACGGATGGACGTCGGTGTGGATAATGAGCAGTTCGTGACCTCTGATGAGGATATTGTTGAGCTATTCAGCCACGAATATACAACAGTATTATTCACGCTTGGAAATGGGATGGGATGCCCTGTATGGTTTGCTGAATTATTGAATCGTGTCTTATGCTGTAATTACGTCTACTTTGATGGTATTCGATATGCAAGAAAGGAAAGTAATGTTCCGGAACTTAACCAGCAAATCGAAGGATTGAAGAGTTTTGTATTCAATCAAATGTTACAGAGGGTAAAAACGATTAATCCTGTTTTGGAGTGGAACAACCAAATGTCTATAAGAAGAATTCAAAATGATACTTATAGGATAACATCTGACAGTGGAGAGTTGAGGAGCATAAAGTCTGGTGGTGAAGCTGTAGAAGAATATACGTCAGTAATCACCGGTAAGTTGTATGTGCATTATCAGAAGATTATGACTAGTCTTTTTACATCTCATAATTATAGTTGTAAAGTGATTTTGGATAAACCGGCTAATAGTGGGGTGACGTTCATGATACCTTTTAATCTCACAAGCGCTGGTGTCGTAACTTCGGAAGTTAATCAGATTACAGTTGTCTTGGGAGGTTATTCGAATGAAGTTCAATTTTCTCAAAAGGGAAGTTCATACGATATTGATTTATTATCAGGAGGTATATTAGAGTTCTTGAAAGGAACTGATGATAGGACTTATTATGAGGTGACTTGGGACGGTGAATTTGTTGATACGTTACCTGTTGCTTCTGATGAAGTTTCTGATCCGTCATCAAATTAATATAATAGTTTTAAACAATAAAGATAGAATAAAATGACAGAGTCAGAGAAACAACAAATTATTAGCCTTGTGCTGCAAGCGTTGAAGACAAACAGTCTTACAATAGAACAACTGGCTGATACAACAGAGCTATCTAGAGATATGTATGTTGAAGTTAGTGGTGGTCGGAAAATATCTATTGATTTGCTTTCAAGTACCATTGCTAAAATGGTGAATGGGGATTTTGATGCATTAGTGGAGAATGTCAATAAGATTGCAAAAGATTTATCGAATGGAGACGCCGAGTTGTTGAAACGTATAACAGGAGTGTCTGATAAATCCAATCCTTTGACTGACCCATTCAAAAGTATTGGCTCTTTTACTACTATTGGTAGCTTTAAGGATAAATTGAAAACAATGTATTCCGGGGATTCTTCTATTGGGAATTATCGGTGTATTTTGTCTGTTGATTCGTCTAAGATTCCTGTAAATATACAAATTGAACGGTTGGAGCTTGATAAGGTTTGTCAATCATTCACTTCGTGTATACAACTGGCTACCATGTCAGACAATGCCGAAGGTGTATATTTAGGTACAGTTTGTACAATCTCACGAATAGGTATTGTTTCCAATGAGAGTGTTACATGGGGCAAATGGACCTCTGTAATAAATGACTTTGAGGAAAGGATAGGAAAAGCGAACGGTATCGCTCCTTTGAACGAAGAAAGTAAAGTCCCTTCTGAATGTCTGCCTGAACCGTTGTCTCTTGGGGAAAGTGAAGATGAAGCCTTCCCCGGCGACCGTGGAAAGGCTTTAGAGGATGCAATGACAAATATCCCTTCCGACATAATCAAACCTGATTCATTCTCCGTCCTGTCTGACGCTTCCTATCTCAATGTGTATTTTAAGAAAGTGTCCAAAACAACCGGTAAAGAAACGGATGACAGCTTCCGTCTGCCTTCTGCTACCCTTGAACAAGCCGGCCTTTTGTCCGCCGAGGATAAGCAAGCCCTTGAGGATATGAAGAGCGGCACGCCCGCTGACGATGTAACACACCCCATCGTCATTGTTGATGAGATCCGCCCATTGAAAGACGGCTACTATACCCTTGAAACCGCTATTGCCGCCATTGTCTCCTATCAACAGGAATCTGGCGTCAAATATGAGCGAACGGGTCTCATCATTACTTACAAAACAGGCGAGTATGAAATGGAAACCCGGCAGTTCCAGGGTGCTGTGTCCGATTTTGCGACCCCTTCTCTTTGGAAACCCTTCGGGAATGGTGGTGGCAGTTCCGTTTTTGAAACTTCCGATGAACCGGCGGAAGGGGGAAAGGACGCCTTTTCAACTGGTGGCGCCTATGCCTATGTTCCGGCCAACCTCGACGTAAACGTGGAAACAGAAGGCATTGTAAAACTTCAGATGAAGAACGCTGCCGGTGAAACCCTTGGCGATGAAGTGCAGTTCGCTATCGGCACGGGTGGCGGCGGTCAAACTGGTGGTACCATTGTTGCCATTGCTTTCCAGTCGACACCTGTCTATGGCTCTTACGGCTCCACGCTACGAACCTTTGCCGCCATTCGTTCCGTGACCTCGAACGGTGTCGAATCCTCTGACAACCTGATTGAGAAACTGGAACTCGTAGACCGTGAAAGCGGGCTTACCGTCTGGACTGAAACCGTCAACAAAGCATCTTCCGGTGACATGAAGGACTTCTCCTTTGAACTGGACTTCACCACATACTTTACGGCTGCTGGTACTCGGAAATTCAAGCTGATAGCCACTGACGAAAGCGGCAACACCGGTTCCAAGAATGTCAATGTAACAGCTGTTGATATTACCTGTACCTGTGTGCAGGTGCTCAACTATACCCCTGAAACTCTGCTTACTCCGACAACTGAAAGTTTCAGCCTTCCACTCTATAAGTTCGGAAACAACACCTCTGATAAAGGTATCAGTGCCCAGGTTGACATCAAGATTAATGGTGAATGGCAATCCCTGTCTACCACCGTTGTAAATGACAACTACTCGCACTCCGTTGTAATCCGCCCTGCTTCCCTCGGCCTAGAACACGGTACCTATCCCTTGCGAATCCAAGGAACGGATGTCGCATCCGGAGTGAAAGGAAATGTCATCTACACGGCTGTCATGGTAATTGACCCGAATAGTTCTACACCTCTTGTCGCCTTGAGATACGATGATAAAAACGGTGGAGTAGTCCGACTGTATGAAACCGTAGAACTTGATGTTGCCTGTTATGACCCGTTGGAAATGACTTCACCCGTCAGCGTGAAAGCCAATGACGTGCAAGTAACACAAATTGCTGCCAGTCGTAACAAAACCTATCAGGTCAAACAACAACTGCAGGGCTACAAGGCTGACGGCACCGATACGGTCAACTATACCGCCGTATGCAAGGACGTGACTAGCGAACCTGTCCGGGTGACAGTTAGCGGTTCCGCCATTGACGCCGCCATAAAAGAAGGCGCCATCTATAACTTTGACTTCTCATCCCGTACCAATCAGGAAACTGACCATAGCATTGTCAGCGGTAATTATGAAATGAAAGTGGACGGTGCCAACTGGACTACCAACGGTTTTGGCACATTCTTGGGTGAGAACTGCCTTCGCGTAGCCGAGAATGTGGGCGTGTCATTAAACCATGCCCCGTTTGCCGGCTCGTCCATCGAATCCAACGGTGCCGCCATCCAGTTCGCTTTCGCTTCCAAGAACGTGACCGATGATGATGCCCTGCTCCTTAGCTGCTATGACGAAACGTCCGGTGCCGGCTTCTATGTCACCGGCCGGGTGGTCGGCATCTTCTGTAACAATGGCGTTTCCCGTCGTGAAGAACGCGCCTATCGACAGGGTGAAAAGATAACCGTAGCCGTGGTTGTTGAACCTGCAAGCAACTACGTTGAACGTGACGGCACACGGTATTCCATGATGAAACTCTTCCTCAACGGTGAGGAAGTCGCCTGCCTTGGTTATGTTCCGGGCGGCGGCTCCCTGATTCAGACCAAGTATATAACGATGGACGGCAAACTGGGTGATTTGTATCTTTATTACATGATGGCCTGGAACTCCTATATGGAATGGGCACAGGCGTTCAAGAACTACCTTGTCCGTCTGACCGATACAGAGGTAATGGTGAAGGAATACGCCTTTGAGGACATCCTTAAAAGCCAGACAGCCGAGGGTAGTACCCAAAGCCGCCCGTCGGCTGCCGAAATCTATTCACGCGGTATGCCTTACATTGTCGAATGCCCCTATGAAGGCTCCGATATAGAAGCACTGGACGGCACCACTTCCACCAGTACGAAGATATACATCACGCTCTATTACTTTGACCCCGACGCCCGTGGCGTAACTTCAAGGCCGTGAGTGTCCAAACCCGCAACCAGGGAACCACCTCTGCCAAACGCCCGGTAAAGAATAAACGCTACTACCTCGCCAAGAGCAAAGGCAAAAACAAGGACACTCGAATCATACTACTTAATCCGGACGATACGACGGAGGAAGGACGCCGTGCAATAGCCTTGGCTGCCATCAACAAAGTACAGGTCGGTGATAATACAATCCCGGTCGATGTCATTACCGTAAAAGTCGATTACTCCGATTCCGGCAATGCGAACGACTGCGGCGCCTGTGAAATGATGAACGTTACATACCGTGCCTTAGGTGGTAACTATATGACACCTGTCCAACGTGCATTTGACGGAACATTTGACAGCGGTGACTTGCATATCGAAGACTTGCAGATGAACCACTCTACCGCCAATCACCCGGTAGCCACCTATCGGTGTAAGGATGACAGCCTGCAAAACGTCTATTTCCATGCCAAAGGCAACTGGAAAGAAGACAAAGGGGAACAGTTCGCCCTCGGCTTCAAAGATACCCCCGGCTATAACAAAGGTTGCCTGAATTATGGTGACTTCATAGAGTTCTTCGGTACTCCTGACGAAACTTTAGATGCAATTGAGATACGCTTCAAACAGACTGACGGACTCGATACGGACAGCGTGTACCTGCTTTCCCTGTATTGTGGCAGCTCATACCGGATAATGAGGTATCAGGACGGCTCATGGAAAAAGCAGTCCGGTTCCATGAAGTATGAAAACGGCAAATGGAATGTCACCGGTGACGTCCTGAATCCGGTCGAAGGCTTTGAACTTCTGAACTACCAGGGAATGGACTGGTTCCAGGGCGTCGGCTCCGTTCAGGACATGATGGCCATGAAAACGGACAAGTCCTCATGGGTTCAGAAACTCGTGGATAACGGAACTATCTCTGCTGATACCTTCCCGGCATGGACTTACTACTTTGAATCGCTTGTCGATGATGACCAGCTCGCCATTGATTACGCTTTGGGTAAGAAAGTGCCCTATAACCTCTACCGATGGTTGCGCTTCTGTGATTCCTGCGATTACTCCAAAGGCGGGAACTGGCAAAGAACATGGAAGGAAAACCTGTATAAATACGCCTGCCCGGAAAGTGTCTTGAGTTATGACATCTTCACCGACTACCTTGCCGCCACTGACCAACGCGCCAAGAATATGCAGCCGATGTGGTTCTTGGAAGAGTATGCTTCCGTAACAGACGGTGTGTACAGCTCCGAGGATGCCATGCGCATGTACCTGAATAAAATCTATGACTGCGATACGCTCAACAGCAAGGACAACGACGGTGGTTGCACGGTTGATGCCGAGGTGGACCCCAACCGGACGAGCGATGAAACATTCACTAACCCTTATGCTGGCTACGGCTCCGTTCTGTTTAATAACATCTATCTCCAGCAAGTAGTGTGGACTGACTCATCCGGTACGGAACTCTCCCTGCGTACTGTTGCCGCCGCTATGCGTAACGTTCAGGCGACCATTGACGGCGTCACCCTGCACCCGTTCTCACCCGAGGAGCTACGCATTTCTTCATTGACAAACGGCTCAAAAAATGGCAGAAACTGGTTAGTTCTTACGACGGTGAACGGAAATACATCTCCTATACAGCCACCTCTGACGCTATTTACTTCTATGCCCTGCAAGGTCTTGGACTTACCGCCCTTCCGTCCTTCATTGAAAGACGTTGGCGTATTCGTGACGGCTATTTCCAAACAGGTGATTTCTTCAGCGGTGTAATTTCCGGGCGCGTATCTTCCAAACCAAACGCCACCATCCGGATTGTCGCCGCTAAAAACGGTTACTTCGGTGTTGGCAATGACGCTAGCGGCAACCTTTCCGAAAGCTGCTTCCTTGAAGCGGGCGAAGAATATGTATTCACCAACTTCTCACATGAGGAAGGCGCCTTGCTGTATATCTATCAGGCTGACCGCATGAAGCTGCTCGACCTGTCTGAAATCTCCCTGTCAAGTACGGTGAGCTTCTCCGCCATGCAACTTGTGGAAACCCTTATCTTGGGCTCTGACACCCATACGGAACAATCCATCGGTTCTTACGCACCGCTTACCTCGTTGAACTGCGGCGAAATGCCCTTCCTCGTATCACTCGATATCCGGAACACACAAATCGCTACGCTCGTCACCGACAAATGCCCACGTATCGCCCATATCAATGCGTCCGGTAGCAAACTGGAGAACATCACTCTTGCAGAGACTTCTCCGATTAATGACATCTCTCTTCCACCAACAATGACAAGCCTCCGTTTTGTCGGTCTTCCTGAACTGACCTATACAGGTCTTTCCGCCCCGTCCGGCCTGCAAATAGAATCCATGCCGAACGTCCAACGCCTGCGTCTTGAAACGTCGCCTAAACTTGACGCCATTCAGATGCTCCGTGACGTCCTCGCTTCACAAACGGCATCCCGTAAACTTTCCATGCTCCGTATCTCGAACATGACACTGAAGGCTGACGGCTCCGAGCTTCTTGCCATTCTCGAATATGGAGTTGCCGGAATAGATGAGGACGGCAACAGACAGGATAAACCGGTAGTCAACGGCACGTATGAACTGACAGTTATCCGTGAAACGGATGAAATCGAATCCCTTGAATCCGGTATCGACGGCCTTGTCATCCTTACCGTCATAGATGCCTACATCGACCTGATCAACTGGTTCAATAATGAGTCTTATGGCGGAGAACCGTACTACGATAACGTAACGCTGGACAACATCAATGAAGTCCTTGAATATTATAACGGCGAAACCTACGAAGAATATCTCGAACGCTTCGCTGAAGACAATATGGATATTAATGATTTAATCAACAAGTAACTATGACGAATGAACAAAGCGCAACGCTGCTTCGCTTGAATAAACAGGCACAAGTGGCAGCACTGAACGCCGTGGGCTTCTCGGATGTCACCGAGAATTCCCGCGCATCTGAATTTGGACAACGTATCAAGTGGGCCGCCGGTCTGCTTGATCTGCATCTTGCCTGTAATCGTATTTCGGATAACTCCAAGGCATACTTTACTGCTGCCGAATGGAACTCCCTTACGCTCGCTAATAAGCAACTGTATATCAAACGCGGGCTTCGTATCCGTGCCCATGGACACTCCTTCGTAATCGCCGCCCAGGAGTGCTATAATGCCGATATGACTACTACCTTCTATTGGGGCGGTCAGGGTAAAGCCATAGACGGCTGAACCAAAAAGGACTGGGTGCCATGTACGGCTGCTTCACGGGTGAGGAAGATACCGACCTGATTATCACCGGCCTGAAAGACCAAAACAATAGCGGTGTAATCGGTGCGCCGGCTGCCGAAGCCGCCCGTGCATACCGTGCCTACACTTTGGAAAGTGACGGTATCGAGGATGAATCCAACTGGTTCCTTCCTTCATCCGGCCAAATGCTTCTGATGTACCGCTACCGCGATAAAATCAATGAGATGATGCGTACCTTTTGGAGTAGTGACAGTATGCTGATGACTGATAAATACTACTGGTCATCAACAATTTGGGATACTAACTCCGCCTGGGCGTTCGAACTGAATACCGGGCGTATTACGAATCAAAACAAAAATTCAGCCCTTCTTCATGTGAGAGCTGTTGCTTCCGAATAGTATTAACTTAATATTATACAATAAAATGGATAAAAATATCGCCAACGCCATGCTTCTGCGCTTGAATAAACAAGACCAGATAGAAGCCTTAAAATCAATAGGTTTTACAACCGTGAATGAAAACACCCCCGCAAGCGACATCGCCAAATATATGCAATGGTCAGGTACGCTTCTTGACCTTTCTTTGGCTACGCTCCGGATTGAAGACGGTGAACAAGTCTTTTTCACGGCTTCCGAATGGAACTCCATGAGCGCGAATAATCGCTCCAAGTATATCCGTATCGGCATCCGACTTCGCGCCGAATGCCACCAGTTCATTATCGCCAAAAGCGACTGCGTTGACGCAGGCGGCAATAAAACGTTCAAATGGGGTGGCTACGGTACCGACCTACGCGGCCTGAAAAACTACGGCAGTGGTAACCAAGGACTCTATGATACCTTCGACGGCAAGGAAAATACCGATGTTATAATAGAAACCCTTGCAGGCGTCAAGGACACCCAGGGAACTGTCGGCGCCCCTGCCGCCGAAGTTGCCAGAGCCTATAAAGCCTGTACGCTTGAATCTGACGGAATTGAAGATACAACCGTGTGGAACCTGCCCGCATTGGGTGAACTTATGCTTATGGCCAAGTATAAAACCGAAATCAATGAGCTCATAACTTCTATGTTTGGCAATCAAAATATATTTACAAATGATTGGTATTGGTCTAGTACCGAATATGACGCTTCCAGCAGTTGGGGCGTGTACTTCACCCGCGGCGGCGTCACCACGCACATCCGCCAGTACGCGAACCGGGTTCGTCCCCTCGCCGCAATAAACTCTTTATCTCTTTAATTCTTTATCCCTTAAAGAGTTAGCTAAATAAAAGCCCCGGCAGGGGCTTTTTAGTTTCACTTTTTTGAGCTAAAATTGTGTTAATTGCTTTACAGTTATTAACTTTGTGTCTTCTAATACGTACATCAAAATATTAAAAAATTAACATGGCACTTACACAAGACCTTCCTATATCAAATTCGATGTATAAGCTTCTGAACCTTATCATTGATGCCCGGCAACAATTCCCCAAGGCGTTCCGGTATGAATTTGGTACGGAGTTGATGATGCTTGCCGTCCATTGTTGCGAATATATCCGTTATGCAAATACAGATATGAACCTTGAGCACCGTGCAGATTATCTGATGAAGTTTTTGTGTGAGTTTGATGCATTGAAATTACTGCTAAGAGTGTGTGAAGAACGACATTTGACCAGCCTGACTCAAACTGCCGAAATCTGTCTGCTTGCAGAGAGCATCGGTAAGCAAAGTACCGGTTGGTACAAAAAAACGGTTGCAGATCTCCAACGGCAAAAAGCTAACGGATCGCAACAAGTCGCAAAGCCGGAGTCATAATCGCCAAGGGGATTATGAGTGAGCAATTAGAATTATTTATTGGGCATCCCCCCGGTGATGAGCCGGGAAAGACTAAGATAGCGGATGCAACGGCTTCCAGCAGTTGGAACGTGAACTTCAACAACGGCAACGTCAACACGAACAACCGCCAGAACGCGAACCGGGTTCGTCCCCTCGCCGCAACAGGTAATATAATCTATGACATACTTCTTAGCAGTATTTTCGAAGCATCCGAAGATTGTGCCAGGCAGAAAAGAACGAGTACGGATTGTGTTGAGTTCTATAATGATTATCAGTCTGCATTGGTGCGGCTATGGTATTCTATTATTTACGGTGAATATGTACCGGACTTTTCAAAAGTATTCATACGGACTTACCCGGTATATCGGGAGGTTTTTGCCGCCGCTTTCATTGATCGTGTTGTCCATCACTGGATCGCTCTTCGTATCGAGCCGATTTTAGAGGAACGTTTTCGGGAACAAGGGAACGTCTCGAAGAACTGCCGGAAAGGTGAGGGATGTCTGTCTGCCGTGCACTATCTGAATAACATGATAGTCGAGGTCAGTGAGAATTATACTGCCGATGCGTACATTTTCAAAGATGACCTGTTCAGTTTCTTCATGTCTATCTCGAAATCGTTGGTATGGGAAATGCTGAACATATTCGTAAGGGACAATTATAAAGGCGATGATATTGAATGTCTGCTTTATCTTCTAGCCGTTACTATCTTTCATTGCCCACAAAATAAGTGTATCAGACGCTCTCCCGTCTCCATGTGGGACAAACTTCCCAGTAATAAGAGTCTGTTTCATAATGATCCTGACAGGGGAGTGGCTATCGGGAACTTGCCGTCGCAACTCATAGCTAACTTCTTGGCGTCTGTTTTCGATTATTATGTAATGGTGATATTAGGATTCAGGCATTATGTACGCTTTGTTGATGACTTTTGTATCGTGGTGAAATCTCCGGAAGAAATATTGTCCAAAGTCCATCTTCTTGATGGCTTCCTGAAAGAACAACTCCTTTTACGGTTGCATCCACGCAAACTGTATCTTCAGCATTATAAAAAAGGAGTCTTGTTTGTTGGGGCGTTCATTTTGCCTGGTAGAATTTATGTATCTAACAGGGTGGTTGGTAACACATATAACGCTGTCAGGAAATTTAATAAAATAGCTGAAAATGGATTTGCAGAAGCGTATGTTGAGAAGTTTGTGAGTACAATGAACTCTTATTATGGCCTGATGAAACACTTTGCAACGTACAATATCCGCCGTAAAATTGCAGCGATGTTGCTTCCTGAATGGTGGGAATATGTTTATATCGAAGGACATTTTGAAAAGTTTGTATTGAAGAATAAATATAACCATAGAAAACAACTAATTAAACATATCAAAAAACATGGATCAAAAAAATATCTTACCGCGTGGGATTGCTAAGCCTATCGAGCAACAGCCGGATGGAACCTGGATTGTGCGTCATCACTTCCGGGTGGTTGGTACCAGTGAGAATGGTGAAGAACTGGTAACTTTTGCCAGTTCGGAATATCCCGAGAAACCTACCTTGCAACAGATTCAAAGAAGTATTGACCGTTATCGGGTGTGTCTTACAATGTATGGAGATACAATTTCAGACGAAATAGAAAAGGTTGATCTTTCCGTGTATATGTTTACGGATTAATAGTTCAATCTGTTGGTTGTTTAGGGGTGCTTATCAAGCATCCCTTTTTTATTTATGGAAAAAGTGAAAATTATAATGTCTTGTTTTATAGATATTTATCATAGAATTGATTTCCAAGATTTTCCATTTTTGTAAAACTCGTTATTATACTCAATACATTTGTTCCATACAGAATATTTTATTAATAATTAAACGCTATGAGTATGGGTATAAAAGTATTGTATGATTGGCTTTTGCAATCTAACCGACCGGCACACGTCAAAGCCGGGATGTTCGTCTTTGTTGTAATGCTTGTTTTCTGTTTCCTTCTATTAGGCATTGATTTCTGTAAATCTGCTATTGTTTCTTTAACGACAACCGCCATTGCCGCAATAGTGGTTGAGTACATTCAGAAAAAGTGCGGGTTCATCTTTGATTGGCTTGACGCATTAGCTACTGTTTTGCTTCCTGGGCTGATTACTGTGTTTTCAATATTGGTAGTAACTTTATGATTAATATTATGAGATGGTTATATGAGTTATTTAATGTAGACCAGATACGAATTATTTTCGTTTCGATGTTCAGTTCTCTTCTTGCTTATTTAACGCCGACTAAAGGTTTTCTTATAGCATTAGTTGTAATGTTTGGATTTAATATTTGGTGCGGAATGAGGGCTGATGGTGTTTCAATTATACGTTGTAAAAACTTTAAGTGGGATAAGTTTAAAAATGCCTTGGTCGAACTTCTCCTCTATCTTATAATCATTGAAGTAGTCTTCTCCTTTATGAGCTTGATAGGAGACGGTGAGAACTCATTGTTAGTTATTAAGACTATTACGTATGTATTTTCTTATGTATATCTTCAGAACGCATTTAAGAATCTGATTATTGCTTATCCTAGAAACAAAGGGTTTCGTATAATTTATCATGTAATACGTTTTGAATTTAAGCGGCTACGCCTACGCACGTACAAGGAATTATTGATAGAATCGAAAACGAACTAGATAAAGAGGAAAGATATGAAAATATTGATTGATAACGGTCACGGTAGCAATACTCCGGGTAAGTGTTCTCCGATGGTAGGTTAAGGGAATACTCTTATACCCGTGAAATTGCTGGGCGTGTAGTATTTGAATTGCGTAAATTAGGTATTGATGCGGAACTGGTCGTGAAAGAGGAAATAGATGTTCCTTTGTCAGAACGTTGTAGGCGAGTGAATGAATATAAGACTTCTGAAGCAATTCTTATTTCTATCCATTGCAATGCAGCCGGTAATGGTTCAAATTGGATGCAAGCACGTGGTTGGGAAGCATGGACCAGTGTGGGACAGACAAAAGCCGATAAGCTGGCTGACTGTCTGTATGCTACTGCTGAAGAATGTTTGTTTGGAATGAAAATACGGAAGGATATGGCAGACGGTGATCCAGATAAGGAGAGTAGTTTTTATATCTTGAAACATACGAAGTGTCCGGCTGTTCTGACGGAGAATCTGTTTCAGGATAACAAAGAAGATGTGGATTTCCTGCTGTCAGAGGAGGGGAAACGGACTATTGTTTCTCTTCATGTGAAAGGCATTTGTAAATATCTAGGCATATGAAGTCTCTTCCGTGGATATTAGTCTGTCTATTGTTTGGCGTGATCGTGTGGATGCGTTGTCATCTGCACGATCTGTCAACTGTGTACATTAAGGGAGATACTGTACATGTCCGGGACACAGTAAGAGACACAATACCCAAACCGGCAAAGAGAACTCCAAAGCGTATCGATACGGTATATTTACCTATCTTGATAGATACTACGACTGACAGAACCGTAGAAGGTGATTCAATTCCGGTACTTGTACCTATTGTAAGCAAGGAATATAAAACTGATAATTACCGGGCCATAGTTAGTGGATATAAGCCTAGTCTTGATTTCATGGAGGTGTACAGAGACAAGGAAATTATTACTCTTTCACCTTTACAGAAGAAAAAACGTTGGGGATTAGGCTTACAGACAGGATATAGTTATCCGGGCGGTTGGTATGTTGGGGTGGGAATAAGCTGTAATTTGATTATGTGGTAATGAAAAAGGAAATACAATACACTAGTATTCGTAGATTACTTCTCCATTATTTTTTTTACTGCTAAATTCTTTTTGGATATTTCACATATTATTTATAATTTCGTATTTACATTTTAATCTAATCTTATGATGTAACTTATATAAATTATATTGAAGGTATGAAATATATATGTTTATTTCTTTTTGCGTGTATTTCAATAATATCCAAAGCACAAACTTTAATTCTATCAGAAAATGATTCTACGGTTATGACAGAATATAATGATGGGAATCTTTGGGCATATAGAAATGCGAATGGTTTTATCGTTGGCCTTACGACTTATGAAACGAAGGATGATTATGGAAAATATTATCGGATTGATGTTTTCATCAAGAATCAGTGTGATTCGTCGGTCATATTTACGCCGGACGATGTTACTTCTCATTTGCTGACTAATAGAGGAGATAATTATCAATTAATGGTATACACAAATGAAGCTTTTCAGAAAAAGATAAGAAAGTCTCAAAACTGGGCTATGGCCTTATATGGCTTTTCTTCTGGGCTTAGTGCAGGAAGTGCCGGATATTCTACATCTTATTCCACATCGTATTCGTCAAATGGTACCGCTTATACAACAGTGACCAACCATTATGATGCAAATGCGGCTTTTCAAGCTAATATGGCATCATCTTATCAACTACAAACATTGGGTAAAATGATGGATAATGATAGGGAAATAAAAAGGCAAGGATATCTAAAGAAGACAACAGTACATCCCAATGAGGGTATAATAGGATATATGAACATTAAAAGAAAAAAGGGAAAGATTCTAACTATAAATATACCTATCAATGGTTATGTTTATTCTTTTGATTGGGATGTAAGTAAATAATTGGATTGAAGGTAAATGAAAGGCAGCTTATTAGGCTGCCTTTTTTGTAATCCTTCCTATCAACAACACACGAATCAACAAACTCTCAAGAAGGGTTACATAAGATAGTACTAATATATAAATGAAAAGTTCGATCGTGGATATAAAAAAAGTGAGGGGAACCACCCCCTCACCAAAGTCAAACCAAAATAATCCGAATTATGTCCGTATTATCTTGATGTTGCAAAGATACAATTATTTTTCGATTAGACAATAAAAATCCCTGCATCGGCTCAATGCAGGGATGGTGTCAAATAAGAGCTTAACTGATTTTTAATGATGTCTGATGAATCATTTCGCTAACATCGTTCAAAGCGTTCAGGAACGTTTTGAGTTCATTGTCAGTAAAGCGAGCCTTTTTCCCGTTGACTATATTTCCGTTAATACGCTGATATAGCCAGTTTCTACTTTTACCAAAATATTTCTTTGCAATATAACTGAATGAGATTGCTTCGGGCAATTCTCCAAGTTTATCACGTAATATGGCTTCTTCCACTCTTTCTATATAATCATTGCAGGCATTTACCGTTGCTTTTAGCCCAGCTTCAGATGCTTTTTTGTAGGCTTCCTTTTGGGCTTCCGGTAGTTTATTATATTTATCCTGCATTTCCTTTTTGAAAGCTTCTTTTTCTTCTGTGGTTTTTAGTTCTTTGAATCTTTCAAAGTCAGCCTGCATTTCTTTTGTTGGCAGGCAATCATTCCAATCTATCATAGCTTTTAATGTTTGTCCCTCCCCGAAGAGGGGATGTTAATTACAACTTTTTTTAATTTCTCTTGGATTTCGTTCATCCGATCGAGTATGTCATTTATAAGCGCTTCCCGTTCTTTGGCATTTTCAGGAACCCCATAGGCCTCGTGAAATGAAGCGAGAAGTTTTAAATTCTCATACTCTTGTTCTAATTCTTTTTTTTCTTCATCTTTCATCAGTTAAACATTAAAATTAAGAACTCTTATTTGACACTACAAAGATAATAAGCATTTGGTTATTATGCAAATTCTTAGTGATTTATTTTATATGTGATTATTCATTTTTCAAGTTGTCAAGTATTTCCCTGATTGCTTTATCAGCGTGTTTTCTCATTATTGTGACATAGTTGAAGATTGGTCTATCTTCTTTCATTGATTGCCCGATACAGTATTCCAGTGTACTAAGAGGAATTCCCAGGTCATATCCATGTTGGACGAAAGATTTGCGGGCTGAATATAGGGTGAATTTATGCCTGATTCCTGCCACCTTGCCTAATTGACTGATTTTCCTGGCCAGCAGGTTATAGCAGGAGGTATAGTTCTTGTATTTCCCGAATATGATTTTCCCTGTATTCTTTTTCATATACTTTTTTATAATGGGCTTTGCTTCTTCGGGAATGGAAAAGGAAATCAGGGAGTCCCCCTCTTTGGTGTTTTTGGTCTTTTTTCGGATGTAGTTTATTTCATCCGTCCGGAAATCGTATGCTAGTATGTCTACTAGGTTCATGCCGGCAAGATAATAAGTAAGCATGAAAATGTCCCGTGTGACGTTGAGATTGTAATGCTCTAAATTGGCGTCCCTGATTGTCTTGAGTTCTTCGACGGTGATTTGCGTTTCCCTCTTTTGGGCTGATGGAATTCTGGCTGTGATGAAAGGGTCGATATCGTAGGTGACGTATCTCATCTTTATAGCATAGTTAATGATAACCTTTAGCAGGGTTATGTAGATGTTGATTGTGGTGCTTGACAGCTTTGTCTTTTTGAGCCATGATATGTACTGGTTCATTCTGATAGGGGTAATATGTTCCATGAGAGAACCGTTCCCGATGAATTGCATAAACTTGTTTGTGGCCAGCCGATAGAGTTTGTATGTCTTGGTACGTTCTTCTTCATCTATTTGGGACAGATATTCATCCACGATATCCTCGAACTTACGATGCTTTTCTCCGTTTAACGGGTTAGTTATCATTTTGACTAATTGCGTGCACGTGAGCGAATCAGGGTAGTCCAGTTCCATGTATCGCTTGAAATAAAGGTTGTATAGCTGTTGTAATTTTGTATTGAGAAAATCCTTGTCTGGACGGTGTACTATTTTACCGTTCTTAAACTCGTTTTCCCTTACCACTATATCCGTGGTGATGAATCTCGTTTCAGAGTTGTGTGCGACTCGAATTCTTATTTTGTGTGTCCCGTCTGATAACCTTTTTGCGGGAACTATTACCAATGTTAATGTAGCCATAATTTGTGTTTTTAGGGTAAAAATGGCGTTTTCGACCATTATTTTTTTAACATCCTATTGTAATTTACTTATAATCAGATTCTAATCCGGGAATTTTCCGACCATAATCCGACCATTTTATAGCGTCAAAAGTGACGTTTTTGCTCTCTATTATAGACTACTAATTGATAGGAAAAATAGTTCGATTGTGCTTTTAATATTCTGTATATCAATAAAATAAAAATCGGAAGCTCATGCTCGCTCGCAGGCTTCCGATCAACACAAAAACTAAACTAGACTTAACTAAACTATTCTATTCTTGGAATTTCACAATCCCTTTCTGTTCTTTGCAAAGGTAGATATAAAACGGATTTTGGCAAACTATAATCGACAAAAATCACTTTTTTACCGATAAAATAATGAATAATCAGCTCCTTTCGTCAAGAAAAGTCTGAAAAACTTGCTTGTAACTATCGCTGATAGGAATATATGTCTTGTCAAACACGATACGTCCGCGGTCAATCACACGTATTTTATCTTTCTGTACGATGAATGAGCGGTGCACACGTATGAAACGACTGGATGGCAAGAGCTCTTCCATGGCTTTCATACTCATCAGTGACAGGATAGGTTTGGGAGCGTCTTCCGTATATATTTTGATGTAATCTTTCAGTCCTTCGATATACATGATTTTCTTCAAGTCCACTTGTACCAGTTTGTAGTCACTTTTCACAAAGATACTATCTATCTCTTCCGGTTTCTGCACGAGTTCGAACCATTGGAGAGCTTTGTTGGCAGCTTGCAGGAAATCAACGTATGAGATTGGTTTTAGCAGGTAATCGAGTGCATTGACACGATAACCGTCGATGGCATACTGTCCGAAAGCGGTGGTAAATACAATACGGGTATGCGGATCTACCATCTTCGAGAACTCCAGACCGTTAAGCTCCGGCATCTGAATGTCCAGAAACAGGAGGTCGACCTCTTCGCCCGGCAATTCTTTCATCGCCTGAACCGCACTGGAATACTTTCCTGCAAGTTGCAGGAACGGAGTCTTATTCACATAACTCTCTAACAAGCTAAGAGCTAAAGGCTCATCGTCAACGATTGCGCAACGTAACATCATACTGTTTTATATCTAAAGTTTTATATCCAAAATCTTGTACTTGACGTTTTGTACTAAACATTTGTACTTAACGTTTTATACTGAACGTTTTTCTTTCTACTCTCTAATCTTGATACTCAATCTCGATTCGTATACCTTTTCATCTTTTGAGACGCCTTTCAACCACGTATAAGCTCCGGGATAAAGTATCTCCAACCGACGGCTGACTTGTTCCAATCCCACGCCCGATCCACTCTTATCCTCCACTGTCTTAGGATGATTACTATTGCGGATTTCACAAATCACTTCCTTATCATTCTCCAAAATATGAATACTGATGAAACTTGATTCAGTAGGGGAGATGCCATGCTTGAAAGCATTCTCTATCAAAGAGATAAAGATAAGCGGGGCAATGAGCATCTGACTGTCGGGCTGAATATCGAATTTAGTAATCATCTGCACGTTGGCGGACAGACGGATGCGCATCAGTTCGATATAATTGCGGATAAAATCGACCTCCTTACAGAGAGGAACGTATGTCTGCTGGTTATCATATAACACATAACGAAGCAGTTTGCTCAACTCCTGAACTGCCTGTTGCGCCTTGTCCGAATCAAATGCAATCAGTGCATAGATATTATTCAGCGTATTCAGCAGAAAGTGAGGGTTCAGTTGGTTCCGCAGGTTCTTCAGTTCCGCTTCCGCACGGTTCCGTTCCGCCTCTTTTCGGGCAGCTTCATTCTGTGTCCATCGGGCACTCATGCGGATAGCGGCACTTAGTCCGATAGTGAATACGAGACTCAACATATCCCTAAGGAAAAACAACCATCCCGGAGGCATCCCCGGTCTTTTTGATTTGGGAGCGAATGACGGATCGAACGTCAGACTTTGCCAGAGATGAAGCAACACACCGATGGCGCATAAAAAGATAATATTGTAGACCACATATCTTTTGGCCTGACTCTGGAAAAGATAGCGCGGCACAAGAATGAAATAATTCACGTAGAACACAATCATGAAAGAGAGTGGTACGGCAAGGTGGCGTGTATAAGCCATCCAGTTGATGTTCCCGTTTCCACGTTCGACGAAGAAGAACGGGAAACCGAACATAATCCCCCAGCTGATAATGTGTATCAGTACTTCCAGGGGACGACGTGCGGATGTAAAGGTTTGTTTCATAAAGACAAAGATAATTCTTTTATTGGTAATTATCCATTTTATTCGTATCTGATGGCTTCTATCGGATCTAAATCTGCTGCTTTCTTAGCCGGATACCATCCGAAGAAGACTCCTGTAACTGTACATACTGCGAAGGAGAGGAATACGCTCCACGGCTGGATATAGATAGGCCAATGCGCTACGCTCTTGACAATCCAACTGGCTCCGCAGCCGATAATCACTCCGATGATACCTCCCGTGATACTAATCATGATGGCTTCGATGAGGAATTGACTTAGAATGTCGACCCCGCGTGCGCCGACAGACATACGCAGACCGATTTCACGGGTACGCTCCGTAACGGATACATACATGATATTCATAATCCCGATACCACCCACTACCAGCGAAATACCTGCGATGCAAGCAAGCAGAGTAGTCATCAAATCGGTGGTTGAGTTGAGCATCGTGCTCAATTCCTGTTGGGTGCGGATGGTGAAATCATCATCATCCGAAGCCTTCAGTTTATGGTTGCGGCGGAGGATTGTACTGATTTCGTCAGTTGCATAGTCCGTCATATCCTCGGTGAGGGCAGAGGCAAATACTCCCTGCAAATACGTAACGGCAAGCAGACGTTTCATTACGGTGGTATATGGTGCAAGCACTACGGCATCTTGGTCTTGTCCCATAGAGTTGTACCCTTTTGCTTTGAGCACTCCTACTACACGGAAAGGTATTTTGTTGAAACGGATAATCTTACCAACCGGATCACTTCCGTCCGGAAACAGATTGTCGACTATGGTCTTTCCAATCACGCACACTTTGGCCGAGCTCTGTATGTCAGCTTCTGTAAACATATCTCCGTTCTCAACAGTCAGTTGGCGAATATCGAGATATTCTGTTCCGACACCGTTCACCGAAGCCGGATAGTTGTTGTTACCGGCAATAAGCTGTCCCGATGACGAAACATTGGGACTGATGGCAGACAGGAAACTGGTCTCATCGCGCAAGGCCTCGTAATCGGCAAGCTTCAAGGTCTGCATCGCAGACGGGTCCTGCCGGACACCTCCACGCATATCGGCTCCCGGATGAATCATAATCATGTTCGATCCCATTTCGGAAATCTGCTGCTGGATGCTTTTCTTCGAACCTTGTCCGATAGCCAGCATCGTGATGACGGAAGCAACACCGATAATGATACCGAGCATGGTTAGAAAAGCACGCAGCTTATTGTTCGCCAATGCCCGGAGAGCTATCTTTAATAAATTAGTTCCATTCATGTTTATAAAGTTATGGAGTTATTAATGGGGTTCTGAAGGTATAAGGCTATTATAAGGTTATAAAGTTATGAGACTGTAAAATGTTGGCGTGATGCTCTAAGCATATCATCTTATAACTTCATTGTTCCTTATCACATGAATTGCCTCTTATAACTTCATTACTCCTTATCACATTAATTAATCCTCGTCATTCTTTGGCAATGCAGCCAGCGCTTCGGCGGCAGACAGAATTTTGGGATTGGTCGTATCTTCTATAACCTGACCGTCACGCAGCCGGATATTCCGGCTGCTATATTGCGAAAGTTCGGGATTATGTGTCACAAAGATAATCGTACGTCCCTTTGCATGAAGTTTCTGAAACAGTACAAGTATCTCGAAGGAAGTACGGCTATCGAGGTTTCCGGTCGCTTCGTCGGCAAGAATTACTGCCGGATTGTTGACCAAGGCACGTGCAATGGCTACCCGTTGCATCTGCCCGCCGGACATCTGGTTGGATTTGTGTTCCAGACGATCCCCCAATCCTACGGCCTGTAAAGATTCGATGGCACGTCGACGACGTTCGGAAGCACTGACGGCAGAGTTATACATCAGCGGTAGTTCCACATTTTCCACTGCCGTTGTTTTAGGCAACAGATTGTAGCTTTGGAACACGAATCCAATCTTCCGGTTTCTTAGTACCGCACGTTGAGGCTTGCTCATCGTACGTACGGGAATATCGTCGAGCAGATACTCTCCGCTGGTCGGGGTGTCCAGGCAGCCTAATATATTAAGCAGCGTAGACTTCCCCGAACCGGAAGTACCCATGATGGTGACAAACTCCCCTTCATTGATATTGAACGAAACGCCCCGCAATGCGTGAACGGTCTCGTCGCCTACCTGAAAGTTACGTTTGATATTTTGTATTTCAATTACTTTTTTCATCGTAAATAATGTGCTAATGCGCCAATTCGTTATTGGCACATTGAATAATTATTTTTTCTTCTTACTTCCCGGAGGGCCTGGCATGAACGGGCTTCTTTCTCCGCCATTTTCCATATTTCCTTCAGGTCCCATGTTTTCACCGGGCATTACACCTATAGTAGCTTCGGTTACCACCTTTGTCCCTTCAGGAATACCACTGATAATTTCGGTGGATATACCGTTGCTGATTCCCACTTCTACCGGATGAGCGGTGAATGTAGTTCCTTCGCGCGTCCAAAGTTTATGTTCGCCTTCGCAATCTTTCACGATGTCATTTTTACCGATCAGTGGTTTTTCCGGTGTGAATCGTAAGGCTTTGTTCGGAACGGACAATACGTCTTTTTTGTCAAGGATATAAATCGTGACATTAGCCGTCAAACGCGGCTTCAGTTTCAAGTCAGGGTTGGGGGCAGAGATGACTACTTCGTAAGTGACTACTGTTGAAGTGCTGTTCGTGCTGCTCGTACTGCTTGCGTCGCCCAAACGAATCTGTGTAACCACACCTTCGAATACATCATTCGGATAAGCATCTACCGTGAAGCTGGCTCGTTGGCCTTCTATGATACCACCTATATCAGCTTCATCTACGTCGGCTACTACTTGCATCTGTGTCAGGTCGGCAGCAATGGTAAACAGTGTCGGAGTTTCGAATCCGGAAGCAACGGTTTGTCCTGCTTCTACATCACGGCTGATGACTACTCCGTCAATCGGTGAAGTAATGGTAGCGTAAGATAGGTTACGTTCCGCTTTCGCGAGCGATGCCTTACTGCTGTCATAGCTGCTTTTCGCTTTCTGATAATTGTAGAGTGCCTGTTCGAAGTCCGTATCACTAATCAGTGACTTTTCGTGCAAGCCTTTGCTGCGTTCATAATTCTTTTTCTGATATTCATATTCAGCTTTCGCACCATCGTAAGTTGCCTGCTGTGAGGCCAGTTCACTTTGCAATGTGACACGGTCCATCTCAGCAATCAGTTGTCCTTTGGTTACTTCCGAGTTGTAGTCTACGTAAATTTTGTCGATGATACCGGACACCTGCGTACCGACTTCTACTTCCGTTACCGGTTCGATCGTTCCGGTAGCAGTCACCGAATTTGAAATATCGCCTTTACTGACAGTAGCGGTGGCGTACGTCACTTTGTGTTTGGCGGGTGAACCGGCAAAGAGCCATATTCCTGCTCCTACAACCACGACGACTACTACGGCGATTAGAATAATCTTTTTCGTTTTCATTCGTTTATTATGCTTTTACTTATTTATAATGCTGATTTTATACTCTTTATAAAGCTAATTGATCTCCCTGATAGAACTTCAGCAACTGCGTATTCAGTATAGCCATATATTTAGCCTGAAGCTGTTCCTGCTGTGCTTGCAGCAAATTATTTTTTTCAGTAAGGAGTTCTACGGTATTCTTCATTCCCAGATTAAACTGTTCGCTAATCAACTCATAGCTGATTTGTGTACTTTTCAACTTTTCGTTTGCGGCAGCATAACGCTGTTGCGCGCTGTTGGCATCCAGCCAAAGGCTTTCAATGGTTTTGTACAGTGCCTTTTGTTCGTCAAGCAAGGATAACATGCTCGTTTCGTACTGCAATTTAGCTTTTTGTACGGCACTTTTCGTTTGACGGTTATTGAAGATAGGTACACTGACAGACAGTCCGATAGAGTTGTTCCATCCGTTCTTCACTTGTTCTCCGAAGGTGAAATCGCTGCCGCTGGTATGGTTGGTTCCGATTCCTGCGCTAAGGCTGATGGTAGGGAAATAGCTCGATTTAGCGATATTGATACCCAGTTCAGAAGCTTCTACATTCAGTTTGCTCGCTTCAATCTCCGGACGAAGGCTCAATGCGCTGATGTACACATCTCTTTTGGTAGGCAGCGGAGCCAGTACATTTTCGTCGGACAGGGCAGGGAGGTAGATGTTCATTTCATTCTCCCCATCCAGTTCGAGCAGTTGTTTCAGTTGCAATTTGTAATCTTCAAGAGTGGCTTGCGCGGTGACAAGTTGGTATCGGTCGGTGCTCACCTGTGCTTCCAGTTGCGCGAGGTCACTTTTGGCAATACTTCCGGCATTCAGAAGTTCCTGTCCTCGGTCGCGCTGCGCAATGGAAACTTGCAGGGTGTTTTCGTTTACTTTCACAGATTCGGCTGCATAAAGAATCTGGATATATACTTGGGCGATAGACTCCTGAATATTATTTTCGGAAGTCGCCACATCCAGCTCGGCCATCTGATTATTCAACTTCTCCTGTTGGATGGTTTTCAACCGTTTATTACCATTATATAGAGTCCACGAAGCATTCAGTCCATAATTACCGTTGTAGCTCGTTTTGCTGTTGCTACTGATAATCTCGCTACCGCTCACCCGGCTACTTGTCTCTTGGTACGGACGATTCACCACCTGATGGCCGGTAGAAAACGAAAGACTGGGGAACAAGGCAGCTTTAGCTGTCTTCACATCAATCTGCGTGCTGGCCGCAGTGATCCGGTTCTTGCGAATTGTAATGTTCTGCTCCTTTGCATAGTTGATGCATGACTGCAAGTCCCATTGATCCGGGATTTTCGTTTTTTTCAGCGTATCGACTTGCAGCGGAGAAACCTGGGCAGATATGCCGGACAGCATACTTGCTCCAAGAAATGTCATCACTGTCAATCTTCTTACATTTATCATATTCATACTTCTATTGATTTACTGTTAGCGAAGGTACGTACATATTATATATGCCGCAAAAACGATAGACGGATGACGTTATTTCGCCGTTAAATGATTTTTTTCTGTCGATAGGTAGGTTTTTGAAGAAAAACACGACAAATCTTGCAACTTTTTTGACTACTTGTTTGTTTTAATTATAAAAAATGTATATTTGTACTCATTACAAATTATAACGTAAACATATGAAGAATACACTGCTTACGATCTGGAATTTCTATTTGGAGGGCTTCCGTAGTATGACCTTAGGACGTACTCTATGGGTTATTATTTTGCTGAAATTATTCGTCATGTTCTTCATCCTCAAAATGTTCTTTTTCCCTGATTTCCTCGGCGACCACCCAACGGATGCCGATAAAGGTACATACGTGGGAAATGAACTGATAGAACGTGCCATCCCCAATAAATCTACTGATTTTTAACTCTTAAACTACATAGGATTATGATTGAAAGTATTGACACCTCGCTGATCGATTGGTCGAGAGCCCAATTTGCGATGACAGCCATGTACCACTGGATTTTTGTTCCCCTCACACTCGGACTGGCAGTGGTGATGGGAATCATGGAGACGCTGTATTATAAAACAGGCAACGAATTTTGGAAAAAGACTGCCCAGTTTTGGATGAAACTTTTCGGTATTAACTTTGCCATCGGTGTGGCAACGGGTTTGATTCTGGAGTTTGAATTCGGTACGAACTGGAGCAATTATTCGTGGTTTGTAGGGGATATCTTCGGTGCTCCGTTGGCTATTGAAGGTATTCTGGCATTCTTTATGGAAGCTACGTTTATCGCGGTTATGTTCTTCGGATGGGGAAAAGTAAGTAAACGTTTCCACTTGGCTTCCACCTGGCTGACAGGACTGGGGGCTACGATTTCTGCCTGGTGGATTCTCGTTGCCAACGCATGGATGCAGCATCCGGTAGGCATGGAATTCAATCCTGACACTGTCCGTAATGAGATGGTTGATTTTTGGGCGGTGGCTACCTCGCCTGTAGCAGTCAATAAGTTCTTCCACACGGTATTGTCCGGCTGGGTGTTGGGTGCTATTTTTGTAGTCGGTATCAGTTGTTGGTACTTGCTGAAGAAACGAAATCGTGAGTTTGCACTGGCCAGCATCAAGATTGGTGCAATCTCGGATTGGTAGCATCGTTGCTTTCTGTTTGGACGGGTGACGGTTCCGGTTATCAGATTGCCCAAACACAACCGATGAAACTGGCTGCTGTGGAAGGTCTGTATGAAGGCGGAACGAATGTCAGTCTGGTCGGAATAGGAGTATTGAACCCTGAAAAGAAGACTTACAACGATGGGAAAGATCCTTTCCTCTTCCGTTTTGAAATCCCGAGTATGCTTTCTTTCCTTGCCGAGCGTAATGTGGACGGTTACGTTCCGGGCATTACGAATATCATCGAAGGTGGGTATCAGTTGAAAGACGGATCGAAGGCTCTCTCTGCTGCCGAGAAGATAGAACGTGGTAAAACGGCTATCGGCGCATTGGCTGCCTATCGTGCTGCAAAGAGTGCCGGACACGAGGAAGATGCGAAGATTGCATATAATGTATTGCAGGAAAATATTCCCTATTTTGGCTACGGATATATCAAAGATGTGAACCAACTGGTTCCGAATGTTCCTCTCAACTTCTACGCATTCCGTATAATGGTAATCTTGGGCGGATATTTCATCCTGTTCTTTATAGTCGTTCTTTTCTTTATCTATAAAAAGGATTTGAGTAAGATGCGCTGGATGCACTGGATTGCTTTGCTGACAATTCCTTTGGGTTACATCGCCGGACAAGCCGGATGGGTGGTTGCCGAATGTGGTCGTCAGCCGTGGGCTATCCGCGATATGTTGCCTACGATGGCTGCTATCTCCAAACTGGATGTAAGCTCCGTGCAAACTACGTTCTTTATCTTCCTGCTCCTGTTTACAGTGATGCTGATTGCAGGTGTCGGAATTATGGTGAAAGCTATCAAGAAAGGACCGGACGCATAATACTTAATACTTATTACTTAATACTTGAATTTTATGTATATATTTTTGCAACAATATTGGTGGCTTGTCGTTTCCTTGCTGGGAGCCATACTCGTGTTCTTATTGTTTGTGCAGGGAGGTAATTCATTATTGTTCTGTCTGGGTAAAACCGAAGAGCATCGTAAGATGATGGTGAATTCTACCGGGCGTAAGTGGGAGTTTACGTTTACTACGTTGGTGACGTTTGGAGGAGCTTTCTTTGCTTCTTTCCCGTTGTTCTACAGTACCAGTTTCGGTGGTGCTTATTGGCTTTGGATGATTATACTTTTCAGTTTTGTATTGCAGGCTGTCAGTTATGAGTTTCAGAGTAAGGCAGGAAATCTGTTAGGTAAAAAGACATATCAGACTTTCTTGGTGATTAATGGGGTCGTGGGTCCTGTGTTACTTGGCGGGGCGGTGGCTACTTTCTTCACCGGTTCTGATTTCTATATTAATAAGGCCAATATGACAGACACTATTATGCCGGTAATCAGTCATTGGGGAAATGGCTGGCACGGATTGGATGCGTTGACGAATATCTGGAATGTAATTCTCGGATTGGCTGTCTTCTTCCTTGCCCGTGTATTGGGAGCACTCTATTTCATTAATAATATTGATGACAAAGAACTGACCGACAAATGTCGTCGTGCAGTACGCAATAACACAGTCTTGTTCCTTGTATTCTTTTTGTCGTTTGTCATTCGTACATTGGTGTCCGAAGGCTTTGCTGTTAACCCGGAAACACAGGAGATTTATATGCAGCCATACAAGTATCTCACAAACTTTATCGAAATGCCGGTAGTGTTGGTTTTATTCCTGATTGGGGTGGTACTGGTTCTTTTCGGTATCGGAAAGACATTGCTTAAAAAGACTTTTGATAAAGGTATCTGGTTTGCAGGAATCGGTACGGTGCTGACTGTTTTATCTTTGCTACTGGTAGCAGGGTACAACAATACTGCCTATTATCCGTCATATACCGACCTGCAAAGCTCATTGACATTAGTCAATAGCTGCTCCAGTGAATTTACACTGAAGACAATGGCTTATGTTTCCATTCTTGTTCCGTTTGTGATTGCTTATATTTTCTACGCTTGGCGTAGTATCGACCGACATAAGATTACCGAGAAAGAAATGGATGAAGGAGGACACTCATACTAATATATTATTTGTATATTAGTCTTGTGTCTGTGTACTAATAATTTTGTCCATACACTCATACATTGTCCATATAGAATTTCGAAATAGAGATTCTAGTCGGAACAAATAAACTCCCCTTATTTAACATCACTCTAAGTCATGGTAGAGAGATAAAATAAGGGGAGCTTTTTATATATTTTATACTTAACGTGTGTGCCTAAACACTTCGGGCATTATGACACCCTCGTTATGAATTACACTAATGCTAATTATTTATTGACTACATTCTCCGGTTTGCCAGAAATGTAAGCCTGAAGATTGCTGATTGCAATATTCATCAGACGTTCGCGAGCCTCTATGGTTGCCCAGGCAATGTGCGGAGTGATGTAGCAGTTCTTTGCTGTCAGCAATGGATTGTCGGCACAAGGCGGTTCGGTAGAAAGCACGTCTACGCCGGCTGCATAAATCTTACCGCTGTTCAAAGCATCTGCAAGATCTTGTTCGTTGATAAGCGGTCCGCGACCGGTATTGATTAAGATGGCTGTCGGCTTCATCATGGCAAGACGGCGTGCATTCACCATTTCGCGTGTATCCGGTGTAAGCGGGCAGTGCAAACTGATAATATCGCATTCGCTGAACAATTGATCCAAATCCATCTTCTTGATTTCCGGTGGCAACTGGAAGTGAGATTTAGAAGTCAATGCGTACACTTGCATACCGAATCCGATAGCAACACGCGCTGTGGTATATCCGGTGTTTCCCAGTCCTACCAGACCGATTTTCTTATCCCGAAGTTCCATCAACGGAGTGTCCCAAAAACAGAAATCTTTGTTGTTTGTCCAACGGCCTTTGTGCACTTCTTCGGAGTGGTGTTGCACTTGTTGAGTGATGTTCAGGATATGCGAAAATACCATTTGAGCAACGGAAGCGGTGCTGTATGAAGGAATATTAGTAACGACGATTCCCCGTTCTTTGGCAGCAGCTGTGTCTACCACGTTGTATCCGGTAGCCAATACACCGATATATTTCAGTTCGGGCAGTGCAGCCATGTGGTCTGCATTGATGATTACCTTGTTAGTCAGAATTGCTTCTGCACCGGCTGCACGTTCTAATACCTCTTCCGGAGCTGTACGATCATAAATTGTACATTCTCCAAGAACTTTCATACCTTCCCAGGATAAATCTCCGGGATTGGCGGCAAAGCCGTCTAAAACTACAATCTTCATTTCAATTTCAATATTAATAATAAGTTATACGTGTTTTCTTAACAACATATTGATATTATAGCGCGAATTACACGGATTTCACGTTTTCTTAAAATATGCTTTGCATGAAGCATCTGCGTAATCCGTGTAATCTATGCCTGAAAATATCATTTCTTGAATTTGTCTCCCCACAACTGTATCATCCGTTCGGCATGTTTCTGCTCTGCCGGATTGTTTTGCGGTTGCCATATCCGTTTGTCTTTCAGTTCGTCCGGGAGGAATTGCTGTTTGACAAAGTTACCTTCATAGCTGTGTGCATATTTATATTCCTGTCCGTAGCCCAGTTGCTTCATCAGTTTGGTCGGAGCATTGCGCAGATGCAAGGGGACAGGCAGATTGCCGGTTGAACGGACTAACTCCAGTGCGTCATTGATTGCGCTGTATGCCGAATTACTCTTCGGACTGGTAGCCAGATAAATCGTTGTTTCAGCTAAAGGAATCCGTCCTTCGGGCCAGCCGATTTTCATCAATGTTTCAAAGCAGGCGTTAGCGAGAAGCAGTGCGTTCGGGTTTGCCAAACCAATGTCCTCGGCAGCCGAAATCACCAGTCGGCGGGCAATGAAAGCAGGATCTTCGCCTCCTTCCACCATACGGGCCAGCCAGTAGATCGCTCCATCGGGATCACTGCCACGAATAGACTTGATGAAAGCGGAGATAATGTCATAATGCATCTCTCCATCCTTGTCGTATGCCAGCGGATTTTGTTGCAACCGTTCGGTCACCATTTCATCGGTGATGACAACAGTCTCTTCCGTTTCCGATTGCACAACGAGTTCCAATATATTAAGCAGCTTGCGGGCGTCTCCACCGGAGAAACGCAATATGGCCGTTGTTTCTTTCAATTCAATTTTGCGTTCTTTCAATACGGCATCCGTGGTGATGGCACGTTGCAGAAGCTCCAATAAATCTTCTTTCTCCAAAGATTTGAGCACATAAAGCTGGCAGCGGGACAGGAGAGGGCGGATGACCTCAAACGACGGATTCTCCGTTGTTGCGCCAATCAGCGTGACTGTTCCGTTTTCTACCGCTCCCAACAGAGAATCCTGCTGCGACTTGCTGAACCGATGGATTTCATCAATAAACAGAATTGGGCTGGACTGTGAAAAGAAGCGGTTGCTCTTGGCACGTTCTATCACTTCGCGCACATCCTTCACACCGGAAGTCACGGCACTTAACGTATAGAAAGGTGTTTCCAGTTTGTTGGCAATGATTTGCGCAAGGGTTGTTTTACCCACTCCGGGAGGTCCCCAGAGAATAAACGAAGAGATGCGTCCTGCGTCAATCATTTTCCGCAAGATAGCCCCCGGTCCAACTAAATGTTTCTGACCGATATAATCATCCAAAGTCTTTGGCCGTAACCGTTCTGCTAGTGGTTGCATAATTTTTTAGAATACCATTAATACCATGAAGCGGATACCGTTTTTGTTGATACCCGGATTATCACGATAAGTGAAACGATGTACATACTCAACGTGCAGCAACTTGAAAATGTTGTAGATACCTACACTTGCTTCGACATACGGCACTTTCGGGTCCATCACGAAACTGGTGAACTTACCGTCGCGTGTCGGGAAACGGAACAAATCAGGATTGTTGCTCTTGAACGGATTGTTCTTGTCCGTCAATGTTCCCCACAAAGCACGTACACGGAACATTTCCCTCCATTTCAGGTTCTTGATAAGAGGAATACGGTTGAAGAGTTTTCCATTCATGTCGTATGATAATGACATGGAAGCGTAACGGTCGTTCAGGAATTCCATGTTATTAATCAAGTTGAACGTTTCGCGCTGGGTGATGTAGGACAAGTTGGCTTCCGGCAGGATTAACAACGGGAAAGGAACTGTGCTCCATTCTGCACCTGCTTTCACGCTGCAATCAATCTTTCCCCAAGAAGCTGGGAGCCAGAAACGTTTCCACACACTTGCTTCCGTGCGGTTAAAGTTATAATCCCCGCCCAATACTCCTTTGAAACCCATAGCATGAGTGAGCGTAAAGATAGGAGCGTCCAGCGACACGGGCACGCGGCGTTGCTTGGAGTTGACAAATGATTCGCCCGGCGCATAGCGCAGCGTCAGACTTGCTTCGGAAGTCGTGACATCGTGCACACGGGTTTGTGCGGCATCATTACGCAGATATTCCAGTTTGCCGGTAGGCTCGTCGTTACGGTGGCGCAGCATGGCTTTCACTCCGAATCCGGTCAGCGTTTCGAGTTCATAATTAATGGTGGCGTCGCGCATATACGACATTTGGTCTACTGTCGTTGTTTTGACCGACAGGAAGATATTATCTTTATCCGTAAACAGGAATTTGTCCATCGGAGACATTACATCATAACTGTACGTTGCCGAAAGATAATGTTTCGGGAACTCCCAAACCACATAATCGCGTTTGTTGAACGAATAAGTCACCGTTCCGCTATATTTCCAGCGTTCGTCTTTCAGACCGTACGCTCCGTATCCGCTCAAGAACCAGTGCTTGTCGAAATGAGCCGTAGTCATACCGCTCAACCGGAAACGGGTACCATCAATGTAATTGCTCGAAATCATGGTGTTGATAGGGCCGATGTCCACTTTGCTCGGATGCTCTTTGCTTCCTGTCTCTACAAAGTTCTCAATCAGTGCTTTCGCTCCGAAGATGATGTATTTGAATCCCGGAATCTGTTCAAGACGGTTGACGAATACATCCATCGAACTTTCTTTCTTTGTCAATGGTACTTGACGGACACTCGCCCAGTACTCATCGCTTTTCGAGAGCATATCCGCTTCTTTTATCACGCTGCCTTTCAACCGGAACAGTCGTTGTTCAATAGGATCGAATTTATAATTACTATATTTCGTGGTTCGTTCCACCTGCAATCCACCTGCTGTTTTGTTGGAATTCCAGGAAAGGTCTACGGTCATGTCATCATCCGCCAATACCCAGTTGCCGTTGGGCAGTTGCTCATACTGTTGCGTGATGTCCATGCGGTTGACAAAGTTGACTCCGGTCTTTTTAGGCAGGTTCATTGTACATTTCTGAACGGCGTATGTAGAATCATTCAATACATACAGATGGCCGGTGAATCCGAAGTCCTGCGAGTTTTGCGGAACAAAAGTAAGGTGGACACATTCGCGTTTGTTTACCATCAATGTATCCATCAGATAATATTTATAAAATGAGATGGCATTGTTACCGATCGGACTGACGAAACGCTGCTGAAGCAACCGGATATCATCATCGTAGATATTGATGTCGGCAAATACGTCTTTCAATACGGTACCGAGCATATCTCCCGTAGAGAAAAATTCTTCTATACCATTAGAGTTCTTTCCTTTGATAATCGTTTTCTTGTTTTCGGGATTTTTGCGGTAGATGGTTTGCGAGGACGTTTCCTGTACGGAAATAGGGAGAATCAACTTATTGGTTGTTTCCGACACTTCCACTTGGTCTCTTAAGAATGAATATTTTTTGTAGATACCTTTTTCAAGCTTTTCCGGTGTGAGGTCGTTGATAGACATTTTCATCTTCTCGTACTTGTCGTACTGATAGTATCGTTCACTTCGAGGACTTGTGCCTTTTTGTGTTCGATTACCTTCTTCATGAATTCCACTGCCGGATTGTTTTTGCGGGAATATTTCTCCTTTTGAGGTTTCACGACAACCTCGTTCAGGAGCACATTATCCGGAGCTAACTTAACGTTCACTGTCTGATTGTTGGAACCAACCCGAACCGTTTTACTGATATAACCTACAGCGGAGAATACCAGTGTTCCTCCGTTTCTGCGGGCTTCAAGACTGTATTCTCCGTCAATATTGGTGATGGTACCCATATCTCTCTTTTCCTGGTAGTAAACAGAGATATACATCAATGGCTCGTGGGTAACCGAATCAGTGACTACCCCTTTAATTTGCTGCGCAAAAGCATTGGAAGCTACCAATACGAGTAAGAACAGTATAAGTATTTTGTTATATCGTTGTATCATAACGTTTGTAGTAGGGCTGCAAAGTTAACAAATAACTCTAAGGATAACAGAATATATAACTTTTTTTACCCATCGTTTTTTGTTGTTTACAAGCATATATCGTCCGATAATTCAAGGAACATCCCGCTGTTAATCCTTTAGATAAGGGCGTTTCCGCATTTCGTTCTCCCGGTTTCGGTATTTGAAACCTTTGCTCCCGTTGTAGGACACTTTTTGTTTCGACCCTTGAAACTTTTTGTTTCCCGGCATGAAACTGTTGGTTTCTCGGTGTGAAACACTTTGTTTCTCGGTGTGAAACTATTAGTTTCAAGGCATGAAACTAACAGTCCCATGCCGGGAAACGGAATGGAACATGCCGGGTAAATGTTATTTGCTCGTAAGTATCTGTACAATACGCTCTGCGGTACGTCCGTCCCAACGTTCGGGAAGTTCGCCACGTTTCCATTCACCGTGCATCAGTGTATCCATGGTTTTGGCAAGCAGGGCAGGATCTTCTCCGACAAGTTCGTTGGTTCCCATGCGCCACGTTTCCGGATGTTCGGCATACGTGTTGAGTGTGATACAAGGAATACCCAGGAAGGTCGCTTCTTCCGCTACGTTTCCCGAATCTGTTATGATTCCTTTCGCCTTGTTTATCAGATAACCGAAGAACAGGTAGTTCTGCGGCGGCATGATATGGAGATTCGGAGCTTCGATGTCCAACTCTTTGATGGCATTGCGCACGTAGGTGTGCAGCGGTGCAACGATAGGCATACCGGCAGACTTGTCGATGATTGTTTTCATCAACTGGCGCAGATTCTCCTTGTTGCCGAGTAATACACGACGGTTGAGAGTAAATAGGAGATAATTTCCTTCTTGCAGTCCCAAGACGGAGAACCATATCGGTTTGAGCAAGCGGTTCCGGTTGTAGCGGATGGCATCAATCAGAATGTTGCCTACATAATATACGTTTTCGCTTTCCGTTCCCGTCTGGTTCAGGTTGCGGTTGGCAACCATGCCGGCTGTGAACAGATAATCGGATAGTCCGTCTGTAATCATGCGGTTGACTTCTTTCGGCATTTTCATATCGAAAGAACGGGTTCCGGCTACGAGATGTGCTACCTTGATGCCTTGTTTCTTGGCAACGATGGCACAACTCATGGTTGCGGTCAAGTCGTCTACCACAAGGACTACGTGTGCCGGATTCTCCGTCAGTTCTTGTTCAAAGGCTACCATGATTCCGGCTGTCAAACTCGTTGGATTACTGCTTTCCACTCCCAGATACACATCGGGAGCTTTCATATCGAGATCCGAAAAGAGAGAAGCATCCAGACTTGTATCATCTTTCCTCCCTGTATAAACCAGTCGGTAAGAGATACTTTTACCCAGCGCCCGTGCGGCTTCAATAGCGCGTGTAATGGGAGCTATCTTCATAAAATTGGGGCGTGCCCCCGCAACAATTGTTATTTTCATATTGTTTCTATCTTATTCGGTTTAATTCGTGAAGCAAAAGTACATTTTCTTACGGAATTTATTCGTTACTTTGCATACAAAATAACAAATATATGCCCACATTCGTTCAAATTCTTGATTTTATAGGCACATTTGCCTTTGCTATTAGTGGTATCCGGCTAGCTTCGGCGAAACGTTTCGACTGGTTCGGCGCTTATGTGGTAGGACTTGCTACGGCTATCGGCGGCGGTACCATCCGTGATGTATTGCTCGACGTGACACCGGGATGGATGACCGACCCTATCTATCTGATTTGTACAGGACTGGCTTTGTTATGGGTCATCTGTTTCGGACGCTGGCTCATCCGGCTCAATAATACTTTCTTCATTTTCGATACCATCGGTCTGGCACTGTTTACCGTGGTAGGTGTAGGCAAGAGCATTGCTTTGGGTTATCCTTTTTGGGTGGCGATTATCATGGGTAGCATTACGGGAGCGGCCGGTGGGGTGATTCGTGACGTATTTATCAATGAAATACCTCTTATCTTCCGAAAGGAGATTTACGCAATGGCTTGTGTCGTAGGCGGTATTGCATATTGGATTTGCGATCTCGCAGGTATGGAGTCCTACGTCTGCCAGTTGGTTGGCGGATCAGCCGTATTTCTGACTCGCATCTTAGCTGTAAAATATCACATTTGCCTGCCTATATTAAAAGGTGGTGAAGAGCCGGAAGAATAAAAAAACGATACTGCCCGAGTGAATGTGTTCATCTTGTTTTTATCGGATAGCTAATAAGTATATTATCTTAATAGTTTATATTATAAAATTAGGTACGGATTACACGGTTGCTGTATGGTAATCATCATTCTAACAACCGTGTAATCCGTGCAATCCACGTCTAATAATACAAAATTATTTAGCCCGTTTTTCTTACTTGTTTTTTATTTCTTACTTACTTCTCTTCCTTTATATACAGCTCCCCCTGAAAACTAATGGACTGACGGTTTTGCATATTGACATCAATGCTTGCCGAACCATTGGGGAATACTTTGACTCTGTATTCATACCTGTCTTCGGGGTTGCGTGCGATAAACTTGATGACCGCATTTCCTTTCTTATCCATTTCCATACTGTATTCTTTGAGCACAGCTTTAAAATTGAGCCCGTCGCCTCCGCCATAGGGGATGCTGTAAGCCCGTCCGTAATAAGGCAGATAAGAAATAACCGAATCGTTTCTGATTTCCAGTGAGTAGGAAGACGTCAAAGGGATGGAGCGTCCGCGCATTGGCATGGCGGTGTTGACATCTATCTTGTAGTTTTCAGATCCAATCAGCTTCTTTACGGCTTCTTTCTTCTGTTCCTTCTTTTCCTTTTTACTTTGAGCCGAAAGGGTAGGGATGCCCACTAGCAAGGCTAGTAACAGCATAAAGATTTGTTTCTTCGTTCTCATATCAGTTGTATTTAGGTTGATGTATATATGTATAACAACCAAATATAAGAAAAAGACAGGGATAGTTCTGTTTCCTTTAATGAAAATTAAACAGAAATCCCTGTTATTTATAAGTTTAGACCAATTAAGGTCATAATCAACTTTTGAATAAAAACGCTTGGGAAGAAAATTAGAATAGGCTTTTAGAACTGTTCCAGTATTTCAATTCGTTTTTCAATGGGAGGATGAGTGGCAAACAATCCGTTGATTCCGCTGAATATACTTTTCGATTTCTTTTTAGGATTCTGTATAAATAATTGCGCCACGTCTTTTCTTTCTACTGCCTCGATGGCAGGATCTGCCGATATTTTGCGGAGAGCGTTGGCCAATGCCAACGGATTCTTCGTCATTTCTGCCGAACCCGCGTCTGCCATGTATTCGCGTTTGCGTGAAATAGCAAAACGCATCAGGCTTGAGAAAAGATAACCGATGGCGGCTATCACTAAAGCGACAAGGATGAAAAGAAAAATGGCACCGCTACCTTTATTATTACGCATACGCATGTGCGTGATGGCATATAATGTGATTTGTGTCAGCATGGAGAAGATACCGACAAAGACGATGGAAATAATCAGCAGACGCACGTCACGGTTGCGGATATGACTTAGCTCGTGCGCGATCACTGCTTCCAGTTCCTCATCATTCAGTTTCTTGATGATACCTTCCGAGAGAGTAACAGTGTATGTACGTTCGTTGATGCCGCTTGCAAATGCATTCAGAGAACTGTCATAGATGATATTTATTTTCGGCATCTTCATGCCTTGTGACATACATAGATTTTCCACCAGGTTGTAAACGCGCTTATTCTTCTGACGATCCAACGGTTTGGAACCGGTGGCAGAATTGATAATGCTTGTGTTGGCCCAGTAGGCAATCAGAAACCAGATGATTACGACTCCCGTGGTGTATGGTAACGAAGAGAGAAAGAAATAATTAACCATTGGCATTATTTCTATTTCCATACTCTTTCCTTGTCCAAAAAGAACCAACAGGTAGCAGGATAAATAGAGGAGTGCTGCCACGAGACAGGGAAAAAGGAATAGTAGAAACGCAGAGCGCAGATTATTCCGGCTCTGCTGTGTTTGGATTCCGACGTATTGCATGCGTGTTCAACTTTTGTAATTGAGTGGACGGTGTGAATAAAGAGTTTAGAAACTAATTTTAGGTGCCTGATCCAGATTCGCACGTTCGTTTTTCCCCAAGTCGAACATGATTTCTCTTTGGAATCCGGTCATTCCTGCTACTATATTTGACGGGAATGTCTGCACGGCGTTATTATATTCTTTAGTTGCCGAGTTGAAGTAACGGCGGACAGCAGCCAGTTTATTCTCTACATCAGCAATTTCTTCCTGTAATTGCAGGAAATTCTGATTGGCTTTCAAATCGGGATAAGCCTCGAGAGTGATTCTCAATCCTGCAAGAGCAGAGCTTAACTGGTTTTCGGCAGCTATCTTATCGTCGATTGTTTTTGCGCTGATTGCACCGTTACGTGCCTGAATCACCTGGTCGAGTGTGTCCTTTTCGTGTGCGGCATATCCTTTCACGGTGTCTACCAGTTGGGGAATGAGATCATGGCGTTGTTTCAACTGAACATCGATGTCGGCAAACGCGTTTTCACGATTGTTTCTCAATTTCACTAATGAGTTGTACATGGAAGCAAAAATGATGCCCAGCAATACAATAATCCCTACAATAATAAGTATGGTCATAGCTTTTTGTTTTATTTAATAATATAAAATCAAAAGTAATCTATTTGGTTCTTTTAACCAAGTAGTAGGGGGTAAATTTCGCAAATACCACCTAAAAACTATCAGAAAGCACCTAAAATCTGTCATTTGATAGAATTTCACCCTAAAAAATAACGGATCCTACCCTGCTTGATAAGCAAAATACCTTTAAACTTGCAAACATCGAGAAAAACGAAATATTAACCATAAAACCATTAAAGTATGAAAAGTTTAAGTTTCAGAAAAGATTTAATTGGAGTACAGGAAGAGTTGCTTCGTTTTGCTTATAAATTGACGGCCAACCGTGAAGAAGCAAATGACTTATTGCAGGAAACATCTTTAAAAGCATTAGATAATGAAGAAAAATATGTTCCGGACACAAATTTCAAAGGATGGATGTACACTATCATGCGTAACATCTTTATAAATAACTACCGTAAAGTAGTACGCGATCAAACTTTTGTTGACACAACCGATAATTATTATCACTTAAATCTGCCACAAGATTCAGGATTTGAGAGTACAGAAGGTGCTTACGACCTGAAAGAAATGCACCGTATCGTCAACGCACTCCCCCGGGAGTATAAGATTCCTTTCTCTATGCACGTATCTGGTTTTAAATACCGCGAAATCGCAGAGAAATTAGGATTACCATTAGGCACAGTGAAGAGCCGCATATTCTTCACACGTCAACGTTTACAACAGGAATTGAAAGATTTTGTATAAATGAGGATAGCGCATACAAACAAGCTTATTAGCAGAAGGAGCAAAGAGATAGATTCTCATTGCTCCTTCCTTTTTTATAACCTAATTTTATTTACGATTAAACGATTTACGATGTACGATTGAAATTTGAATTGTGAATGAGGAGATACTTATGCAAAGATAAGTACTTATAATTCCAAAAGTTATTTCAATCGTACATCGTAAATTGTCTAATCGTAAATCACCTATTCGTCTAATCGTAAATTAAACTAGGTTATAAATTCTTTCTTGTTATTTGCTTTTCTTTTTTTTGCTTTTTTTCTTTTCAACGGCCTTCTCTTCCGGTGGGAATTTAGGAACCAGATTCATCAGCCGTAATATCTGACTTTGTCGTTTTAGTATGTATGACGAAGGTTTCGCCGAGTTAAATCGTATTGGGTTGGGGAGGGTGGCGGCGATGAGTGCACATTGTCCCCGGGTCAGCTTGTCGGCTGTTGTTCCGAACTTATTTTTTGCGGTTGCTTGTGCGCCGTAGATGCCATTTCCCATTTCTATAGAGTTGAGATAGACTTCCATGATTCGCTCTTTCGACCAGAAGAGTTCGATGAGAAACGTAAAGTAGACTTCGAGCCCTTTGCGTACCCACGACGATTGCGGCCATAAGAATACATTCTTGGCTGTCTGCTGACTGATGGTGCTTGCTCCCCGTTTCCGTTTGCGTGTTTCGTTTTCTTTCATCGCTTTCTTGATTTCTACGAGGTCGAACCCGTTGTGTTCGGCAAAACGGTTGTCTTCGGAGGCTATGACCGCCATCGGCAGGTTGGGAGATATCTTATCAAAAGAAACCCACGTGTGCTTCCACGTGGGTTTATCTCCTGAAAAAACTTGCTGAACGCTTCGGATAACCATCAACGGAGTTACATAAACCGGCATGAAACGATAAATAATCACGGCCAGTAGTGTTGATGCAAAGAAGAAAATCAGCAGGTTGCGCGTATAGCGCAGTAATTTTTTAATGAGTAGCTGCTTGTGCATCTCTAATCATTTGTTCACTTGCGTACATGTATACTTCTACACGACGGTTTTGTTCGCGACCGGCAGCAGTGTCATTGCTTGCAACGGGATCGCTTTCACCCATTCCTTGTACACTCTTGATTTGATTGGTGGAAACACCGCAACTCAACAAGTAACTGGACACGCTTTGCGCACGTTCTTGTGATAAGTTCAGGTTCTTTTGCTGGCTTTGTGCAGCAGTACTGTTCTTCCAGCCCTGGTTGTCGGTATATCCGTAGATAGACACGTCCATATCCCGGTTCTGGTTGAGCACATTGTTGGCAAACTTGCTTAAAGCAGATTTAGCAGCAGCACTTAGATTTGCATTACCGGTAGTGAAAAGAATACCCGAGTCGAATGTTACTTTCACGGCTTGCAATCCGTTGTTGTCTGTTATCTGTTCTACTTGTGCGCCTTCAATTTGTTTTGCTTCTGCTGCTGCTTTGTCCATCTTTTTACCGATAAGAGCACCTGTACCTGCACCTACTGCCGTACCAATAGCAGCACCGATAGCAGCACCTTTACCTTTACCGATAACACCTCCCAGGATCGCACCTAGTGCAGCGCCCGAACCACCACCGATAGCAGCACCTTTACCAGTGTTGTTCATACTTCCACAGCTACCAAATATCATGGCAATACTCATGAAGAGAACCATAAATTTCATCTTGTTCATAATGTTGATGTTTTTTAATTGGTTTATAAAAAATGTTTTTATACGAATCACTTCGCATTATTAATAACAATGCAAAGATACATATTATTTGGCAAGCGTGTACTTTTTAAGTTAAAATAACTCGGAAGAGCCCCTTTGTTTGTTAATAAAGGGAAATGATAATTATCCTTTTATCGTTGAAGGAATACTCAAACACTTCTTTTTAATAATAATGAACCAACTCAAAAGAATTAACCCTTTGGCAACCGTGGTGATGCAGACTGCCCACCAGATTCCTTCCACTCCCATACCCATCCGTACAAACAGGATGGCAAGCGGAATACGCATATAGTTGCAACTGATGCTGATAATGGCAGGAGGGATGGTGCGTCCGATGCCGTAGAATACTCCCTGCATGGTGATTTCGAGCATCATAAAAAGCTGCGAATATCCGTCGATACGGAGGAATACACCTCCGGCTTCGTAGGCCGCCTGTTCGGGGACGAATATGGCAAAAACTTCATTCCCGAAGAACACGAATAGCAATGTACAGAATGTTCCGAAGATTCCCGTCATCCATAGAGTCGTATACCAGGCTCTAAGTACCCGTTCCACTCGTCCGGCGGCGTAGTTTTGGGCGATGAAGGCACTTAGTGCGGTGGAGAATCCCTGTGAGGTATTCCAGGTGATTGCTTCAATTTGCCCTCCGGTGGTGAAAGTCATTAGTCCGATGTGTCCTCCCTGTTCCGAGGCGGTGCGGCAAAGGAACATATTGACGAAAGCAAATAACGTATTCAAAGTAGCTACGGGTAATCCCAGTTTAAAGATTCTCCGTGTATATTTTTTCTTTAGCCGCGTGAAGAAAGGGAAACCGCCAAGCAGAGCATCCCGGCAACGCAATTGATAAACGAAAATCAGGAAAACACTTGCTTCCGCAATCCAGGTAGCGTATGCCGCACCATTGGTTCCCAGCCCGAAACCGAAAATGAAGAGCGGGTCCAGAATGATGTTCAGTATCAATCCTGTGCCGCTGATAAAGAACGGGACTTTACTGCGCCCTGCCGCATTATAAATTCCGGTGAAGGCGGCGGAGAGGAAGACAAAAGGTAATCCGGTAGAGACAATCCGCAGGTATTGGATGGCATTGGCCGTAATATGATCCTCGAGTTCATAGATGCGTATGATAGGTTCTGCAAATATAAAAAGGAGTGTGCCCCAACAGATGGAAATAATCAAAGCAATCGTGATGTTATGAGATGCGAAACTGCGGGCATCTTCCTGGCTTTGCGTACCGATGGATTGTCCGACACTCACTTCAGATCCCACCTTATTTAATAAGGAGATAGAACCGGACATCCAGGTCAGGATTCCGACAGAACCGATGGCGGCTACGGCTTCACTTCCCAGTCGTCCTACCCACGCCATATCTGTGAGGCTATATGCCATTTGGATAAACGACGTTGCCATGATCGGCATTGCCAGATTAAACAGTTGACGATTGATAGGGCCTTGTGTCAGATTCTTTATTCCTTGCATATAATTTTTCTAATCAAAATGGGGTGCAAAGATACGCAAAATTACTATCTTCGCGCATCTAATTATTCATTAATCAAAGTACATAGATACTATGAAACAGAAATTCTCTACTATTTTTATCTTGCTGCTTCTCTTTTTTGCTGGTTCACGAGTGGTAGCGCAAAATGCTCCGAAACCTTTTGATATTGAACAACCTTCACTTCGCGTATTTTTTCCTGCGCCGGAACTGGCTACAGGACGTGCTGTGGTTGCGTGTCCGGGAGGTGGATATTCACATTTGGCATTCGAACACGAAGGCTGTGATTGGGCGCCCTATTTCAATAAACAAGGTATTGCATTGATTGTGCTAAAATACCGGATGCCGAACGGTGATCGTACATTACCCATTTCGGATGCTGAAGCAGCAATGAAATTGGTGCGTGACAGTGCTGATGTCTGGAATTTGAACCCGAATGACATTGGTATCATGGGCTCTTCTGCCGGTGGACATCTGGCTTCTACCATTGCCACTCATGCCAAGCCCGAACTTCGTCCGAACTTTCAGATTCTTTTCTATCCTGTGATTACGATGGATAAATCTTATACCCATAGAGGCTCTCACGACAACCTTTTGGGAAAAGATGCTTCTGCTGAATTGGAACTTGAATATTCTAATGAAAAGCAAGTGACGAAAGATACACCGCGTGCTTTTATCGTATATAGTGATGATGATAAAGTTGTTCCGCCTGCTAACGGAGTTAATTATTATTTGGCGCTGAACAAGAACAATGTTCCTTCAGTGCTTCATATTTATCCTTCCGGTGGACATGGATGGGGAATTCGCGAGGGTTTCCTCTATAAGAATGAAATGTTGGACGAACTGACGTCTTGGCTCCGTAGTTTCAAAGTTCCTCATAAAGATGCTATCCGTGTAGCTTGCATTGGAAATAGTATTACGTATGGAGCACGTATCAAGAATCGTGATCGTGACAGTTATCCGGCCGTGTTGAGCCGTATGTTGGGAGAGGCTTATTGGGTAAAGAATTTCGGAGTCAGTGCACGCACTCTGCTGAACAAGGGCGATCATCCTTATATGAATGAAAAAGCTTATCAGGATGCGCTGGCTTTCAATCCTAATATCGTTGTTATCAAGTTGGGTACGAATGACAGTAAATCATTCAACTGGAAATATAAGGCCGACTTCACGAAAGATCTGCAAACAATGGTCGATGCTTTCAAAGCGTTGCCAGCTCAACCGAAGATTTATCTTTGTTATCCTTCTAAAGCCTATCAGACCGGTGATAATATCAACGATGATATCATCTCTAAACAAATCATTCCGATGATAAAGAAGGTTGCCAAGAAAAATAACTTGTCTGTCATCGATCTTCACGCAGCAATGGACGGAATGCCCCAGTTGTTTCCGGATAAGATCCATCCGAATGAAGAAGGGGCTAAAGTGATGGCAAAAGCTGTTTATCAGTCCTTGAAAAAGTAAAATAAGGAACTTGACGATTGTAAAATTTCCGGTTGAAATAATCTCTTTTAGAGAAAGTTTTAACCGGAAATTTTTTAGTTTAATCACAAATAATCTTCTTATAATATGCTAAAAAAAGTGTCTTTCTGAAAGTTAGATTTGTTACCAATCTGTATTTTTGCGCCCGAAAAATAATAAAATGATAAATAGCGTTATGAATAGACTACAAGATTTTACCTTTTTCTCGCAGTTGATGGCTAACGCTAATATGGGATGGTGGAAAGCCAATTTATCAACTGCGAATTATGAATGTTCTGACTTTATAGTAGAGTTATTAGGTCTGGATCAGACCGGAGTTATTAGTTTTGAAGATTTCAATAAACGTATTCAGAAAGAGGAACAACTTTCTACAACTGTTCATTCTTATGGTGTGTATCAACGGCCGGAGGTGGTGTATTTGCTTGATACGGTGAAAGGATCTGTTTGGGTACGTAGCAAGGTATGCTTTCAAGAAACGGATGAAGACGGAAACGAAATCATTTATGGTATATCCGAAGTGCAAGATGGTCCTGATATGGCATCTGCTTACCAAGCTTTGCAATACAGTGAGCGTCTCTTATCTAACATTTTCAAGTGTTTGCCTATTGGTATCGAATTATACGATATGGATGGGGTATTAGTGGATTTGAACGATAAGGAATTAGAAATGTTTCATATAGAGAAGAAAGAAGACGTATTGGGTATCAATATTTTTGATAATCCTATTTTTCCGAAAGAAATGAAAGAACGGCTGAAGAAAAATGAAGATGCCGACTTTACTTTCCGTTATGACTTCTCGAAGGTTGGATCGTATTATCAGAATACCCAAAAACAGGGTACGATTGATCTGATGACTAAAGTGACTACATTATATAATAGTGAGCATCAGCCAATAAACTATCTATTGATTAATGCGGATAAGACAGAAACAACGGTAGCCTATAATAAGATTCAGGAGTTTGAGGAGTTTTTTGAACTGGTCGGTGATTATGCCAAGGTCGGTTATGCCCACTTCAATATTTTGAGTGGACACGGCTATGCCCAAAAAAGCTGGTACAGAAATGTGGGTGAAGCGGATGAAACTCCGTTGTCCGACATCTTTGGCACATACCGGCATTTCCATCCCGATGACCGTGCCTTGTTGATTCGGTTTTTGGACGACGCACGAAAGGGACTTACTACCAAACTTAGCAAAGAGATGCGTGTTCTTAGGGAGGATGGCACATACACATGGACGCATGTCAATCTGTTAGTAAAGAAATATGCCCCGCAAGACCGGATTATCGAGATTATCAGCATCAATTATGATATCACAGAACTGAAAAGGACAGAAGAAATGCTTGTCAAGGCACGTGATAAAGCTGAAGCGTCCGATCGGTTAAAGTCTGCTTTCCTGGCTAATATGAGTCACGAAATCCGTACTCCTTTAAATGCTATTGTCGGCTTTTCAAGCCTGTTGACTAGTACGGAAAATGCAGCGGAAAAGGAACTATATAATTCTCTGATTGGACATAACAACAAACTATTATTAAATCTGATTAATGATGTAATTGATCTTTCTAAAATAGAATCCGGTTATCTGGAATTGCGTCCGGACTGGGTTAACCTTACCGAGCTTCTTGACGAGAGTGTAGCGGAGTATGCTCATCAAGTACCATCCGGCGTTGAACTTCTGACTAACTATCCGGCACATGATTCTCTGGTAGAACTGGACAAATTGCGTATCAAACAGATCTTGAGTAATTTCCTTTCGAATGCCTTAAAGAACACTACCACCGGACACGTGGAAGTCTTCTATGAGGTAGATCACCAATCTGTCAGAATCGGTGTTAAAGATACCGGTCGGGGCATCCCACAGAATATGCTTGAAAAGATATTCGAAAGGTTTGAAAAGTTGGATTCCTTTGCTCAAGGGGCCGGTCTGGGCTTACCTATCTGCAAACTGATCGTCGAGAAGATGAACGGGCGGATATTAGTCGATTCCCAACTGGGGATAGGTACTACTTTTATAATCGAATTACCGTGTCGCTCTATGCTTGTTGAATAAGTATATGTGAAGAATATTAAAAGAAAAATCCCTTGATAACGACTGATTATCAAGGGATTAATTTTATGTTTCGTGATCCGCTGGGCTCGAACCCAGGACCCCAACATTAAAAGTGTTGTGCTCTACCTGCTGAGCTAGCGAATCAATCCTACAGTGCTTTCTTTCGAATGCGGGTGCAAAGGTAGAACATTTTTTTATAACTCCAAAAGAATTCAAACATTTTTCTTATCTTTGTGCCATTATCAACAATATATAATCATACATTATGGCTGCTGACGATAAAAAAATTATCTTCTCAATGGTAGGAGTGAGCAAAGCTTTCACTCCTAATAAGAATGTGCTGAAAGACATCTACCTGTCGTTTTTCTATGGAGCGAAAATCGGTATTATCGGTTTGAACGGTTCTGGTAAATCAACGTTATTGAAGATCATCGCCGGTTTGGAGAAATCCTTTCAGGGAGAAGTCGTGTTTTCTCCGGGATATTCCGTGGGGTATTTGGCACAGGAACCTTATTTAGACAACACAAAGACAGTAAAAGAAGTAGTGATGGAAGGTGTGCAACCCATTGTTGACGCACTGACAGAATACGAAGAAATCAATCAGAAATTCGGTTTGCCGGAGTATTATGAGGATCAGGATAAGATGGATGCTCTTTTTGCTCGTCAAGGTGAATTGCAAGATATCATTGATGCAACTGATGCATGGAATTTGGATAGCAAGTTGGAGCGTGCGATGGATGCTCTCCGTTGTCCGCCTGAAGATCAGCCGGTAGAAAATCTCTCCGGAGGTGAACGTCGCCGGGTAGCTCTTTGTCGTTTGCTATTACAGAAACCGGATGTGCTTTTGCTGGACGAACCTACCAACCACTTGGATGCAGAGTCTATCGACTGGTTGGAACAACATCTCCAACAATATGAAGGTACGGTTATTGCTGTGACGCACGACCGTTACTTCCTTGATCACGTTGCCGGATGGATTCTTGAACTGGATCGTGGTGAAGGTATCCCCTGGAAAGGTAACTACTCTTCCTGGTTGGAACAAAAGACCAAACGTATGGAAATGGAAGAAAAGACCGCCAGCAAACGTCGTAAAACACTGGAACGTGAGTTGGAATGGGTACGCATGGCTCCGAAAGCCCGTCAGGCGAAAGGTAAGGCACGTCTTAACTCTTATGACAAATTGCTGAATGAGGACGTGAAGGAGAAAGAAGAGAAACTTGAAATCTTTATTCCGAATGGTCCCCGTCTGGGTAATAAGGTCATTGAAGCCAAACATGTGGCTAAAGCATACGGTGATAAATTGTTGTTTGACGATTTGAACTTTATGCTTCCTCCTAATGGTATTGTCGGTGTGATTGGTCCTAATGGTGCGGGAAAGACGACATTGTTCCGCCTGATTATGGGATTGGAAACAGTGGATAAAGGAGAATTTGAAGTAGGAGAGACTGTAAAGGTGGCGTATGTAGACCAGCAACACAGAGATATTGATCCGAATAAGAGCGTATATCAGGTAATTTCCGGTGGTAATGAGTTGATCCGCATGGGTGGACGTGACGTGAATGCGCGTGCATACCTTTCCCGTTTCAATTTCTCCGGAGGCGATCAGGAAAAACTCTGCGGTGTATTGTCCGGTGGTGAAAGAAACCGTTTACACTTGGCGATGGCTTTGAAAGAAGAAGGTAATGTACTGTTGCTCGATGAGCCTACCAATGATATCGACGTAAACACTCTGCGTGCTTTGGAAGAAGGTTTGGAAGATTTCGCCGGCTGTGCAGTAGTTATCTCGCACGACCGTTGGTTCCTCGACCGTATCTGTACACATATCCTTGCTTTTGAAGGAGACTCCAATGTATTCTACTTCGAGGTTCATATTCAGAATATGAAGAAAACAAAATGAAACGTTTGGGAAATGAAGAACCAAAACGCGTTCGTTATAGAAAGTTAATGACTGACTAGTATAAAGTAATAGATTGAAGCATTTATAATGCTTTCTGTTTCAAAATAAAAGGCTCTGCAAATATTGTAGAGCCTTTATCGTTTTATAACAAGGGAAAACGTTTATCTCTCTTAAAAAATTGTAGTATAATCGTAATGTAGTTCTAAATATTATTAATTATATTTGTGCACAGTTTTTAAAAGCAAACAATTTATATTAACTAATCAACTACATTTATGTTAAAGAGAATGCGATCTTTTTTAGTAGCGGCGATGCTCATGGTCATTGCTACCGTTAGTGCGCAGGTTACCACTTCTAGTATGAGTGGTAAGGTTACAGCACAAGATGAACCTATCATTGGAGCGACTGTGGTTGCAATCCACGAGCCGTCAGGTACACGTTATGGTACAGTGACTAATATCAGTGGTCAATTTAATTTGCAAGGTATGCGTACCGGTGGTCCTTACAAAGTTGAAGTTTCTTATGTTGGTTATCAGACTGCTATTTATAAAGGTGTAAATTTATCGTTAGGAGAAGTATACACTTTAAATGTAGTTTTAAAGGAAAGTTCTGAATTATTGGATGAAGTTATAGTAACAGCACAGAAAACAGTAGAGAAGATGGGGACTGTAACGAATGTGAGTGAGCGTCAGTTAACGACATTGCCTACTATTAATCGTAGTATTACTGACTTTACTAAACTTTCTCCTTATGCGGGTGGCAGTAATTCTTTTGCCGGACGTGATGGACGTTATAATACAATAACTGTGGATGGTGCAGCTTTGAACAATAATTTTGGTTTGAGTACTAATAATTTGCCGGGTGGAGATGCGCAGCCTATTTCACTTGATGCAATTGATGAAATTAGCGTTAATGTTTCTCCTTATAGTGTTACGTATTCCAATTTTACGGGAGCTTCTATTAATGCTGTAACCAAGAGTGGTACAAACGAATTAAAGGGAACAGTTTATACATATCAGAAACCAAAGAATTTTATAGGAAAATCTATTAACGATGTTGACGTTCCTAATGTGGAAAGTTATAAATCCAGTTGTATGGCTTTACATTAGGAGCTCCGATAATAAAAAATAAACTATTCTTTTTTGTAAATGGAGAATTAGAAAATAGTACTAGCCCTGGTATTTTGTGGACTCCTAGTCAAGAAGAAGGTGGAAGTGGGGATAATCAAAATCATATTTCTAGAACTTGGATAAAGGATTTGAAGACAATAAGTGATTTTGTAAAGGATAAATATGGATATGATCCGGGAAGTTATGATAAATTTGATGATTTCGAGAGTAAAAATTGGAAGCTTATGGCTCGTTTGGATTGGAATATTAATAAAAGTCATAAACTGTCATTACGTTTTAACACAGTGAAATCAGAAAATGATGCTAGTATTAGTTCAACTTCTTCGGTAATCACTAAAGCTAATTCAAACCGTTATGGGGTTGATGCATTTGCATTTGGAAATTCCAACTATGGTTTTAGAAATATTGTAACGTCTCTTTCCGGTGAGTTGAATAGCAATTTTTCTTCTTCAGTACAAAACAAATTATTAGTGACTTATACCCATATCCGAGATTCTCGTACAACTAAGGGAGATGCGTTTCCAATGGTTGATATTTACAAGGACGGTAAGCAGTATATGACATTGGGTACAGAATTGTTTACTCCTTTTAATGATGTCGAGAATAATGTATTTAGTGTTACTGACAATGTAACTATTAATAAAGGAAACCATTTGATAACTGCCGGTGCAACATTTGAAAGACAGTATTTCATGAATTCATATTTACGTGCTCCTTATGGATATTATCGTTATGCTTCAATGGACGATTTTATGACGGGAGAAAAACCGATGCTGTATGGCATTACTTATGGATATAATGGAAAAGACGCTCCGGGAGCTGAACTGACATTTGGTATGTTGGGAGCTTATGCACAAGATGAATATTCTATTACACCTAATTTAAAATTGACATATGGATTACGCTTTGATTTACCGTTATATTTTGATGATTTGTTAGGGAATGCGGCTATCAAAGAACAGTCATTTAATGGAACGAATGTTGACGTATCCGAATGGCCGAAAAGTAAATTGTTAATATCTCCTCGTTTAGGATTTAATTGGGATATAAAAGGTGACCGTTCTATTGTTTTGACTGGAGGTACAGGCTTGTTTACAGGGTTATTACCATTTGTATGGTTCACTAACCAACCGACAAATGCAGGTCAGATGCAAAATATGGTCGAATTTGAGACTTCGGAATTACCGGCAAACTTTGCTTTTAATCCAAATTATAAAGAAACTCTTACCCAAAATCCGGATATGTTTCCATCAACTCCGGGAAATGAGGTCCCCGGTGCTATAGCTTATGTGGATCCGAATTTTAAAATGCCTCAAGTTTGGCGTAGTAATGTAAATGCAGAGTTTCAGTTACCTTATGGATTTATGCTTTCTGTTGGTGCTATGTATACACGTGATATATATAATGTTGTTCAGAAGAATATGAACGAAAAGGCCCCTTCTGGAACCTATAATGAACAACCGGGACGTGTATATTGGACTAAGAATAATTACTATGACAATCCTAAGACGAAAACCGTTATACAGTTGACTAATGGGGATGAAAAAGGTTATCAATATTCTTTTAATGCAGTATTAACGAAGAAATTTGATTTTGGCTTTACAGGTTCATTTGGGTACACTTATACAATGGCTAAAGATATGACGGCAAATCCAGGTTCATCGGCGGCTTCAGTATGGCAGAATAATGTTGCAGTTAATTCATTGAATGATCCGGGTGTCTCTTATTCTTTATTTTCTACCCCGCATCGTTTGATAGCTAATGCTTCTTATGAAGTTGCTTATGCGAATATGAAAACGACTGTTTCTTTGTTCTATACAGGTTACCAACAAGGACGTTTTTCTTATACCTATTCTAATGATATGAACGGTGACGGAAACTATTCCGATTTGATGTATGTGCCTGCTTCTAAAGAAGAAATGACATTTGTGGATATTAAAGATAAACAAAATAATGTGACTTATTCGGCGGTAGACCAACAAGAAGATTTTTGGAACTATGTAAATAATGACTCTTATTTGAATGATCACAAGGGGCAGTATGTAGAACGTGCTTCTTCTTTAGAACCGTGGATTCACCGTTTTGACATGAAGATAGCACAGGATTTTTATGCTAAGATTGGTAGCCGTAAGTACGGTATTCAAGTAAGTCTTGATATGTTGAATATTGGTAACTTATTAAATTCGAAGTGGGGGGCTTATCGCTCTTGCGGTTTGCAGAGTTATGATAATGTAAGGTTGTTAAAAACAGCAAGTAAGGTAGGAGAACCTCTTACTTATCAGATGAATGCATCTTCTCGCGAGGTGTTCCAGAAAAATTCTAAATGGGATTATACTGCTTCTACAGGTAGTGCATGGCAGATGCAGTTAGGCGTTAAGTTTACATTCTAGAATATTTATATAAAAAGATGCTTCGTTCAATAAACGGAGCATCTTTTTTATTTCATCCTCATCACCACCGGATTATGATCGCTATAATTAAGATCCGGCGAGAAGTAATCCGTGCTATTCAGTTCCGGTGAATGGAGAATATAGTCGATTCTCAACAGATGCTTGAAGTACTTGAAAGTATACATATACCCATGCCCGCTCCTCTGAAAACCATCCTGCAACTTATCACCTTTTATAGTATGATAAACATACGAAGACGGCAGAGAGTTAAAGTCACCGCAGACTAGAGTAGGATAGGGGGAGGCGGCTATCAGTTGCTTGAGAAGATCAGCTTGTACGGCCCGTTTCCGGAAATTCTCATGTAAGCCGTCGATAAGTCCCAGGGCAGCATGTTCCACTCTTTGGGAATCATCCGTACGAAGTCCCTTTTCCAGTTTGCGTTTATTCTGGCTTACTTCTGTTGTTTGGAGATGATTGTTGAACAGGCGGATGGTGCGACCATTGATTTCAATATCACATGCAAGACTGCAATTTTTCGAATCAGGATAGATGATAAGATGCTCCTCCTTGATAGGATAACGGCTGAAAACAGCCAGTTGCAACAGATTCTTCCCTTCGGGCGAAGAAGGAATATAGTGATACGGCCAATTAGAAAGAGCTGCGGATATACTATCGATGCCAAACTCATCGTTAATGCCAAATTCTTGAAAACAGAGAATATCTGCTTGCAGATTTCTCATGTAAGAAGCAATCTCCTTGCATGAGTAGCCGGTATGCTCGTGGTTAAAGGCATCGACGTTGTAAGTAGCAACCGTCAACACTCCCGGAGTATATACATTCATTTTAACCATCGGTGACGAAGCCGGACTGAAAAAAGGCGATTGTAATACACAGCTCATATATCCCCAATTGCTGAATATAGCAATCAGAGGGATGAAAACCCAGCACCGCCAACGAATCGTCCAGTAGATAGCAGAAGCAAGATTAGCCAATAAAAGTATCGGCAGTATCAAACCGATGAAAGGCATAAATTTGAAACTATCCGGTGCGGCATTGCCTACGAAAGCACCCGCAATGGTAACTCCTGCCAAAATACTGGTCAGCACGATGGATATGTAATAAAACAGTCTGTAAAAGGCTTTCATTTAATCTAAATTATTTGCTGGTTGTATCATGAGGGATTAAGCTCTCTACGAAGGAAGCAACCATTTATGAATCATTGCTTTCAATTTATCATCCGCTATTGGTTTAGCTATAAAATCATTGCACCCCGCTTCTTCAGCCGCTTTCCTGTCCTGTTCGTATGCAAAGGCACTTTGAGCAATAATAGGAACAGTGGCAGACAGTTCACGGATGATTTTTGTAGCTTCCAGTCCGTCCAGATTCGGCATCTTGATATCCATCAAGATAAGATCCGGTTTCACCTCATCGAACATCGTGACAGCTTCCATTCCGTCATGCGCACGTATAAGCTGATGGTCTTTACCTAGAATAGCCTCCAATAAGTCGAAGTTACTGTCCGTATCTTCGGCAACCAAAATACAGGCGTGCCGTGTATTTGCAGAACTGTCAACACTCGAATCTGCAGTTTTCCCGGCAGATGCTATTCCAGCAATGTTCCCTTCACCATTCTCTTTCTTTGAAGAATCCACATTTGCAGGATTTGCAATCGTGTATGGTAAAGTAAATGTAAACGTCGTCCCCTTGCCAAATTCGGAGTTGACGGAAATCTTTCCACCGAGCCGTTCAACAATAGACTTACAGATAGATAACCCCAATCCTGTGCCCTGCGCATGATTGTTCAGCTTTGCAAAACGCTCGAACACACGCCCCACTTTCTCCGGTTCAATTCCTGTTCCGGTATCCGTTACGTGGAATACAATCTGATTGTCCACCAGTTTGTAACCATAACTGATGCTTCCTTCCTTCGTAAACTTGACAGCATTTCCAATCAGATTTGAAATCACCTGGAATACCCGGTTCTTGTCCGTTTCAATCATCAGACTTTCGTCCGAGGATTCATAGACAAGGCTTACTCCCTGCGGAGTACGGAATATATGAGCATCGTGCACTTCCCGGCAGAGATTATGGAGACTAGCCGGTCCGAAGGAAAACTCGATGGTTCCCGATTCAATCTTCGAGAGGTCGAGAATCTCGTTGATAAGTTGCAGGAGACGTTCGTTGTTCGCGTTTACGATGTTATAATACGTCTTCCGTTCTTCCGCATCATCGCTTTCGGCAATGAGATGCGAGAAACCTACGATAGCATTCAGCGGCGTACGTATTTCATGACTCATATTGGCGAGGAAGGCCGACTTCAGGCTATCAGACATTTCCGCTTTCTCTTTCGACGATTGAAGTTCCCGTTTTATTATTTCCAGCTCCGTGATGTCCCATTCGATGCTGACGATGATAGGCGAAGATAATTCGTCACCGTCCACCCGGATTTTCCGTTTGTCGAGGATAATCATGTTTCCGTTTCTGTCCTTTCCTTCAGCAGTCCAGTGCAGACCTTTTCCGGTGGTGGCCACCTGGATATCTTCTTGTCTCTTCTTTTCGGCTACGATAGGCGGGTAGAAATCGAAGTCATTCTTGCCGACAGGGTCGTTCTTATAAAGATCGCGGTTGTAGGCCTCCCGATTCCGGTAAATGTATCGGAAGTCGTTGTTGATTTCCTTCACTACAATCCCGGCAGGGAGATTGTTGATGGTTGTATCCATGATTTGGTTGAGCCGTTTGATTTGGGCTTCGTACCGAATCCTCTCGGAAATATCATGGGCAAACGACCAGTAACTTTCTTCTCCGGAATCATTGGTCACGTTGTACATCGTGCCTTCATAAGCCAATATACCTTTATTGATTTTAGATGGGTGATGAGCCACAAAGTTACTGCTGCCACCGTGTATGACATCTTTGCAACGTTCGTTCCAAGCCTCTTGTGTAGGCATATCTGCGGCGACATTGTAAATCTTTAATTGACTGATGTCTTCGTTTTCTGAAATACCATGATTGTACAGGAAACGACGGTTGGCAAAGATAATCGTGCCATCGGGCTTGGCGGCAAAGATACTTTCTTTGGCGTTGTTGATGGCATGAGTCAGTGTATTGATGTCATTTCTACGATGCTGTATGTCCGTGATGTTCTGGATATAGCCTCGATATTGAAACTACCGTCGGAGCGTTGTTCACGCAGATAAGTCTGGATACGCATATAGAAGATTTCTCCGTTCAGGCGGACACGGTAGCTGATGCTTTCCATGTTGAGTTCTTTTTCGTTCACCCGACACCATTCCATAAAACTCTGACGGTCTTCTTCTACAATCAGTTCCACATATTTCTCAATGGCAAGGTTTTGCACATTTTCCTCGCACAAAACACCGGTATATCCAAGATAATGAAAAATATTCTGTTTCGTATTGTACGTCCATTGTCCTATCTGGGCTACCTTTTGGATAGCCCGCAGGGTGAGATTTGCCTGTTCCAACTGTCTTTTTACGTTGCTTCTTTGCGTGATGTCGCGATATTGGCAAAGCACCATACCGTCATAAGGGAACATGAGGCATTTGAAGTAAAAAGTTTCGCCTTTCAGCACCAACTTGAAGTTCTTGCTGATGCTTCTTTGTTCTTCGAGTACAATCTGGAAGATGGGCATCACCCTCTCTCTCGTATATTCTGGTAAAAGCTCAAATATATTTTTTCCTAAAAGTATATCCTCTTGCAGAAACCATAGATCACAATGAGGCTCAATGTCTACGCAGACTCCGTGCCTGTCAACCAATAGCATTGTATCTGCCGTCAGTTTCAATATTCTTTGTGCGTTATTCGCATCATGTAATATTCTGTTCATGTCTGTTTTTTATTAGATGATAGAGACTAATGTCTTATAGTAAGGATAACAAAAGATAATAGCATTTGTTTTACTTTTCAGCGCGTTTCGCCTTTTCCCAGGCTCCGCTTCCTTTTTTCTTTTTCAGATAACGGATGCCTTTCAGCACATTGACATTCATAAATAAGAAATAGTAGGGGATAAAAAGCAACTTGTTTTTTATCTGTTTGGTGGATAGATAATATCCCCAATATCCCAATCCGTAAAAAAGAACCTGCATGGCAAGCAGCACTCCGTAGAATATCGCGGAACCGCCTAACAGCAGAATCGCAATATTCAGCGGGAAGAGAGCAAACAACAGGAACGGAGTAATAGACCATCGCAATACCCGGTGAGACGTATATTGAAAGCTAAGTGTCCCGTAGCGGAAAGGATTCAGCAACGGACGAAGTCGCCAGATGGACTGCAATCCTCCCGCAGCGATGCGCACTTTCCGCTTTTCTTCTTCGCGCATATCTGCCGAACCGCTTTCGATGGCGTAAGCATTGGTGCAATAAGCAATGGTATAACCTTTCATGGTGATCCGGAGCGAAAGAATAAAATCATCGAGCAACGTATCCGGTTCCATTGCTTCGAATAGTTCACGACGCACGGCAAATAGTTCGCCTGCTGCTCCTACAGCAGAGTAGAGGCGGGCGTCAAGTGCTTTCAGTGTTGATTCGTATTTCCAGTAAATACCTTCCCCACCGGCAGCGGCTCCGTCTTTGGTCTGTACGGCGATCCGTTTTTCGCCGGCCACGCAGCCCACTTTCGGGTCTTGGAAAGCAAGTACGATTTCCTGTATTGCTTCCCGGTTTACCATAGTGTTAGCATCCGTAAAGACGACGAGCGGAGTGTCCACCAGCGTCATTCCACGTGTCATTGCGGCTGTCTTACCCTGTCGTAGGGGTTGGAAGTGTATGGTCGCTTTTCCCTGCCAACGGGTTTTCAGTCGTTCGTTCGTACCGTCGTTGCTTCCGTCTGTCACCCATACGATATGCAGTTTGTCCGCAGGGTAGTCCAGTTCAAGACTGTTCTCCATCTTTTCGTCTATAACATCTTCTTCATTGAATGCTGTAATGAAGAGAGTCACTTCCGGCAAACCAGCGTCCGATGCCGGCAACGAACGCTTCACAGGCTTCACGAAAAGTTCTTTCAACTTGACGAGAACGTAAAGCACAATTCCGTAGCCCAGATATGTGTAGAACACAATGAACAAGGCAAACCAGAAAATTATTTCAAGACAAAGAGTGATGATTTCGTTCATAGCTGTATTTATTTAGATATTTTCTTTCCTTTAAAATAATCACTATCTAATATAATATCAGAAATTTTTTCTCTATATATTATTCGTTTTTTTTCTCTTTCGGTGTTCAAAATGGAATCAGGGCAAAGTAAGCTATTTCCTACTCCTCTCCATTCAGAATGAATACCCCCCAAATCAAGAAGGGTTGGAAATAAATCAGCTTGCGTGATAACATAATCGCTTGTTTTGTCGATCTTTTGTGGAGAGTTTACAATATACAATGGGATTTGAAAAGAAACATTATCTTCTTCTTTGGATTTAAGCCAGTCATTTGAAATGGAATGGTCACTGGCTATTATAATTAGAGAATTGTGGTAAAGATGATTTTCTTTTAAGAAATTCAAATACTTACCTAAGTATTTATCCATATAATGCACATTAGATAGATAATTTTTTAATTCTTCTGAATATGTGTCAGGGAATGGAATGAGGTAGTCTTCAACTGCTTTGGTATATGGAGAATGCGTTGATGATGTGAGGATAAGTGAGAAAAAAGGTTGTTTGCTATTTTTGTCTATGCTTGCTGCATATTCAAAAAGAAGCTTATCATTTAACCAATTTTCTTTATAATTACTCAATGTATATTCCTTTCGTGAATAGAGTTTATCAAACCCATATTGGATACATACTCCATCTTGTCTCCATGTTTTAGATGAAGTAGGAATAACCATTCTACATTCGATTCCAGGTTTTTGTTTCTTTAAAAGTTTGGGCAAGGACACGAAAGTATTATTAAAATAATCGTAAATGGTAACACCTTTTGTTTTGGGTATAAGTCCGTTGAGGTATGTGAATTGTCCGTCGCTCGATTCGCCTAATTGTATCAGAGAAGTCATGTTATTATTGTAGTATGCTCCTTTTTCTACTAATTTGTTGAGGGTAGGAGTAATTTCTATTCCATTTATTTTTAGATCTGTAGGGAACGAAAGAAGGGATTCTACTATAATGAGAATAATATTTTCTTTTGGTGGATATTCAATACTATATTTTGATTCGTAAAAGAATGGTTCCAGTTTTGCCACTTCCTCTGGGTTACAGTCTTGTTTGTTGTTTGATGCACATTGTATAATGGTCCCATAAATTATTCCGAATTTGAATATACTTTCTGTTGGACTATTTTTAAAAGGGTGAACATACTTGTAGTTTAATGATGACCAATGTATTGTTGCTGTAGCTATTAATCCTCCTAATAAAACAAATGCAATTCCTAATATGTAAAGGGAAAAGATTCTTCGTGTCTTTCTTCTTATTTCAGAATAAGCTCTATGAAATTGTTTATAAGATAAGATACTTGCAAGAGTTGTTATTAGTATTGTAATGTCAGAGAACCTAATAGTTGCAAATACGTTAGCTGATAGTCCGTCAAGATTGTTGAATTCTCCATATAATATTGGAGGCATATATGTGTAGAAGAATCTACTATAAGATACATTTACAATTACCAGTATTGTAATGATAGTATATGGAATGAAAAATAAATAAGTCTTTTTTCCAATTAGATAAAGTGGAATAAAGAATAATAGGCATATATCGATAAAAGCATGAATGATATTCTCCAGATATGAGAATGGAGTAAGAGAATATTTATCAATAAGAATTGAGTAGTGCATGTATTGTAAATTAATATAGCATAGTAATATTAACGACAAGGGGAATGTAAATTGTTTGATTAATAATTTTATATTCATATTTCTATCTCACTATTTTGTCTGCAAATACTTTTAAATACGCTTAAGGTGCCGCCAATCATAATTATATTGTTTGTTTTCAACTATGCTATTGAAATAATTCCTTTAGCGACTGTTTTTTATTCCTCAAATATACAATTGGAAATTTGCAGAAAGATATAAAATTTCCCTCTGCAGAAGTAGCATGTAATGTACTTATTGAATTTCCTTCCATTAGTCCTATAGCAGTTTTTTTCTCAAAAGCACTAAAATATAGCTTATATTTTTCATTGTCCTTAATAAGTGAACTTCGATATAAACCATAGGAATAAAAAGAACCCAGCATTGGAGCTTTGGATAATATATATTTTTTGTTGTTAAATGATAAGCCGTCGGAACTGGAGTATAATACTAGGTTATTAGTATCATAATCATATATAACTAGATAATATATTTTGTCTATATATGCTAAATCAATATGCCAAGGGGTAACAGAATTGTCAGGTAGATGACATGTTTCTTTTTTGCTCCACTTTTTCCCATCTGTAGAAAAACTTCTACAGATTTCTCTTGGCTTTTCTATACTGTTCACATACCACATTACATATCCATTAGTACCTTTATGTATCGCAGGGCTTATAACCATATTACCTGTTTCATTTTTTATGATAGAGGTATCTTGTAGATTTATCATCACCTCTCGGGGAGACCAGTCTTTTCCATTGAGAGTATATTTGCGTAATATATAAGTAGCATTATTTTTTTGATGGCTGATGCGGTACCAGCACTCTAAAGTATCTTTATAAAAGACTAAATGTGGGTCTGAAAAATAATCTTTATTTATAATATTGTTTTCGTCTAAATCATCTATTGGATTTTGAGAGTCCTCAAAATCGTTCCAATGTATTCCGTCTTTAGATACATGCACACATGGATTTTCCCATCGTTCTCTATATGGAGGCAATCCTTTCCAATCACCATCCTCACCTAAGGGATATGGAGTTTCCGCCATCCAGTATTTATATCCATTCCATCCTTCCGGAATGTATATTACTGATGGGTGATAGGGTTGGTTACTACCTTCCGGAGTCTTGATAATTAATGGAGCCTGATTATACTTTTGAAATTGATTATACTGGTATATATAGTCAACTAATATTACACAAATAACAACTAGAATAATTTTTCTTATTATTTTCATTTGCTTATTTGATTAAATTATTGTCTTTATCTTTATATTTTTTCTTTCTGGTGAATAATCCTCCAATACCTTTTAATCCTTTGATAAAACGCACTTTGAAGCTTTTAAACAGTCCTCCATCTGCTCCTACTGTTCCATATCCGGTTATAACCCGTGCTTTTGAAGAATGGATAAAGACGAGTTTTCCGTAAGGTTTCATCGCTAAAGCCAGTGAGCCGTCTTCACCACGAATGATATCTGTGCGGAATCCTAACTGCTTGCCTAATTCTGTTTTGAATGCGAATGTCATGCCGCGTACACAAAGTTCCGGACGCTGTATGGCTTGAATGCGCAGGTAAAAGTCTCTTAATGATTCATACCACCATAATCCCCATTTAGAGTGTTGCTCATCAGGAATAAAGCTCCAAAGGCTGAACGTGCAGACTACGTTTGGTTGCATTAGTTTTTTTACATGTGTCTTGATGTAATTGTTCGGGTACATGGTATCGGTGTCAATACAGATATGGTATGTTCCTTTTGCTTGGTTTAATCCGCATTGGCGGGCATGTCCCGGTCCTTTCTTAAGCTCATTGAAATAAGTGACTCCCAACTGTTGGAGCACACTTTCAGTTCGATCGGAAGAATTGTTGTTGACAGCCAGAATTTCAATCGGAAAGTCACAGATGTTGTCACAAAGCGACCATAAGCAACTTAGCAAACGCTTTTCTTCATTATAGCAGATGAGAATGACAGATGCTAAGGGTTGTTTGTTTTCCGATAATTTCTGCAATTTAGTTTTTACGAAATCTACTGCTTCCTTTGGTGCTGAATCGAAAGGTTGTTCGTAAACTTGCAGATATTTAGTATACCATTTCATAAATCTTTATTTTTTTCAATGATACTTTCAAACAATGTTTTCCATTGTTCTGCGATTGGTTCGATCCTGAAACGTTCTATATCCATTCGAGCTTGCCGTCCCATTTCTCGTCGTACATTTTCGTTTTCTATCAGATAGCAGATTTTCTCTGCTAATCCCTCTATATTACCGTTTTCTACTAATAGTCCGTTTATTCCGTCGCTGATGATATCACGCGGTCCGCAGGGGCATGTAAATGAGACGGGAGGTACTCCACATGCCATTGCTTCTATAATAACCATGCCAAATCCCTCATAACGCGAAGAAAGGACGAAGATAGAACTTTTACAGTACTTATCGACAATATCCGGTGTGCTATGCTCCAGAATACAACTGGGGCTAATTCCTAGTTCGTAGATTTGGTTCTGAAGTTGTTCCCGCATACCATCACCATAGATACGGAGAATCCAGTCCGGGTGTTTTTTATTGACAATGCTCCAAGCAGATATTAAACGGTCAAATCCTTTTTGAGGGACATATCTGCCTACGGCAATGACCTGTTTGGGGGTGTTATCCGATTGTTGTTCCGGCAAAAACGGGAGTGGATTGTAGATTACGGTTACATTATTGAGCTCTGTCCATTCGGCAGCATCTTCATGGCTAAGGACGACAAAACTTTTGAGTTGTCGCACCTGCCTGATGAGTTGCCACATCCAGTATTGCTTGACGGCACGCTGAATGATACCAGGAAGACAGTTGTCGCTGAATTCCCGGTAATTGGACTTGTTGAAGTGGATTTCTCCAAGCTTAATGCTTTTGTCTTTCATCTTATTGATGAAGTTTATATCACGTCGTAAGAGAGAGATGGTAATGTCCGGTTCAATCTCATTGAGGCATGTCTCCAGCCTTTTTTTAAACAATTTCTGTTTGCTCCAATATCGGTGAATTCGTTTCGGTAAGGAAAGGCCATACAATTCGTCATAGTTGATGTCGAGCTGATGGGTGGTGATGGATGGATACAATTTATAGTAAGGTTCTTTTCCTTTTCCATCGGTCAATATGATGTGTATGTCATACCCTAAATGTTCTGCAAAATAGTTTGCTTTTAGTGTAAGTACACGTTCCATTCCACTAGGATAATAGAGCGAGGGGATGCAATAGGCTATTTTTACTTTTTTATTCATCGGATTACTTTTCAAGTATTGTATGCTGTGGTCTGATGTCCAATTCATCGATGACTTTTTTCATTTGCGCTGTCCAGGACAATGGACGGATAGATTCTCTAATATTCTGCGGAGTCATAGTCAGAGACTTTTGAAAGCTGATTAACTGTTGAATATTAATAGGTGATTCATCTGGTGGTGCTTTCCAAATGTAAGGCATCTTATCAAAATCTTCGTCGATTTCTGAATAAGTAAATGCCAATCCTCGTGCAGCATATTCGCGATTTTTTAAAGTTTTGATATGTGTGATACCACTGCGGTGTCGGCCTAAACTACCGATAGCAAAATCTGCCTGCTCAAACATGGCGTCAAGTTGCTGATCATGCTGTGGTCCATGGAGGATAACATAAGATTCTAGTTTATTATCACGAATGACGGGAAGGATTTCTTGCTTTTCACGTTCGCCGGATAATGGTCCCACGATATGAAAATAAACTTTGTAGTCAGGATTCGTACAATAATATTCAGCTAATCCACGGATAAGTCGATCGAATCCATGCCAATAGTGTACTTCAGCTACTCCTATTAAATGTAGCTCATGTGTCGTGTCATTCATTTGTTTCTTCATAGGAATGGCATCAAAATCAATTCCGTTAGATATGCGGATTGTTCGTTCGCCAAAGATATTTTTAGCGTTTGAAAAGGTGACTATTCCATTAAGGAAAGAGGCCAGGCGATGACGAAAACAACGATCTGTGAGCCTTTTGAATTTCATAGGCCATGTGATGTACTCTTGATCGTAAGGAAAAGTCGGTATCTCCATGACCACTTTTGCTCCTTTTTTCTTCATACGTTTCACCATATTTATGGTGAAAGGGTTTGCATTATGATATGAACGGATGTAGACAAAATGTATATTTTCGCGAAGTACGTAGTTTGCTATGCAGTTTAGGCCCAACCGTTTCCGAATTTTCGCAAACACTCCTTGTCCCAATTCAGCAATCACTGCATTGTCTGCCATCCAGCGGCGTTCACCGGAAGGGCTTATGTCATAATAACATAAACGAACATCTAACCCACATTCTTTGAGGGCTTTTACCTGATAGTGTATTTTTTTGCTAATTCCGTTGGCTTTGTCGAAGCCGTGGAATATAAGGAATAAGGCTTTCATTGGTTGCTCAAATCTCTATATATTGTTTATTCTGTTCTTTTTATTATCTCTTACACAGGATGCTTCGCACTTTGCCGATAATGTCATACTCATGCGTCATTTGTATATAAATGCCAAAGATAATAAAACTAACGATACTTTTGGCTATAATTGTCACAAAAATATTCATCCCTTCCAGTGCATACTGCATGGGAATGAGGGCTAATGCTATCAAAATGCTAATGATGAACGGAGAAATAAGCTGACGAATGAATGGCCACGCACTTCGACGGAAGGTTATCCGGTACATTTGCCAGTAACATTGTATAAAGTTGATGGAGAACGTCACCACAATGCAACTAGCCACTGCTGTCAGCGTTCCGAAATAGAAGATTCCGAGCAGTATGCCTGTCACGTTGAGCACAGACGAGAACACTCCGCATACAAATAAGCTCCGTGTATCGCCTGCCGCCTGAAAGATGGAACCGGACGAGGAGAGTATGATCTGAATTCCTACGGACAGGGAGAGTAGCCGAAAAACGGGTACGGAGGGCAGCCATTGGACTCCAAAAATAATCAACGTTACTTCCTCTGCTGTAAAGAAGAGCAGCACGCTAAGAGGCAATCCGATGAAAGCGAGGAATCGGAGAATACGTTCATAAGAGGTGGCTAGTTTTGCTTTGTCATTTTGGAAATCACTGAAGATGGGGTGCATTACAGGAGTGATGACCTGGGTGATGTTTTGCAAGGGAAGCATCATCAGGCGATAGGATTTTTCGTAATATCCGAGGTCGGACATACTCATGTATTTGCCAATCAGTAATTTGTCCAGATTGCGGCTGAAGTAGTTGATGACGTTGAATAGAAACTGGTAGGCGGAATAGGAGAATATCTTCCGGAGCGCCGTCAGCCCCAGCGTGAAACGCAGTCGTTGCGGATAGCGCTGGTAGGAGATGACGAATATGAGTATGCTGGATATTATTGGGTTGATAATCAGTGCATATAATCCTGCTCCGCAGAGGGCGGCAGTCACGGCTGCCGCACCTGCGGAAATCTGGATAACGAAACTACGGATAGCGATGAATTTGAATTCCTTGTTCCGATAGAATAGTGCTCCCGGCACGATGGTGGCGGAGGCAAAGAATAGATTAACGGACAGCAGTTGACACAGTGTCCGCAGGATTTCGCTTTCGTAATAGTCGGCAATCATCCATGAAGCTGCAAAAAACAAGATGCTGATTCCGATGCCGGTCCATACGGTAAACGAGAAAATAGTTGATAGTTCATCTTTTGTCAGTGATTTGTGCTGTATGATAGCGGGAGATATTCCCATATCGGTGAGGAGGCTGAAAAAAGCGATGATTACGGTGGCAACGGCTACGATTCCGAAGTCGTCCGGAGATAGGAGGCGGGCCAGTATTCCTGCTATTACAAGAGAAATGACAATGCCGCTGTATTTGGCCAGTGCGGTATAGAACACTCCTGAAAAGAGTTGATTTTTAATGTTGCTAGCCATTGTCGACCGTTTTTTTATGGTTTATAAATAGGAATTTGAAAAGTAATGCCCCTATCGTTTTTGTCGATACATACTTTTTATATTTTTGCAGGCACAACCGTGCGAGTTTGATCCGCTCCGGTAATTTTAGTGAATGTGCTTGCCACATGGCAGCGTCAAGCATTTGAGATAAATATAAATCAATAATTTCTTTATTTTTATCTTCGGTAGTCTGTCTTCTAAAGCTAAGAATCTCTTCTGTGACGACAAGATATCCTTTTATGTTCCGCATTGCGAATTTACTCGTCATTGTAGAATCTTTTCTCATACGACGATGAAAAAAAGTTCGTTTAATGCAAGCTGCTTTCGTGCTTTGTAGATAAAGCAAGGTAGTAAACAGTTGGTCTTCGTGTACGATTTCGGGATAAAATGATAGATTATGTTTTTCTATCACGTTTCTATGAATAAAGTGCAGGCAAACGGAAGGAGTATATTCTTTATTCTGTAATTGAATTTCAAGTGCTTCCTGGCCGGTATAGATTTTGTCTTCTAATTTCTCTGTATGTTTGTAATTCAGTGTTGGAGCATTTTCAACGTTGTTTTCAAAGAAAACTAAAGCATCAAAAAATACAAAATCAAGTTTTTCTTCTTTGCATTTATGATAACACAATTCCAAAGCATCTTCTTCCAGCAGATCGTCGCTATCCATAAAATAGATATATTCTCCGTGTGCGTGTGAGATCCCTCTGTTACGCGCAATTGATTGTCCCTGATTCGCTTGTGTATATATTTGTATACGTTTGTCAGTGTCACCCAGTTTTTCTACTATACTTAAACTTTTGTCTGTTGATCCGTCATCTACAACTATTATTTCCAGTTCTTTCAAGCTTTGATACATCACGCTTTCTACTGCTTGACGAACATATTTTTCAGTGTTATAGACAGGAATGACGACACTGACTTTTATTTCATTATATTTCATGCATTTCGTATTCTGATAAATTATTGATACTGGCAGCAGCATTACAATCTGCTGTTCAAATCTCTATATACTTCGGCATATTGTTTGCCCACTTTATCTATACTCATGTTTTCTAGTGCATAGGTATAGTTCATTTCTCCTTTTCCCCAAGTAGATAACTGCCAGGCCATTTTCAGTGCCCGTATGATATCGGCTTTATGATTCGGATTGAAAGTCGGATTGCCTGTGTTTTTTAATAGTTCGCCTATATTGCCGGTATTTGGTCCTACGACTATCTTGTGGAAAAGAAAAGCAAGAGGAATATTTACGGAGTTTAGTGCATTTCTTTCTTGGATGAATATCACGTCAGAGGCAGACATATAATAAGGGAGGTCGCACTCGTCTATCGGTTCGTCGTTGGCTCCCGCTTGTAGTCTGAACATACGGTTTAACAACGGCATGAGGACATAGTAGCCAATTCGGGAAGCCCATCGTTTGAGGATATTTCCGCCATAGTTATTGCGCCTTGAAAAGGGGCATAAGCGAGGGGCTATCAGTAGTTTCCGTTCTTTGTCCCAGTCGCGGAACGCTCCGAGCAGCATACGTCTTTCTTCCCGGTTGCGGAATTTCCCGAAGGCGGTGACGACGAATGCTTCTTGTGGCAGGTTCAGATATTGGCGCGCGCGCTCTATGCTGATATCTTCTTTGTAGGTGTATTGGTAGATGTGGTACGGGATGATGACGTTCCTGCTGTCGGGATATTTTTGTATGAATTCTGTCTGGCTGTAATGTCCCATGTGCACTACGGTGTCACTCTCCGATTCGATTATGTCGTAGACCCGGCTGATGATATCATTTGCATAGTGGGGGTGAATGTTGTGCCGTGTGTATATGAAATGAGTTCCTCGCGAGCGGAAAAAATCAATGCGTTCTTTCAGGCGGCGGATGACGTCGGGGTCTTTGCATGTCCATCCCACCAGTTCTTCCGGCCATTGGAAATGGATGATGTCATAAGTCGTATCCGATTCCCAGAATTCTTTTTGGGAGTATCTTACATTGATTCCAGCCATTCTGATAGCATCGCATAAGATAGGAACAAATAGATTGTCGGTTTCTCCGTTTTCTCTGAAAACGATCAGTGCTTTTATTGATGGGCTGTCTGTTTCGCTATCACTCATTTTTTAAGTTTTAAAGACCTTTATTACATTGCAAATGTAATAAAACTTATGATAAGTTTCTCCTTTTCTGTGTTTTAATTGCAGTTTAAGTTGCTATTTGAGGAAATCTGAAACAGGTCTAATGTTTTTATAAGCCGTTTTTCTTCTTGGGTATAAGGAATGTGGTGACTTTCAATATATTGCTTGAGGAAGAGACAAGCATGTATGAAAATGTCTGCTTTCATATAGCTGGTGAAATTTATGTAACGGTAGTAGGAGGCTTCACTGATGTCGATATGCACGCAGAGGTCTACTGTGGCTAGCCGTGACGTTTTCAAGAGCTTTTTTATCAGCATTACTCTGTTCTGGTAATGCTCGTTCACTATTTTATTTTCTTCTATTTCTTCCAACGTTTGGTTGCGTTTTGTGTCCATATTGTTTGGGATTATTAATAATTTTTGGCAAAGGTCGGATAAAAAATATATAATCCCTCTCTCATTTTTGCGATAGCTGGAATAAAATACATTTTGCACCTTTGCGCCCCGGAAGTATTAAATGTGGAATAATAAATGATAAATGAAAATGAAGAAAGATCAGTATTTCAATTTGGAGGTAAATTTGTTGAATGACGACAATATTGCCTGTATGATGTCAGAGATGAATGCCGCGGAAGCACTCGGAATTTACGTGATGTTGCTGTTGCATCTGCGCACTAAAGATGCTTATGAGGCGTCGTGCAAACCGGTTTTACTGAAGGCCATGGCCCGGCGGTATGATGTGGATGAAGTTGCGGTGGAGCGGGTACTTCGCGAATTCGATCTCTTCGAACTGGATGAGGAACGACAGATGTTTCGTTCTTCTTACTTGGATAGGGTGATGAAAAGCTTGGAAGAGAAGCGGAAAATGGACATCGAAAACGGTAAGAAAGGAGGGCGTCCGAAAAAGGTGGCAAAAAGTGCTGAAACGCCCGTCAGTAAAGGGAGAAAACCCACTGAAAACCAGAAGAGGAGAGAAGAGGAGAGTAAAGAAGAGGAGAGTAAAGGAAGTGTTTCTGTTGTAAACAATAATAGGAGTAATGTAGAAACACCGTCGTCTCTTGTGAGCCGTTTGGCGGATGAAGGCAATCATGGTCCGTTACAACCCGTGTTGCCTTGGGAAAAGTTGGTGGACCAACTTTCTACTTTCCAGTCATATATGGAATTGGCCGGCCAGCATTCCGGTTTGGGAAAGCTTTTTGTAGACCATCAAAAACTTATTCTGGAAATTTTCAAAAAACATATCCGCCTTTATGATAAAGGAGCCGGACTGCTTTTCCCGGAGGACGTGAAACGGTATTTTTCAAATTATATCGCGGCCGGTTCCGTTACTTGCCGCACGTTGAGGGAAACCTTGCTGAAAGAGCTTGAGAATACGGTCGACAAGGATGTGAACCGCTTTGAAAGCGTCGTCGACGGGCGGCGAACGTATCTGGGACATCTTATTCCGGCTGATGCGCCGCCACGTCCGATGCATCGGCGGTGTGGGATGATGTGAAGAAAAGATGGGCGCATTAATCTGGCAGATGACTGGCTTCGTCCGGCAGGTTGTTGATGTTCGTCTAGTAGGTAACGGAAGTTCGTCCGGCAGGTGGCAGACACTCGTCCGGCAGGTAAGTCCTCTGCGTGTGAATGATTATTTTAGACTATTTTTTAATTAGAAAAAAGGAAAAAATTATGAGAAATTTTGCCAACTATGATGTCGACATCCACGGTAAATCGAGTGGAGTGCTCAAGACGATTTGTAAAAAATGTCTTCCTACCCGCAAGAATAAGCGCGACCGTTCGCTACGTGTCAACGTCGACACGGGCCACTGTCACTGTTATCATTGTGGTGCTGATTTTTATGTTCCCGATGATGTGGAAGAGCGCAAGAATGCCGAACGTGCGGTAGCCCGCAAGCGTCGTGCGGCAGCCATTCCGCAGCATTTTCAGCGTCCGATGTTCGATGTTTCGAAAACCACGCTTTCCGAAGACACGGAGCGTTGGCTGGTGGAGACGCGTTGCATCCCGCAGTCCGTCATAGCTGCCCTACGCATCACCGAACAGGAAGAATTTATGCCGCAATCCGGCAAAAAGGAACGTTGCATCTGCTTCAACTATTTTGAAGGGGAACAACTGATAAACACCAAATTTCGCGCTCTCCCGAAACTTTTCAAAATGGTGCAGGGTGCCGAACTGATTCCCTACAACATCGACTCCATCCTGGGGCAAACCTCCTGCATCATCACGAGGGGGAACTGGATGCTGCTTCTTCCATCGCCGCCGGATTCAAAAGCGCCATCTCCGTGCCGGCCGGAGCCAATTCGAACCTCTCCTGGCTCGACCGTTTTATGGAGACGCACTTCGAGGACCTGGAAGAAATCATCATTGCCGTTGATGCTGATTCTGCCGGAATCCGGTTGCGCAATGAACTCATCAACCGGCTGGGAGCTGAACGCTGCCGGGTGGTGACTTACGGTCCGGAGTGTAAAGATGCCAACGAGCATCTCTGCAAATATGGTATCGCCAGTCTCCGTATCGCCATCGAACAGGCAGCAGAAGTTCCGCTCGAAGGTATCTTCACCGCTGCCGACTTGCATGACGATCTGCGGGCTCTTTTCGACAACGGCTTCGGTCCCGGAGCGGAAACGGGATGGGAGGAGATGGATAAGATCTGCACGTATGAACGTGGGCGAAGTGTCTACGTCACCGGAGTTCCCGGTGCAGGAAAATCCGAGTGGGTGGACGAATTGGTGTTGCGTCTCTGCCTGCGGCATCAATGGAAAATCGGGTTCTTTAGCCCGGAAAATACCCCCATCGTCTATCATCTCCGCAAACTGATTGAGAAACTCACCGGACACCGTTTTCAAAACGGCTGTGGCATGACGGAGGGACTCCTTGCGAACTCGGAAGATTTTCTGACTGAAAACGTCTCTCATATCTCTCTGAAAGGTAATGTTTCTCCGGATCGTGTACTGGCTAAGGCTCATGAACTCGTTGTCCGCCGTGGCTGCCGCATCATTGTCTTCGACCCGCTCAACCGTTTCGACCATAACCCGCAGCCTGGACAGACGGAAACGCAATATATTTCGAACCTGTTGAATAAATTTACAGAATTTGCCGTGCAACATAATTGCCTGCTCGTGCTCGTAGTCCATCCTCGTAAAATGAACCGTAATCCTGTCACGGGCATTACCCCTCGTGTGGAAATGTACGACATCAACGGCTCTGCCGATTTCTATAACAAAGCGGATTACGGTATCATTGTGGAACGTGACAAGGAGGTTGGTGCCACACGCGTATACGTGGACAAGGTGAAATTCAAGCATCTTGGTGTCGGTGGAATGGCATCCTTTGTCTACGATCCCGTAAGCGGACGATACCTGCCCTGTGAAGAATCTCACGACCCTTCTCTCTCCGCTGACCAGCGTGTCCGAAATACAATGTTCGACAACTCCTGCTGGCTACCTGAAAAAGAGCTGTTTTAAAGTATTAGGTATTAAGTATCAAGTATTAAGTATTATGATGTTATCCATTGTTGCGATGCGTTTACCATACTTGATACCTAATACTTAATACTTCAATTAGGGTTCTTGGAGTACTTCGACGATGAGCCTTACTTGTGCGGGAGTGTAGTATCTGCTGCGTGGATTCATGCCGGTGGCCAGGAGCCGTTCTTTTAGTCCGGGTGCAGCTTCAATCCATTCGTTGAATCGGTCTACTGCGCTTTGTTGCAGGATATTGGGGAGGTACAACAAGGCGAGCTCGCCTTTCCCATAGGTGCGGTATTGGAATGTTTTTTCTTCTTCTTGTTCGGGGAGAATCTTGTTTTTTGTTTTCATTTATAGTTGTGCCTTTAGATTGTTATATTTGAAGTAAAGTTACTCATTTTTAGTGGAATAGGCAAATTTTGAGAGCGGATGTTCGGGCGTATTCATAAAAGAATTGATACTAATAGAATACCGATTCTTGAAATTTATCGTATCTTTGTTTACGTTTCACGTTAAAAGCATAGAAAAAGGATGGAAGGAATATTCAGGCGTTATCCGATAGGGATACAGAGTTTCGAGAGACTACGCAATGATAATTGTGTGTATATTGATAAGACAGAGTTGATTTATCGTTTGGTAAATACACATACGACTTATTTTCTTAGCCGTCCCCGACGCTTTGGAAAGAGTCTGTTAGTTTCCACTCTTGAAGCCTATTTCTCTGGTAAAAAAGACCTGTTCAAGGGGCTGATGATGGAACAGTTGGAGAAAGACTGGACGGTTTATCCCGTGTTGCATATTGATTTCAGTATCAGTAAGTATATGAATGCGGGGATGCTGCGCTCCGCTATCAACAATCGCTTGGTGGAATGGGAACGAATTTACGGATGTGACACGAGCGAAGACACTTTCAGTCTCCGTCTGAAAGGTATTATCAAACGTGCTTACGAGCAGAGCGGGCGTCAGGTTGTGTTACTTGTAGACGAATATGATTCTCCTATGTTGGATAGCAACAACAATGAGGAGTTGCAAGCTGAAATACGTGGCATCATGCGCGACTTTTTCAGTCCGTTGAAAGCGCAGGGAGAATATCTTCGTTTTCTTTTCCTGACCGGTATCAGTAAATTTAGTCAGATGAGCATCTTTAGTGAATTGAACAATCTTCAGAACATAAGTATGCAAGATGCTTATAGTGCCATTTGCGGTATAACGGAAAATGAATTGCGTACACAGTTGGAAGAAGATATAAGAAGGATGGCCGAGGCGAACGGTGAAACGTATGATGAAGCGTGTATACATTTGAAACAACAGTATGATGGGTATCATTTCAGTGAAAATAGTGAAGACATTTACAATCCGTTTAGTTTGTTTAATGCATTTGCTCAAAAGAAATATGCCAATTTCTGGTTCTCTACCGGCACTCCCACTTTCCTGATAGACATCTTGCAGCAAAGCGATTTCGATATTCGTCAACTGGATGGCGTTTCGGCTACTGCCGAGCAGTTTGATGCACCTACCAATGTCATTACAGACCCGCTTCCGGTACTTTACCAAAGCGGTTATCTCACTATTAAAGAATATGATCGGGATTTTCAGATCTATACGTTGGCTTATCCTAACAAAGAAGTTCGGAAAGGCTTTATCGAATCATTAATGCCGGCTTATGTGCATTTGCCTGCTCGCGAGAATACATTTTATGTAGTATCGTTTATCAAAGACTTACGGGTCGGCAATCTGGATCAATGTATGGAGCGGATCAAATCATTTTTCGCCTCTATCCCCAATGATATGAATAATAAGGAGGAGAAACACTATCAGACCATCTTCTACCTCCTGTTCCGGTTGATGGGGCAATATGTGGATGCAGAAGTAAAGAGCGCTGTTGGCAGGCTGATGTTGTGATAAAGATGCAGGAGGCTATCTATGTATTTGAATTCAAAGTAGACGGTACTCCTGAAGAAGCGTTGGCACAGATCAATAGTAAGCAGTATGCGATTCCTTATCAGGCAGATCATCGGAAAGTTATCAAAGTGGGAGTTAATTTCGACAGTAGTACGCGAACTATTGGAGAATGGATCATTGAAAACTAGGGAATAATCTTACATATTCCTACATATTTCCACATATTTCGGTATAATTCGGTGTAATCCGTTTTAATCTGGCATAATCCGGTGTAGTCCGGTGCAATCCGGTAAGTCGTCAATGTGTTGTCGTATCTTTGTTTCATCAACAGAAAGGGAGAATGTACTTCTTTTCGTAGAAACAATTTTTAAATATGGCAACAGTTACAGTTGTGCGCTACAAGCGCAGAAAACGGCTCGGTGATGATAAATCACCGATGATGTACCTTCTCAAGCCCAAGGCTGGGGAGTCGAAAATCTATTCAATTGATTCACTGGCACAGGAAATCGAGTCTATCGGGTCGCTTTCGGTGGAAGACGTGTCGCATGTGATGAAATCCTTTGTCCGTGCGATGAAAAAAGTGCTTGTGGCAGGGAATAAGGTGAAAGTGGATGGACTGGGTATTTTTTATACCACGCTGACCTGTCCGGGTGTGGAACAGGAAAAGGATTGTACGGTGAAAAATATCACTCGCATCAATCTCCGTTTCAAAGTCGACAACTCATTGCGTCTTGCCAATGACAGCACGGCAACTACTCGTGGCGGGGATAATAACATGATGTTCGAATTGTATACGGAGAAGAAGTCCGCTGCCGGAGGAAACGGCGGTGACGGCTCCGATGATGATGGTAAAGGCGATGGGGGAGAACCCGGTGGTGGTAGCGGTGGAGGAGAAGCTCCGGATCCGGCAGCATAAACCGCTTTGATTGACTCTGTTCTCAATTTATTAATTTATCATCTCAATCTATTAAAATGTTAGATAAAATTATCGAAATCATCATGACGATTCTGCCTTTTCTGGGCAGTAGCCGCAAGAAGCGCCAGATGATGGCGCAAGAAGTGAAAGAGTTCAGTGAACTAGTGAAAGACCAGTATACTTTTCTGATGCAGCAGTTGGAGAAAGTGTTGAAGGATTATTTCGACCTTAGTTCGAAAGTGAAAGAGATGCACGCGGAGATTTTCTCGTTGAGAGGACAGCTGACGCAAGCTGCGGCTCTGCAGTGTAGTAGCAAGGAATGTGTGCAACGAGTACAGATGGTCACTGAAACGGAGGGATGAATTTATGCGAACCATCAACTTGATTGTGATCCACTGTTCCGCCACAAGGGCGGACAGGGATTTTACGGAAGATGATTTGGAAGTGTGCCACCGTCGGCGTGGTTTCAACGGGACGGGGTATCATTTTTATATCCGTAAAAATGGAGATATAAAGACCACCCGTGAGATTGAACGAATCGGTGCGCACGCAAAAGGACACAACCAGAACAGTATTGGCATTTGTTATGAGGGCGGACTTGACTGCCACGGTCATCCCGCCGATACACGTACCGAATGGCAGATTCATTCGATGCGGGTGCTGATCCTTGCACTCCTGCGCGACTATCCCGGTTGCCGGGTGTGCGGACATCGGGATCTAAGTCCGGACCTGAACGGAAACGGAGAGATCGAACCCGAAGAGTGGATTAAAGCGTGTCCGTGCTTCGAAGTGAAAGAATTCTGCTCAAAAATGTAATGTACTCTATAGAAAGACTTGTGACCGAGTACATAAATACTTGTCACAAGTCTTTTCTCGTTTTATCATTTCTTAGGTTATTTTCCGGTGAGTTTTACTTAGACACGGGGCAGATGTTTGATAAAGAAAGTTCCTTATATATACTCAATAACGATTCTGCTGTGTTTCTCCACGAAAACATCTGGCTGCGCTTAAGCCCGTATTCCACTTGTTGCTGGTAGAATGTCCCGTCATTTTCTAGTTTCAAGATTTTTGCTGTGATATCTTCGGGACTGAATGGATCAACCAATAAAGCCCCATCACCTGCAATTTCGGGCATTGCTGAAGTATTTCCTGCAATGATTGGTGTTCCGCAAGCCATCGCTTCCAGCATCGGGATACCGAAACTTTCGCGAAGTGAGGGATATAGAAATGCGAATGCACACTGTAGAGCGCTGCAAGGTCGGTATTCTCAATGTAGCCGGGGAAGCTGAGATAACTTTTGATATCCATCATCTTTTCTTCTTCCAATATCCGGTCAATGGCATCTTCTTTAAGGTCGGCAATCAGTAATGGTAACTTCTTTGCCGATTTTTTCAAATATCCGCTGTACGCTTTCAGTACTCTCGGAGTATTCTTTTTCGGATCCGTGTTTCCTAGAAAAAACAGATATTCGTCTGCATCGATATATTTCCGGGTAATTTCCGGAGCTTTGGGCTGCAAATGGAAATGACTGTTGAACCCGTTATATATAGCTACTAATTGCTTTTCCGGCAGATGTAACGCTTCAAGAATCCGTTTCCGTTCGAACTGCGAAACGGTAATAATTTTCTCGCACTTGGGGAGTATGCGCGGAACGACTAACCGGCGATAATGCCATCCCATCTCTTGATACCACGACAGGCTGGACGACTGGCGCTTTTCCAGATAGATTATATCGTGCAATGTTAGAACCAGAGGCACAGGGCAGTGTAGAGGAGCCGTGTTGCTGGTGCAATGCAGCAAATCGGGCTTGATGCTTTTTACTGCACGCGGGAGTGCTACCTGTTCCCACAATGGATAAGTAGGGCATTTCAGCTCGATGATATGTACGTTATCGGAACTTTCCAGACACTTGTCTTCACCGGGACTGACAAAAATGAAATATTCATTTTCATGATCCATTTTTTGTAGTTCCCGAATTGTTTCAAGAGCAACAAAATCCATTCCATGCTTGTTGGGGCGGAAAATGCGCTGTGCTTCAATGGCTATTTTCATATTCTTTCTTTTTTAGTGGTGGTGATGTTTTCTCTTTTATATAAGTTTTTTGTTTCTAGGGAGTCTCATTTTTTTATAAATATTCTCTTGCTTTTCAAGAAAATTTTCTTTAAAAATGGCCTTCTCCATGTTCTGTATGGATAAATTTTTTATAAGCTCCTTTCAACTTGAACAAATTGCCGATGGTAGTGAGTGCCAGTATTGGGATTTTTATAATTGCTTTACCCAATCGTTTGTTTAGCAGATTTCCAGGTATGGGCAATATCATTGCTACTATCTGGGCTATGGATAATATCCACCATTTTATGGCTATCATCCATTCGTTTCCGGAATCGCCTTTCAGACTTAGCCAGATACCGATGGCTGTGAAAATAAATGTCAGTCCGAAAACACCTGCTATTTGGATCAGTCTTGGGGGTAGCATCCATTGAATTATCTTGTCGCAGTAGTCAATGTTACCTTGGCGGATTGCTTTCTGTAATCCGGACAATGAACTGCGGAGAATGCCGAATTGTGCAGCTATCCAGCGTTTTCGCTGATTGCTGATGGCTTCTTCTTTCTGCGTTTTTTCGTCATAAATTGGTATTTCCGGTAGGTAGGTGGTGTGAATGCGCTGTTGCAGAAGAAGTACTTCTAATTCCTTGTCTTCGCCTGCCGTTTCAAGAAGTCGGACGTTTTTCCGGAACCAGTCGGCTTCAAAAGCCATTCCTGAACCGGATAATGCGGCTGAAAGTCCTAGTGCATTGTGTCCGCTGCGGAAGATGCCATTATTAATTTCTTCGCTGATGCCATCCAGAACAGAAATGTCAGTATTCAGATTTTGGCCGGTTCGGTGGGCTTGTATGCACCGCACACCGCTGTCGAATGCACGGTTTACCGCTGTCAGGAAGTGCGGGGAAGTCAGATTATCGGCGTCCATGATAACTACTACATCGTAGGGTATTCCGTCAATGGCATCCATTGCCATTGTCAGTGCTTTGGCTTTGGAGCTGTCTTTATAGTCGGCTATCAACAATCGGATAGCAAGGAACGCAAGAGCTCGTTGGTGGCAGACTGCATCTGGTCGGAGATAACGATGATATCAAACATTTCTTTCGGATATTCCTGTCTCAGGAAACTGCGTACGGAAGAGACGATTACCCGGTCTTCTTTATAAGCCGGGAAGAGTATGACGAAACGTCGTAGGGTGCGGGCTTCCGGAAATTCAGGGACCCGGTAGAACTTGGAAGCAATGGCGTATAGCAACAGATAACATACGCAAAGCGCGAAAAGTACAAAAAGAATCCAGTCGACGATATTCATAGTATTTGGAATTTATGACACAACGTTTTATTTATCGGGTGAGACAACGCTCTTTTTGTCGGATGACGGGCGAAGAAGTCCGGAGTTTACTCCATAGAATATGGCTGCCGCCAAGTCGAAACGCCCTTTGAGTATGAAAGCCAAACTATTCTTTGTAGCAGCTACGGTGCTCTGATAAATAATGGAGGCGATGCGGTTGAACCCTTTCAGATTGCGCCGGGCATAGAACAGGCGGTTGCGTGTCAGATAATAAGTACGCAATTTACTAAGTTGCCCAGTGCTCTGGCTTTCTTTATGAAAAATGGTACAGCAGGGATCGTACCACAGTTCATATCCGGCACGGGTCATGCTTGTGCTCCAGTCTAGTTCTTCATAGTAGAGAAAAAATATCTCGGGCATCATTCCTACTTTTTCAATGACTTCCCGTTTAAACATCATTGCTGCCCCATGCAGATAGGGGGTGGTGTGGGGAGTGTCGAATGTTCCATCGTCTGGACAATCGAAGCCCAGCATATGGTTACGTAGGGTGATTTGCGACAAGGGAGTGAATCCGGCAAATTGTATATGCTGGGGTGGAAATGCAAAGCGTATCTTGGGGGATACACCTCCAATCTCCGGTCGACTTTCAAGGCGTTCTACGAGATAGGCGATATGGTCTGATTCAATATATGTATCATTATTAATAAGGAATATGTATTTACCTTTTGCTACCTGGATGCCGATATTATTTCCACCGGAAAAACCACTGTTCTCATTGCTGCGGATAGCGACAACGGTGGGATACAGTTGATGTATTTTAGCTGCTTCGTTTTCATGTGAAGCATTGTCTACGACGATGATTTCATAACTTACAGAATGTATTTTATTCTGTAGTGATTCTATTAGTTCGCATGTGTCTTTGAATCCGTTGTAGCAGATTGTGATAAATGATATGTCTGGAATATTGTTTGTCATATTTGTTCGTCAGTTTTTTTGAGTGGCTACTAGTTCTTTTTCTTTCTCTTCTTCACTGATGCGCTTGTCTATATGAGGAGCGGCAAAACAGAGTGCGAATCCTATATATACAGTCAATGGATTGGGATACTGCATTACGTCGTTGACATAGGCCGCTATGAAATAACCGGCATCCATACAAAGCCAGGCTGCCACTAATCCGCGCAAGCTCTTATTGCGTACTTTAAACATCAGTAGCCATGAGCACCAAGCGAATAGAATGCCATGTATACCCAGATAAAGAATGAGTCCGACAATTCCTGTTTCTACCCATACGCCGACTAACCATGAATCCGGAGGATAGGGCATTTGCTCTTTCGGTTCGAAATTTCCGGTTGAAAGCCCAACACCATATCCGATAGGCTTCTTTGCCATCAATTCTTTCATTCGCATCCTGTTTTCGACACGTACGAGGTATGAAGCATCTTCGGTAGGATGGAAAGAGGAACGCATTTTGTGAATGTATTGGTTTCCGCTCCCGATGTTGGTATAATAGAAAAATGCGAAAATGCTGATAGATATGAATATACCTCCCAGTAATGCTTTCCAATTCTTTGCTATGACGGTTATCATCAGCATGCCACCCATAAGAACGCCCATGGCAGAGCGTGTTCCGGAGATTCCCATTCCATAAATGCCGCAAAAAGCAATAAAAAGGAAGTAGATGCGTTTCCATCTGGAGTCAACAAAGAATGAGGCAATGGCAAAGGTCACAGTAGACATGGCAGCATGAACACCATAATTGGCTGCATCAGAGAAACAAGAGAAATAGCGAATGCCTGACCAGATAATGTGAGTACGTGCACCTCCCACTACGTGTAAGAAATAAAGATCTTTAGAACTGAATCCATGATTCTTCTGCCAATAACCTTTTAGGGTGAATATCAAAACAAATATTGACCATATAATTAATAATAGTTCAATATCTTTTTTGGTACGTATTACGATCGGAACGACGAATGCACAGATCAAGGGGGTGAGAGCGTATGGAGTGAGGTTAATATTCCAGGCTGCCATAACATTGTTTGGATTCAGTATTTCCAGTATATAAAACAATAACCAGACAATGAAGAAATAGGTCATTATATTTTGTCCGGGTTTCCAGTTAGTGCGCTCGTCATTGCCGAGTTGTATCAGACAGATCGTAGTAAACAATAAGATAAGCACCATTGAGAATAATCCTATCTTGATGTTTACGAACATACTTGCTGCGATTAGCGCGAACTGTGCGGCAAGCAGGAGGTGGAAAGCGGTTACTTTATTCGTCATCGTCCTCGTCTGCTGCTTCTTTGGCTTTTCTTCTGAGATTGAATATGATTTTTTCTGTTAATGATAACTGACTGAGACGATAGCCGATTCTACGCAGTAATGTATGGGGTGGAAGTTGTCCGGTAAAGTCTTCTACTGCGTCACGGTTCGCATTTGTGAGGCATATACGGAATGGGACATCCGTCTTACCCAGTTGCTGCGTAAGTTGTTCGCAAAGCTGTTTATCAATAGTTTTCCAGCCACGGTCTGCCGAAGCTACTAGAATATTGGCGTTGGCATCATGTAACAGAGCACTCGGAATATTGCTGGTCGATAATGGCGGATAAGCAACTATCAGCACATCTTCTCCTTGCAAAGTGTAAAAGTCTGTAATACTCTTGGCTAGCAGAAATTGGGTCGAGTCTGTATTAAAATCTACTCCATAGGTGATAAACCTGGCATTTAACATCCGGCTTTGCATATATCCACAGATTAAATTTCCCAATTCTTCTTCTCCGGAATTGTCACTGGTGCTGAAAAGGTTGATGATGAATACGCCGGGAGACTTGCGCTTAGTCAGGAAGCGAAGTAGCGAATTGCTCAATTCTTTTACGGAAAGCTGAACATAAGTCTTGGTCAGACCTCCATAGCGAGAGGGGCTTGTATTGGGAATAGCGCCTATTACCTTAAACCCGGTGACTCGCCTGGTACGGCTGGCATCTCGTAAAGTTCTGTCAAGCATTTCGACTAGTAACAACAAAGCGACTATGATGAGAAAACTGACTGCACAGGCAGCTATAACAATCTGTTTCCGATTGGTTGAGTTGGACGAAATCGGATAAGTCGGCTCGTTGAGTACTTTCAAAGTGGCAGAAGTCATTTCTAGATTTTTCTTTCTCAGTAAGGCTTCATTATAACTTTGAAGTACAGTGAGGTAGTTGCGTTCGGTGAAATTTATCATGCGCTCTTTTTGCTTGATGGTAGTACCTACCGGTGCGAAAAAAACATATCGGTCATTCAATTCACTGCGTGCATTCTGTACAATCTGTAATTCAGCTTTGGCTTTCTCGTATAGTAGCGTTTGTTCCAGCCATTGGTCGATGATATTGGTTCTCGAAGCGCCCTCTTTGGTATATTTATGGCCGATATAGGAGGATGTTAAGTCATTTAATTCTTGTTTGATTTCAGAGAGCCGTTTCTTTTCATTTATCAAGGTCTGATCGTCTGTTTTTGAGGAAACAGTCATCGCTTCAGCCTCCGATATTCTGCCGGTAATGCTGGAAGCTTCTCTCAGTTTGTCTACAAATTCCATGTTCTTGAGCACCTGTTTTGCATTACTGTCCATATGCTTTTCTAGTTCTTCAAGCATGGATTTGCTACTATTAAAAGCAAAAAGTGCGTCTTGCTCTCTCAGCTCGTATTCTTTACTGATGGCGGCTATTTCTTTGGTCTCGTCAATGTAGTTGATAATGCGTTTTTCTACATTATACTTTGTTAGGTCTTCTTCTTCTAAGTTTAGTTTCTTTCCGATGCGCTTCAACTCTTCTTCAAAGTATTTGATTACTTTGTCCGTCTCTCCATAACGAATGCGACGATATTCTTCTACAAATTCGTCCATTAAGATACTCACTGTATTGTAGACGATGCCTGGATCACCGGATGAATAGCTGATATCCAACAAATCACTGGTCAATCGACGCTGTACTTTGATGTTTTTCAGGGCATTATAGCTATAAAAAGGGTGATTGTAGTAAAATAATCCATAGATATAGTTATCTCTATGTGGACGCATATATTTTTCCAGATTAGCTACTGTCTTATCTTCACTCGACTTGTCGATTAGTTTTAGAATTTCAGCTCCATTCGGACTATTTTTCAAGTGATTGTAGGTATAGTTATAGCTGGAAGCGGTAATACCGTTATTTTCTTTATCCGGGTTACCCTGAATAAGAATTCGCGCAAATAATCGTAGACATACTCTCTTCAACGTACTTTCGGCCTGCATGATGCTGATCAAATTGTCCATTGAGTTTTGTACTGTTGCCCAGTCTGTGCGTTTGTCACTTTCTAGATTATAACCTGAAGCTACCCCTGTGTATAATGTGGCTTTTACATCATATCCTCCTTGCATATGTCGTGTGTAGTAAATAACCAGCAATGTGAAGAAAGTGGTTCCTAGCAATATCAGCCAGCGATGACGAAATAGGGCTCGTATGATAGAAATGATATAGTTCATATCTTAATCTTTTATTTTCGTATGATGGGAGTGCGTGAAATAACTTCGAGTATCATTAAACTCTTTGTTAATTCGAACTTGCTATTCTCATATGCCTCACGGGCTTGAGATTGCCTTTCCTTATCTGTAGATAAATCGGTAGACTCAATAGTACCATTGGCAAAGTTCTTTTCAGAAATTTCGTATTGCACATTAGCTAGCACCAAACTTTCACTCCTCATTTGAAGAACTTTCATCTGCGAAATTGCCATTGTGTACATTTCAATAATACTTTTTTTGATTTCGTCATACTTCATTTCTCGTTCTAGTTCCGCACTCCGCAGTGTGAGTCTTTGCCGACTGACACGTCCTTTGAGGTCGAATAAATCGTTCAATGGAATACTTAGACCTGCACCTACTGTGTAACCATTTTGCGCTTGAGTGGAGTAGGTAAGATATGGGCGACTGCCACGTCCGTATAGGTGGACTCATTACCGAACATTCCGTATTGATAGCTCCCCCGTAAACTGAAGAAACCTAGAAATGACCATTTCTCTTTTTGGAGTAATTTGCGCTCAATTCTCGCCTTTACGTCCGCCATCTCATAAATGGGGCTGTTCTTGGCATTTTCGAATAAAACTGATAGTGGGGGGAGAACTATTTTACTATAATCTTCTTCACTTAGTTGAGAATAGTCAGACACTTCTTGTGCAACTACACGGGTGGTAGAGATGAACAGAAGTAATAACCCCGAAAAAAAATATATAAATTGCTTCATAAAAAAATCCTATTATTTGCTCTTGCTGTGTTATAGCTTGCGCAAATATAAGGATTAATTTCATTTATGTGCAGTCTTTTATTATCTATTTTACAATCTTTCTTGTAAATTGTGCACAATTTGTCGCGTAAATGGCGTCAAAAGGCTTCTGTCATGTTGAAGTAGAACAAATTCTGCTTGTTCACCATGTCTCTGCCGAAATCAAGGCGTACATTCATACGGGGTTGAACTTCGATACGTAATCCCAATCCGAGGTTGGGAAGCACACCTTCTATCTTGCCCGGAGTGGGTCCCATGAAACCGCATCCTCCCCAGGCTACATATCCTATATGACTTAACATCTTTTTTATCCAAGTGCTTTTGTCCGTATTTATCATCTGGCGGTATTCGGCCATCATGACATGCGAGGACTTGTCGCGAAACTGTCCCATGTAGTAACCGCGAAGATCGAAGGGGGTTCCACTAAGTACATATTTTGTTAGGGGTACATCTCCGAATGCGTTTTTGCTTTGCACTGTCCAGGCTATCACCTTGCGGCGGCCTACTGTTTTGTATTGGCGGTAATCTATTTCCAATCGGTAAAAGTTATTATCACTGCCGAACGTTTTATTGTACATCATTCCCCGGAAGTCAAGGTAAGTTCCGTTATAAGCATTGGCGGGAATATCACGTGTGTCATACGTCAATAGGAAGCCGAGTCCCGAACTGAAATTTTTGTATCCGTGCTCCGTACCTCCTGCCGCAATGTACGAGGGCTCATTAACCATCCCGGCAGCCGGTTTAGTTATCTTGTCATAGTTCAAATCGACTTGAGGGCCTGCAAAGAAATTACTTTCTCCCAGACGGAACAAGAACCAGGGGTTTACTTGAATGCCGCTATAACGGTACTCGCTGGTATCTTCTCCACGTTCATAATCTTTATTAGTGGAATATCCGATGCCATAAAAATTCTCGATTGTATTTTTATAAGAGAAGGTTCCGAAGATACGGAAACGGTCGCCTTTAAAGAAGAGTTGTGGTTTCGTCATCAGATTCAAGCCGCCCTTGAATATCAAGGCGATGGCCATTGGCACTACTGAACGCCGTTGAGTGGTATCACTCGGATTCATCCGAAACGTCATCAGTGCGCTACCGCCTACTAACAAACCGAAGTCCGGCGTATAACTGGGACCACCTAATATGTTATAGTGCAAATTCCGATTTGCCACGCGCTGGCGACGCAACTCGCGCTTGGAAAGGGCAGGAATGGTGTCTGATGGGGTGCCTTCAATTTCTGTAGGAGTAGTATCACTGATAGAAGTTGTAGACATTTGCAGTTCATCGCTTTTTACTGCCGTACTATCAGCCGTAGCTGACATCATATTGATGGATGGAAGCATCATCAATATTCCTATTATATATTTCTTCATATTTCTCTCTGAGGAATTCGACTGCAAAGAAAACTATTTTATTCCGATTAGTTTTGATGTTCTTAGATAATAAATCTAAAAAAGAATCGTATTTTTGCGGAATAAGATGTTTCTCGATATGCTGATAAATAAAACTGCATGATTTACCCCCATACACCAAAACAATATTTGTTAGCATATTATGATCCGTCAGCCTATTAATTAATTATTTATATCAAATGAATAAACAGATTTTATCAATTTTTGTTTTATGTGCTTTTTCTTATTCTACACAAGCGCAAGAACTGAAAGGTGGCATCAGCGACTCCATGATGCAACAAATCAAGCAGAGTTATGCAAACACTCCCACCGACAAGGCTATCCGCAACGCCATCGGCAACAACGACATCCGTAAACTGGCTCTCAACCAGGATAATCTGAAAGGCATGGATACGCATTTTTCTATCAAAGTGTCTTCTAAAGGTATCACCGACCAAAAATCTTCTGGTCGTTGCTGGCTTTTTACAGGTTTGAATGTGATGCGTGCCAAAGCGATCGCCAAGCATAACCTCGGTTCCTTCGAATTCTCGCAAACTTATCCTTTCTTCTTCGACCAACTGGAGAAAGCCAACCTCTTTCTACAAGGTATTATCGACACCAGCAGTAAGCCGATGGATGATAAAATGGTGGAATGGCTCTTCCGTAATCCTTTGAGTGACGGTGGAACATTCACCGGTGTAGCCGATATTGTCAGTAAATACGGGCTTGTTCCCAAAGATGTGATGCCGGAAACCAACAGTAGTGAAAATACCTCCCGTATGGCAGGTCTGATCGCCCTGAAACTTCGTGAACAGGGGCTTCAACTCCGTGATCTTGCCGCGCAAGGTGTCAAGCCTGCTGCCCTTGAGAAAACAAAAACAGAGATGTTGAGCACCATCTACCGCATGTTAGTGTTGAATCTCGGTGTTCCTCCTACTGAATTTACCTGGACTGAATATAACGCTAAGGGTGAGCCTGTGTCTACCGAAACTTACACTCCGCTTTCTTTCCTGAAAAAGTATGGTGACGAAAAACTGATTGATAATTATGTCATGTTAATGAACGATCCGAGTCGTGAATATTATAAGTGTTATGAGATAGATTACGACCGCCACCGTTACGACGGCAAAAACTGGACTTATGTCAATCTTCCCATCGAGGATATCAAAGAAATGGCTATTTCTTCTCTCAAGGATAGCACGATGATGTATTTTTCTTGCGATGTAGGTAAGTTTCTAAACTCTGACCGTGGTCTGCTGGATGTCAAAAACTACGACTACGAATCTCTTATGGGTACTTCTTTTGGCATGAACAAGAAGCAACGTATCCAAAGTTTTGCTAGTGGCTCCAGTCACGCCATGACTCTTATGGCTGTCGATCTTGACAAAAATGGAAAACCGACGAAATGGATGGTTGAAAATAGTTGGGGACCCGCCGCCGGTTATCAGGGTTATCTCATTATGACAGATGATTGGTTTAACGAATATATGTTCCGCCTAGTAGTAGAAACGAAATATGCATCGAAAAAAGCTCTCGAGGTGTTGAAACAGAAGCCTATCCGACTTCCTGCTTGGGATCCTATGTTTGCTGAATAGTTCTTTTTCTTTCGTCTTGATACGAGAAAAGAAAAGAACAAAGAAAGAATCAAGGCTGCGTTTTTCCGGCTACTCCGGTGCTTCCTCCGGCTAAAGGGCAGAAACTCGCTACGCTCAAACAGTCTGCCCTTCTTAACGCCGAAGGAAACACCTGCGCTTGACGCCGGAAAAACGAGGCCGGGGAACCCGTGCGGCGTGGCGGCCTTTGGTATACGGAGGATTGCATTGTTTTAAAGGACGGATAGCATGGAAAACTTTGCTAAATAAAAGGTTTTAGTTCTGCAGTGTGGAAGGATTCATAGCATACAAAACTTCGCTAAATAAGAGGTTTTGCAGCATGAAGAACTTTCAGCATAAAAAGCACATTATCTAAAGAACTTTACATATTACAAATGCTACTAATAAAAATGCTTTGTTATATAAAAGCCGTAGACGTTATACGACTAAATATAGCAAAGCTGAATAATATATAATAGAGATATAGAATACGAGATAATAGAGATAGTAGAGATAGAAAAATAGAAAGATACAGAGAGTTCCTTCCTAATACCCCTCACGAACATCATACAGCGAACCAGCCGGCGGCTTTCTCCGGCCTACTTTTTTCTCCGTCAGGCGAGCGCCCGTAACGTAGCGTTAAGAAGGGCAGACTGTTTGAGCGTAGCGAGTTTCTGCCCTTTAGCGAAGTGAAGGAAGCGAGTAGGAGAAAAAAGTCAGCCTTGAATTTTTCTTTGCTTCTTTCTTTTGTTTCAAGACAAAAGAAAGATGATTACGAGAAAGATGATTTACGTGTACGAACACGAAAGGAATTACGGAAATATATCCGTAATTCCTTTCTTTTTCCTCCCGAATCCCAATCTTATTTATTACTTTTGCGGCAAATTTATGAAACCATTATTTTATATAGCATGGCAAATGTAATAAAGTTACGTAAAGGCCTTGACATAAACCTGAAAGGAAAAGCTGCTGAAACGTACGCAACAGTAAAAGAACCGGGATTCTACGCACTTGTACCCGATGACTTTCCTGGAGTGACGCCTAAGGTAGTTGTGAAAGAGCAGGAATATGTAATGGCTGGTGGACCCTTGTTTATCGACAAGTATCATCCTGAAGTGAAATTTGTTTCGCCGGTGAGCGGCGTGGTGACGAGTGTAGAACGTGGTGCTCGTCGTAAGGTATTGAACATCGTAGTAGAAGCTGCTGCAGAGCAGGACTATGAAGATTTTGGGAAAAAGAATGTTGCTTCGATGGATGCTGAAGCTGTGAAATCCGCTCTGTTAGAAGCCGGACTTTTCGCGTTTATCAAACAGCGTCCTTATGACATCATTGCAGATCCGACGGTAACCCCGAAAGGAATCTTCATCTCCGCATTCGATACCAATCCATTGGCTCCGGATTTCGAGTTCGCCCTCAAAGGCGAAGAAGCAAACTTCCAGACAGGGCTTGATGCTCTTGCCAAACTGGCAAAAACCTACCTGAACATCAGTGTGAAACAGAACGCTGCTGCACTGACACAGGCTAAGAACGTTACAATCACCGCATTCGACGGACCGAACCCTGCAGGTAATGTAGGCGTTCAGATCAACCACCTCGACCCCGTATCCAAGGGCGAAACGGTATGGACTATTGATCCGCAAGCCGTAATCTTCATCGGTCGCCTCTTCAATACAGGCCATGTAGATTTCACCCGTACAGTAGCTGTGACAGGTTCCGAAGTGTTGAAACCTGCATACTGCAAACTACAGGTAGGTGCATTGCTCACCAACGTGTTTGCCGACAATGTAACAAAAGACAAAGATTTACGCTACATCAGCGGTAACGTGCTGACAGGAAAGCAAGTATCTCCGAACGGATTCTTGGGCGCATTCCATAGCCAATTGACTGTTATCCCCGAAGGTGACGACATTCACGAAATGCTTGGATGGATCATGCCGCGTTTCAACCAGTTCAGTGCCAATCGTTCTTATTTCAGCTGGTTGATGGGTAAGAAGGAATATACGTTGGATGCCCGTATCAAAGGTGGCGAACGTCACATGATTATGTCGGGTGAATACGATAAGGTATTCCCAATGGACATTCTGCCCGAATATCTGATTAAAGCAATTATCGCCGGTGACATCGACCGTATGGAAGCACTCGGCATCTACGAAGTAGCTCCCGAAGACTTCGCCCTTTGCGAATTCGTCTGCTCTTCAAAGATGGAACTGCAACGCATCGTTCGTGCCGGACTCGATATGCTCCGTTCAGAAATGGCGTAATCGAATAAGAGATTAAATAATAAAAATTAAAATAAGCGATAGTTGAAATCTTGCGAAACGGCTCTCTGTGGATACAGCATAAACCCAGTACAGCCAATTTTCAACTCTCAACTTTCAATTTTCAATTAAATAAATGAAAGCGTTAAGAAATTATCTCGATAAGATAAAGCCGAACTTTGAGGAGGGCGGCAAATTCCACGCATTCCAGTCGGTGTTTGACGGCTTCGAAACATTCCTGTTCGTGCCTAGCAAGACTGCGAAAACGGGAACGCACATACATGACGCAATCGATAGCAAGCGCATCATGTCGATTGTGGTTATTTCGTTAATACCGGCTTTGCTGTTCGGTATGTACAACGTAGGTTACCAGCATTTCACTCATACAGGTGCTACTGGCAGCTTCATCGAAATGTTTATCTACGGATTCCTGGCAGTACTGCCTAAAATAATCGTATCATACGTAGTAGGTCTTGGCATTGAGTTCGTCGTAGCTCAATGGAAGAAAGAAGAAATCCAGGAAGGATTCCTTGTTTCCGGTATCCTGATCCCGATGATCGTTCCGGTAGACTGTCCGCTGTGGATTCTTGCCGTAGCTACTGCATTCTCTGTTATCTTCGCAAAAGAAGTATTCGGTGGTACAGGTATGAACGTATTCAACGTTGCGTTGATTACTCGTGCATTCCTGTTCTTCGCATACCCGACCAAGATGTCCGGTGATGCTGTTTGGGTGTCAGGAGACAGCATCTTCGGTTTAGGACAAAGCGTAGACGGACTCACCGTTGCCACTCCACTGGGACAGGCTGCTACAACAGGTAGTGTTCCTGCGTTCAACATGGATATGATTACAGGTCTGATTCCGGGTTCTATTGGTGAAACCAGCGTAATCGCTATCCTGATTGGTGCCGTTATCCTGCTTTGGACAGGTGTTGCAAGCTGGAAGACAATGATTTCCGTATTCGTAGGTGGCGCATTCATGGCATGGGTATTCAACTCAATCGGCATGGAAAACAACACAATGGCTCAAATGCCTTGGTACGAACACCTCGTTCTCGGCGGTTTCTGCTTCGGTGCTGTATTTATGGCTACTGACCCTGTGACTTCCGCACGTACAGAAAGAGGTAAATATATCTTTGGATTCCTGATCGGTGTGATGGCTATCGTTATCCGCGTACTGAATCCGGGTTATCCGGAAGGTATGATGCTTGCCATCCTGCTGATGAACATCTTCGCTCCGCTGATTGACTACTGTGTAGTACAAAGCAATATCAGCCGTCGCGAGAAACGCACTATCAAGTCTAACCAATAAATACCGAAAGAAAATGAATACGAATAGTAATAGTTATACTATCATTTATGCTTCGGTAATGGTTATTATCGTAGCATTCCTGCTGGCATTCGTTAGTTCTTCACTGAAATCTACACAAGACAAGAATGTGCAGTTGGACACTAAGAAACAAATCCTCGCTGCATTGAACATTAAGAATGTGGAAGATGCGGATGCTGAATATCAGAAATATGTGAAAGGGGATATGCTGATGAACGTAGACGGTACGCTGACCGAAAATACGGGCGAATTTGCTACCAACTACGAGAAAGAAGCAAAAGAACAACAACGTCTGCACGTGTTTGTATGCGAAGTGGACGGTCAGACTAAATATGTAGTTCCTGTTTACGGTGCCGGTCTTTGGGGCGCTATCTGGGGATATGTTGCACTGAACGAAGATAAAGATACCGTTTACGGTACTTACTTCTCACACGCTAGTGAAACTCCGGGGCTGGGTGCTGAAATTGCAACCGACCATTTCCAAAATGAATTTGTAGGTAAGAAGACTTTGGAAAATGGAGCTATCACTTTGGGAGTCGTAAAAAATGGCAAGGTAGAGAAACCTGATTACCAAGTGGATGGTATCTCCGGTGGTACAATCACTTCAGTAGGTGTAGATGCCATGTTGAAGTCTTGCCTGAATAGTTACTTGAGTTTTTTAACTAAATAATAAGGAGGAGAAAGATAGAATATGGGACAACTGTTTTCAAAGAAAAATAAAGAAGTATTCTCTGCTCCGCTGGGAATTGATAATCCGGTAACCGTACAGGTGCTCGGTATCTGTTCTGCACTTGCTGTTACTGCAAAGCTGGAGCCTGCCATCGTGATGGGACTTTCAGTAACGGTGATTACTGCATTTGCCAACGTTGTTATTTCACTGTTGCGTAAGACGATTCCTAACCGCATCCGCATCATCGTTCAGTTGGTTGTGGTAGCTGCTTTGGTAACTATCGTAAGTGAAATCCTGAAAGCGTTTGCTTACGACGTAAGCGTACAGCTCTCTGTTTATGTAGGTTTGATTATCACCAACTGTATCTTGATGGGACGTCTGGAAGCATTTGCCATGCAGAACGGTCCTTGGGAGTCTTTCTTGGATGGTGTAGGTAATGGTTTAGGCTATGCCAAGATTCTGATTATCGTTGCTTTCTTCCGCGAACTGTTTGGCTCGGGAACATTGCTTGGTTTCAATATCCTGAATTATGAACCGATTCAAAATATCGGATACGTAAACAACGGCTTGATGTTGATGCCGCCGATGGCATTGATTATCGTAGCATGCATTATCTGGTATCAACGTGCACGTCATAAAGAATTGCAAGAACAAAGTAATTAATTATTTCTGATTTCTGAATTATGATTTATGTCTAGCTTTATAGTCATAGTCGCATGATAAGTCTGCTGAATCATAAATTATAAATCATAAATCATAAATCAAAAAGAATTATGGAACATTTATTAAGTTTATTCGTCCGCTCTATCTTTGTGGACAACATGATATTCGCATTCTTCTTGGGTATGTGTTCATACTTGGCTGTTTCGAAGAATGTGAAGACTGCCGTAGGACTGGGTATCGCCGTGACTTTCGTGTTGCTGGTGACGCTTCCGGTCAACTACCTGTTGCAAACTAAGGTGCTGGCTGCCAATGCTATCATTGAGGTGTCGACCTTAGCTTCTTGAGTTTTATTCTTTTCATTGCCGTAATTGCCGGTATCGTGCAATTGGTGGAGATGGTGGTAGAACGCTTCACTCCGTCACTGTACGCTTCGCTGGGTATCTTCCTGCCGTTGATTGCTGTTAACTGTGCGATCATGGGTGCCTCTCTGTTTATGCAACAACGTATCAATCTGGGTCCGAGTGATCCGAAATACATTGGTGATATTTGGGATGCCCTTTCTTATGCATTAGGCTCTGGTATCGGTTGGTTGCTGGCTATCGTAGGTCTGGCTGCTATCCGCGAGAAAATGGCTTACTCTGACGTACCTGCTCCATTGAAGGGCTTGGGTATCACATTTATCACAGTAGGTCTGATGGCAATCGCATTTATGTGTTTCTCTGGTTTGAACATCTAAAAAGAAAGGAATAAGACAATGGATATGAATTTAATATTAGCGAGCATTGGGGTATTCCTTGTGGTTATTCTGTTGCTTGTTGTAATCTTGTTGGTTGCCAAGAATTTCCTGGTGCCATCAGGAAACGTAAAACTGACAATCAACGGCGAAAAGGAGTTGGAAGTGGCTTCCGGTTCTACTTTGTTGAATACGCTGTCTGTAAATGGGATATTCCTGTCATCTGCTTGTGGTGGTAAGGGATCTTGCGGACAGTGCAAATGTCAAGTACTCGAAGGAGGCGGCGAAATCCTGCCTTCTGAGGTTCCTCACTTCAGTCGCAAACAGCAGCAAGACCACTGGCGTTTGGGCTGTCAGGTGAAAGTGAAAGGCGATATGTCAATCAAGATTGACGAATCTGTACTTGGCGTGAAAGAGTGGGAGTGCGAAGTAATCTCCAACAAGAACGTGGCTACATTTATCAAAGAGTTCATCGTTGCTCTGCCTAAAGGCGAACACATGGACTTTATCCCGGGTTCTTACGCACAGATTAAGATTCCTAAATTCTCAATGGACTATGACAAGGACATTGATAAGAGCTTGATTGGTGACGAATATTTGCCTGCATGGGAGAAATTCGGTTTGCTGGGGCTGAAGTGTAAGAACGACGAGGAAACAATCCGTGCTTACTCTATGGCCAATTATCCTGCCGAAGGTGATCGTATCATGTTGACAGTACGTATCGCTACTCCGCCGTTCAAACCGAAAGAACAAGGTCCTGGATTTATGGACGTAATGCCGGGTATCGCTTCTTCTTATATCTTTACCCTGAAACCGGGTGACAAGGTAATAATGAGCGGTCCTTACGGAGACTTCCACCCAATCTTCGATTCTAAGAAGGAAATGATGTGGATTGGTGGTGGTGCCGGTATGGCTCCGTTGCGTGCGCAAATCATGCACTTGACCAAGACATTGCATACTACTGACCGTAAGATGTCTTACTTCTACGGTGCCCGTGCGTTGAACGAAGTGTTCTATCTGGAAGATTTCTTGCAAATCGAAAAGGACTTCCCGAATTTCACTTTCCATTTGGCTCTCGACCGTCCGGACCCTGCTGCTGATGCTGCAGGCGTGAAGTACACTCCGGGATTCGTTCACAACGTAATTTACGAAACTTACCTGAAGAATCACGAAGCTCCTGAAGATATTGAATACTACATGTGTGGTCCTGGTCCGATGTCGAAAGCTGTTGAGAAGATGCTCGACGATCTTGGCGTTCCGGCACAGAACCTGATGTTCGACAACTTCGGAGGATAATTCGCAGAAGAGAACAAACCGGTCGGAAAAATGACCGGAAAGGTTACATAAACACAGAGCGGGAAATCTGAAAAGCAGTAATGCTTCTTCGATTTCCCGCTTTTTTTTACTATTATCTCATAATGTCTTTCCGTTATGGTTTGTATCTATTTTATGTCTGTTTTAAAGATAGTTCTCCTTTTGTATCCGTACTTATCTATTATATTCGTATATTTGGCTACACAATAGAATTATTAAAGTACAATAGGTTATGGAATATCATCGTATATCTTTTATTCACAATGATACAGAGTATTCATTTGTCAAAGCTATGAGTTCAAGTTTAACGGGATATGCCTTGGTTACAGCTTGTAGGGCAGAAGTAACCATTTACATGAAAGAGAATAATCTGAAAGGTTATTATATATTGACCGGCATGGCTAAAGTTTGATTGCATTTTTATCTCCGTACTCTTTCCTTTTTGTATCTTTGCCCCCATGTTAGAGAAAAATGAAATTATACAGTCGGCTCTCCGCAATTTGAAGATTGAGGAACTGAATCCGATGCAGGAAGCATCACTTGAACAAGCTACCGGAAGAAAAGACGTTATACTGTTGTCACCGACAGGATCGGGCAAGACGCTGGCCTATCTGTTACCTTTACTCCTTACTCTAAAACCGAACGATGACAGCGTGCAGGTTTTGATTCTCGTTCCTTCGCGTGAGCTGGCCTTACAGATAGATTCTGTATTCAAAGCAATGGGGACTTCCTGGAAAACCTGCTGTTGTTACGGTGGACATCCTATCACCGAAGAAAAGAAAAGTATATTGGGCAATCATCCTGCTATCATCATTGGTACTCCGGGACGTATCACCGACCATCTGTCTAAAGGAAATTTCAATCCCGAAACCATTGAAACTTTAATTATCGACGAGTTCGACAAATCGTTGGAGTTTGGTTTCCACGATGAAATGGCAGAGATTATCACCCAGCTTCCGGGATTAAAAAAACGTATGTTGCTTTCAGCTACCGATGCCGAAGAGATTCCCGAATTTACAGGATTGAACCGCACAGTTAAGTTGAACTTCCTTTCGGACGATTCTGAAGAACAAGAGTCGCGCTTGAAATTGATGAAGGTGCTTTCGCCTTCCAAAGATAAGATTGATACTTTATATAACCTGCTTTGTACATTGGGGAGCAGTTCGAGCATCGTGTTTTGTAATCATCGGGATGCGGTGGACCGTGTACATCAGTTATTGGCGGATAAAAAACTACTCGCAGAACGTTTTCATGGCGGTATGGAACAGCCGGACCGTGAACGTGCGCTTTACAAGTTCCGTAATGGCAGTTGTCATGTATTGATTTCTACCGATCTGGCAGCCCGTGGACTGGATATTCCGGAAGTCGGACATATCATCCATTATCATTTGCCGGTCAATGAAGAAGCCTTTACGCACCGCAACGGACGTACAGCACGTTGGGATGCGACCGGAACGTCTTATCTGATTCTTCATGCCGAAGAGAAACTTCCTTCTTATATCCCGGAAGAAATGGAAACAGTGGCGTTGCCTGAAAACCCTCCCCGGCCTCCGAAATCGCTCTGGGCTACTATATATATAGGTAAAGGAAAGAAGGAGAAACTTAGTCGGATCGATATTGCCGGATTCTTATATAAAAAAGGAAATCTGACTCGCGAAGATGTCGGAGCGATTGATGTCAAAGAACATTATGCTTTCGTTGCCGTTCGCCGGGCTAAGGTGAAGCAACTCCTGAATCTGATTCAAGGAGAGAAAATAAAAGGAATGAAGACTATTATTGAGGAAGCGAAGTAAAACTCTTTTTTTGTAATATAGAACTCTTAAAGTCCTCTTTTATTATTTACAATCGTCCCTATGTTCACTAGTCATTGAGCATAGGGATGATTACATTATTTCCAAAGATGTTTTACTTTTCACTTCATTTTCCTGTTAATCTAAGCTGAATTCACTGTTGTAGTTTATAAATATTCATTTTTATTGCATTAATCTTTTGTTTTATCATCAATATCCCCGGTTCTATTTCAATCTCGACTTTTATCCCATACTTGACATCTATAGATAACAATATGGTGTATATATCCTGTATAAACCAATAAAAAGAAAGGAAAATCTGCTTTAAAACAGTATTTTTATAAGGAAAGATTTGTGCGATGGGAATAAATTCGTAAATTCGCAAGGTCAAAAGACAAAAGTAACGAAATTGTTAAACCAAAAACAAACTTCAAATGAAAAAGCATAATTTCAATGCAGGACCTTCCATTCTTCCGCGTGAGGTGATAGAGGATACAGCGAAGGCTATTTTAGATTTCAACGGCTCTGGTCTCTCTTTGATGGAAATCAGCCACCGTGCCAAAGACTTCCAACCTGTGGTTGACGAAGCAGAGGCATTATTCAAGGAATTACTCAATATCCCCGAAGGCTATTCGGTACTGTTCCTGGGTGGAGGTGCTAGTATGGAGTTCTGCATGGTTCCTTATAACTTCCTGGAAAAAAAAGCTGCTTACCTGAACACTGGTGTGTGGGCTAAGAAAGCAATGAAAGAAGCTAAAGGGTTTGGTGAAGTTGTAGAAGTTGCTTCCTCTGCTGAAGCTACATATACTTATATCCCAAAAGATTACACAATCCCGACAGACGCAGATTATTTCCACATCACTACTAACAACACGATTTACGGTACAGAATTGAAGAAAGACCTCGATTCTCCGGTTCCGATGGTTGCCGATATGTCTTCTGATATTTTCTCACGTCCGATTGACGTTTCTAAATATATCTGTATTTATGGTGGTGCACAAAAGAATCTGGCTCCTGCAGGTGTTACATTCGTTATTGTTAAGAATGATGCTGTAGGTAAGGTTTCTCGTTACATTCCGTCAATGCTGAATTATCAGACACACATTGATAATGGTTCTATGTTCAATACTCCTCCGGTAGTGCCCATCTATGCTGCATTGCTGAACCTTCGTTGGATCAAAGCACAAGGTGGTGTGAAAGAAATGGAACGTCGTGCCATTGAAAAAGCGGATATGTTGTATGCTGAAATCGACCGCAACAAAATGTTCGTGGGTACTGCTGCCAAAGAAGACCGTTCACGCATGAACATCTGTTTCGTGATGGCTTCCGAATACAAAGACCTTGAAGCTGACTTCTTGAAGTTTGCCACTGAAAGAGGTATGGTAGGTATCAAAGGACATCGTTCTGTGGGTGGTTTCCGTGCATCTTGCTACAATGCTTTACCGAAAGAAAGCGTACAAGCTTTGATTGACTGCATGCAGGAATTTGAAAAACTTCATTAATATATTATTTTCACCACAGATTACACGAATTAGCACAGATTCCTAAATTCTATAATCTGTGAAAATCTGCGTAATCTGTGGTGAGTCTTTATAAATAGAATTAAATTATGAAAGTACTTGTAGCTACAGAAAAACCGTTTGCTAAAGTTGCAGTAGACGGCATCCGTAAAGAAATAGAAGCAGCTGGATTCGAGCTTGCTTTACTTGAGAAATATACAGATAAGGCTCAATTGCTGGATGCAGTGAAAGATGCTAATGCTATCATTATCCGTAGTGATATTATTGATGCAGAGGTGCTTGATGCTGCCAAAGAATTGAAAATCGTAGTACGTGCCGGTGCGGGATATGACAACGTTGACCTGGCTGCTGCCACTGCTCACAACGTATGTGTGATGAACACTCCGGGACAAAACTCTAATGCTGTTGCCGAACTTGCTTTGGGTATGATGGTATATGCTGTCCGTAACTTCTATAACGGAACTTCCGGTACAGAATTGATGGGCAAGAAACTGGGTATTCATGCTTATGGAAACGTAGGTCGTAATGTAGCCCGTGTTGCCAAAGGTTTCGGAATGGAAGTGTATGCTTACGACGCATTCTGCCCGAAAGAAGTAATCGAAAAAGATGGTGTGAAAGCACTTGATTCGGCAGAAGAACTGTATAAGACTTGTCAGGTGGTATCTCTTCATATTCCGGCAACTGCCGAAACGAAAAATTCTATCAATTATGCTTTGTTGAAAGATATGCCGAAAGGTGCTATGTTGGTAAACACTGCCCGTAAGGAAGTTATCAACGAAGCAGAACTGATTAAATTGATGGAAGAGCGTGCAGACTTCAAATATATCACAGATATTATGCCTGTTGCTAACGCAGAATTTGCAGAGAAATTTGCCGGACGTTATTTCTCAACTCCAAAGAAGATGGGTGCTCAAACTGCTGAAGCAAATATCAATGCCGGTATTGCTGCCGCTCAACAAATTGTAGGCTTCCTGAAAGATGGTTGCGAGAAATTTAGAGTAAACAAATAAGATTCTTTTAGAAATAAGTAGTATATTTGAGCCACAGATTTTCAATAAGTCTGTGGCTTTAATTTTTTACATATAAAATACTAATATCATGGCAATAATTAAACCTTTCAAGGGCATTCGTCCTCCGCAAGACCTCGTAGAACAGGTCGCTTCACGTCCTTATGATGTATTGAATTCAGAAGAAGCCCGCGCAGAAGCGGAAGGTAACGAAAAGTCTCTTTATCATATTATTAAACCGGAAATAGATTTCCCTGTCGGTACGGACGAACACGATGAACAAGTGTATGCTAAAGCTGCCGAGAATTTCCAACTGTTCCAGGACAAAGGTTGGTTGGTGCAGGATAATAAGGAAAATTATTATATCTATGCCCAAACGATGAACGGGAAAACGCAATACGGATTGGTAGTTGGTGCATACGTTCCCGATTATATGAATGGGATTATCAAAAAACATGAGCTTACCCGTCGTGACAAGGAAGAAGACCGTATGAAGCATGTCCGTGTGAACAACGCTAACATTGAGCCTGTTTTCTTTGCTTATCCGGATAATGAGAAGTTGGATGTTATTATCAAGAAGTATACGGCAAACAAGCCTGTTTATGACTTCATCGCTCCGGGGGATGGTTTTGGACATACTTTCTGGATTGTCGATCAAGATGAGGATATTGCTACCATTACTGCTGAATTTGCTAAGATGCCGGCTCTTTATATTGCCGACGGACATCACCGTTCTGCCGCTGCTGCACTAGTGGGAGCAGAGAAAGCAAAGCAAAATCCGAATCATCGGGGTGATGAAGAATATAATTACTTCATGGCTGTTTGCTTCCCTGCAAACCAGCTAACCATCATCGACTATAATCGTGTAGTGAAAGATCTCAATGGTTTGACTCCCGAGCAATTCCTGGCTGCACTTGATAAAAACTTTATAGTAGAAGAGAAGGGGGCGGATATCTATAAACCATCCGGCTTACATAACTTCTCACTCTATCTGGGTGGTAAATGGTACAGTCTGACAGCCAAAACAGGTACATACAATGATAACGACCCTATTGGCGTGCTTGATGTTACCATTTCTTCCAACCTGATTTTGGATGAAATTTTGGGCATAAAGGATTTGCGTTCGGACAAGCGTATTGATTTTGTGGGCGGCATCCGTGGATTGGGAGAACTCAAGAAACGTGTGGATAGCGGTGAAATGAAAGTGGCTCTGGCTCTTTATCCCGTATCTATGAAACAATTGATGGATATTGCAGATACAGGTAATATCATGCCACCGAAGACAACTTGGTTTGAACCTAAACTTCGTTCGGGTTGGTAATTCATAAATTGGATTAGGAAATTCTATCGGATGATGCAAAAAAGACGTTGCTGATGTAAGCTATATCAATAAATGTAACACCCGATTAAGATAAAAAAAATAGTGACGGTATCCTTGTGGTATACCGTCACTATTTTTATTGGATAGCGTCACTATCTTGTAGATGAAAATCTGCCAACAAAGATTTTTATATTCCCAGCTACATCTCATCGATAAGTGGAACATTAATATTTCCAAACGATAGATTGACTTTTCTTATTAAAGCCGTATCTTTGCAGCATGACTGCTGAAGATACTTATAAAACCATCATTGAACCTTCCGAGGTATTTATACGGAAAAACGAAGCAAGTTCATTGCTATAGCCCTTCCTGTGCGTACTCTCGATGAGATAAAAATACATCTTGAAACGTATCAGAAAAAGTATTATGACGCACGACACGTATGTTATGCCTATATGTTGGGAGCTGCACGAAAGGATTTCCGTGCCAATGACAATGGAGAACCTTCCGGAACAGCGGGAAAACCCATTCTCGGACAGATAAATTCAAATGAACTGACGGATATCCTGATTGTAGTAGTCCGTTATTTTGGAGGAATCAAGTTAGGGACAAGCGGATTGATCGTGGCTTACAAGGCTGCCGCTGCTGAAGCTATTGCTGCCGCTACAATTATAGAAAAAACGGTAGATGAAGACGTGACGGTAATGTTTGAATATCCTTTCATGAATGACGTGATGCGCATTGTGAAAGAGGAGGAACCAGAAATTCTCAATCAGTCGTATGACATGGATTGTAGTATGACGTTACGCATTCGTCGTTCGATGATGCCTAAATTGCGTGCTCGTTTGGAAAAGGTGGAGACAGCTCGGATTCTTGATGATGAGAATGTATTGTAAGTAAGATATTTAAAATATTGCATGAGAAATAAATATCATATAATTTTCAATTTGTTTTTAAGCTTCTTTGCTTTGATAAGCGTTCAGACGCAAGTACAAGCACAGGAGACTCAAAAGCTCGCTCCTAATAATATCCCTGTTCCGTGGTATTCGCAGAAAATCACGGGATGTCCTTACTCGCATTGTTCTCTGGCTTCTTCGTTAATGGTCTTTGACTACTTTAAAGGTATGACGACCGATACACAACGTACAGCCCAGGATGCAGAAAAGAAACTGATAGAATATCAACGCAACTACTTTCTGAAAAAACGTGCCCCTTTCCGTCGTCGTACATCGATAGGGCAGGGAGGATATTATTCTTTTGAAATTGATTCTTTGACACGTTATTATGAAAATATGATAAGTGCCGAACATTTTCAGCAGAAAGATTACCGGGTATTGAAAGATTATATTGATCGTGGTATACCTGTGCTTGTGAATGTGAGATATACAGGAGCAGTTCGTGGTTTGCGTCCCGGTCCGAGAGGGCACTGGATGGTACTTCGTGGCATTGACGATAAACATGTGTGGGTAAATGACCCCGGACGTTCGCCAGAGATGCGGAGTAAAGGAGAAAATATCTGCTATCCAATAAAGAAACAGCCGGGCAATCCTTCCTATTTTGATGGTTGCTGGACGGGACGATTTATCATAGTCACTCCTAAAGAATGGATTCGAAACTCCCTGTTTGCACAAGTAGGCAAGCTTCCTCCTTTGGAGGAAGTAACTCATATAGTACCTCCTGTTGCGTTGCCTGTAACCTTACCGCAGGTATTAATCAGTAAGCAATTCATTGTGAAGATAGAAATTTCTTAGTCAAATTAGGATAAAAAGAACATTAGTAAAATAAAGAAGAACAAAGATATATGGCATTCGAAGCAACCAAAAAAGAATGGTGCGAACTCTATTCTTTCTTTCGTCTCCTGGCAGACGGAAAAGTAGTGCTAGGCACAGCAGACGCAAAGGCGGGAGAAACATCTTGGCCTATTGCAATGATTCAACGGGAAGAACATGATGGAACACGTCAATATTATATTGAGGAAGATGCGATTCGTATAGAAGCAGAGAGCGGAACTAAATTCATGCCTCGCGAAGACTTTGGTATTGTAGCTGATTTGATATTGCGGGCTGTGAAATCTTCTTCGGAAGATGACGTAACCTCTCCGGAAGGAGTAGAAGAGTTTTTAGATGAAGCTGCCATTTTCGATTTGGAAGCAAAAACAGAAGATCGTACTGATTTCTCCATTGCATTTTGGCATCCGGAAGCTCCGTTGAGAGGTTTTAATGTTCGTTCACGGTTGGGTGTAATGAATCCGTTACTGGACGGAGGACGTGCTGCAAATCTAAAACTGGAACAGAGTGGAGTCAAATTTGCCACTCCCACAGTGAATAAAATCAATGCTTTGCCTGAATCTCCCAATGAGGTTGCCGAGCGAATGATGATGATCGAACGATTGGGCGGTGTACTTAAATATTCTGATGTAGCCGACCGGGTATTCCGTAGCAATCTTCTAATGATTGACCTGCATTTTCCACGTGTCTTGACAGAAATGGTTCGTATTATGCATTTGGATGGTATCTCTCGTATTAGCGAGCTGACGGAAGTTATCAAACAAATGAATCCGTTAAAGATTAAAGATGAACTGATAAACAAGCACAAGTTTTATGAGTTTAAGATGAAGCAGTTCTTGATGGCATTAGCTTTAGGTATGCGTCCCGCAAAGATTTATAATGGATTGGATTCGGCTGTGGAAGGTATTCTGTTGGTGGGCGGAAGTGGAGAGGTGCTCTGTTATCATAAATCAGAAAAGCAAGTAATGGAAGACTTTTTGTTTCAAAATACCCGTTTGGAAAAAGGATCTTTGGAGAAGGATAAATACGGATTTTTGGAGAGAGAGAATGGAGTCTATTATTTCAAACTGAATGCAAAGATTGGGCTAGTTAAAAGGTAAATGATAAATTAGAATTCTGTGGTGAAATTTTGATTCGATATATATAAAAAACTTGTTATCCATGAAAACGAATGAAGTTTTAGAGAACATTAAAGCACGTCGTAGTGTACGGGCTTATACTAGTCAGCAAGTTTCAGAAGAAGATTTGCAGGCTATTCTGGAAACTGCAACTTATGCACCCAGTGGAATGCATTTGGAAACATGGCACTTTACTGCTATTCAAAATGTAGATAAATTGACAGAACTGAATGAGCGCATTAAAGGAGCTTTTGCAAAAAGCGATGATTCCCGTTTGCAAGAGCGTGGGCATAGCAAGACCTATTGTTGTTATTATCATGCTCCGACTTTGGTGATTGTATCCAATGAACCTACACAATGGTGGGCTGGTATGGATTGTGCTTGTGCAATAGAAAATATGTTTCTGGCTGCCCATTCTTTAGGAATCGGCTCTTGCTGGATCAACCAGTTGGGCACAACGTGTGATGATCCTGAAGTTCGTGAATATATTACCTCTTTAGGTGTTCCTGCCAATCATAAAGTCTATGGTTGCGTAGCTTTGGGGTATGCTGATTCGAAGATTCCGATGAAAGAGAAAAAGGTGAAGGCTGATACGGTAACGATTGTCAAGTAGAAAAAATATTCAGAATTGTAGTTGGATTTACATTCCATATCACAAAATATGAGCCTTGGGGATAATTGATGCATCTCTAGGGCTTTTGTTTATTCAGTCTTGGGCTGATAAAAATAATCCCGGGGCTCACATTCATTGAGCCCCGGGATTATTTCTTATTGAGATGCTTCTAAAAATCTTTTCTAATGAATTGATTTCTATAATAAATCACCTTTATTCAAAAGTGCCATAACGAGTTGGTAGTAACTTACGGTCTCCCAATGTGTTATCTACACGAGCTACATTGACCCAGAATTTGTTATCACGTACACTTTCTATCGGATAAGCCGCTTTTTCGCGTGTGTACGAATGTTCCCAACGATCACTAACAATCTCGTATTCCGGATGCGGAGCATTAATCAACACATTATCATCCTTATCAGCTTCGCCGTTCTTCATTTCCTGAATCTCCTTCCAGATATTCAGCATGACATCTACGAAATTGTCCAGTTCTGCCAAACTCTCGCTTTCTGTCGGTTCAATCATCAATGTACCGTGAACAGGGAAGGAGAGGGTAGGAGCATGATAACCATAGTCCATCAAACGTTTGGCAATATCATTTTCCGAGATGCCTGCTTCTTCATGTACTTTCCGACACTCCAGAATCATTTCGTGTCCTACGAAACCATTGGCTCCCCGATAGACAACTCCATACGTATCTTTCAGGCAAGCAGCCAGATAATTAGCATTCAGGATGGCGATCTTAGTTGCCTGCGTCAATCCCTCTGCACCCATCATGCGGATATATCCATACGTGATAGGCAAAATACCTGCACTACCGAATGGAGCAGCTGATACTTGATTCTGCGAATTGCCGAAGATTCCATGTCCGGGAAGGAAAGGAACCAGATGTTCGGCCACACAGATAGGACCTACTCCCGGACCTCCGCCACCATGAGGGGAAGCGAATGTTTTATGAAGATTCAAGTGGCAGACATCTGCACCGATGAATCCCGGATTGGTCAATCCCACTTGGGCATTCATATTGGCTCCATCCATATATACTTGTGCGCCACAGGCATGAATGATGTCGCAAATTTCCTTTATTTCTGTTTCGAAGATACCATGTGTAGAAGGATAAGTAATCATCAGCGCTACCAATTCATCCTTATTTTCTTCAGCCTTGGCACGCAGGTCATCCATTTCTACATTTCCTTGTTCGTCGCATGCACAGGTGACAGTCACAAATCCGGCCTGTATAGCTGACGCAGGATTTGTTCCGTGAGCCGAAGCCGGAATCAGGACTTTGTTCCGATGTCCCTGACCGATACTTTCGAGATAAGCACGGATTACACGAAGTCCTGCATATTCTCCCGCAGCACCTGAATTGGGTTGTAGGCTCACCCCTGCAAATCCGGTGATAACTTTCAGATCTTCACTTAAATTCTTAATTAATTCCCGATATCCTTCTGCCTGATCTTCCGGAACCAGCGGGTGCATACCCATAAATTCGGGACGACTTAAAGGCAACATTTCCGCAGCTGCATTCAGCTTCATGGTGCATGAACCGAGAGAAATCATCGATTGTGCAAGCGAAATATCTTTGCGATCCAAACGTTTGATATAACGCATCATCTCTGTTTCCGTGTGATATTTGCTGAATACTTCGTGCGTCAGGAAAGGAGTTGTCCGTTTCAAAGCCTTGTCGATACTGCTTTTTTCCGGAATATCGTCTACTTTCTGATAATCTTTTCCGGCAGCGATGGCAAAGATAGAGAGCAATACATTGGCGGCTGCCACATCTGTTGTTTCATCAATACAGAAACCGACATCACCATTTTCATAATAACGCAGATTTACTTCTTTACTAAGCGCTATGGTACGGATTTGCTGTGCCGAAACGTGTTCGGGCAACTCAAAACGTAAGGTGTCAAAATATTGAGCGTTGACTTGTGTGTATCCACATTTCTTCAGTTGCTTTTCAAGAAATACAGTGATACTGTGGATGCGCGACGCAATTGTGGTGATACCCTCCTGGCCGTGATAAACAGCGTAAAAGCCTGCCATGGTAGCTAATAATGCCTGTGCGGTACAGATATTTGAAGTTGCTTTTTCCCGTTTGATATGCTGTTCACGTGTCTGCAAAGCCATCCGGTAGCAAAGTTTGCCATATTTATCTTTAGACCATCCGATGATTCGTCCCGGCATATTCCGTTTGTATTCGTCTCTGGTAGCAAAGAAAGCAGCCGACGGACCACCATAGAACATTGGAGTACCCAAACGTTGTGTAGTTCCGAATACAATATCTGCTCCCCATTCTCCCGGAGGAGTCAGCAGGGCAAGACTCAAAATATCGGCGGCGACAGCTACCTTGCAATCTGCGGCATGAGCTTTTTCTGTAAATTCGGAATAATCCTCTGCGTTTCCATTCGAGTTTGGATATTGTAGAACGCAGGCAAACACTTCCGGTGAAGGTTCAAAATCCTTATATTTACCTACACGCAGTTCGATGCCTTGCGGCACGGCGCGTGTAGTCATAACAGCCAATGTTTGTGGGAAAATATTCTCGTCTACAAAAACTACGTTCGCATTGGCTTTCTGTTGCGCACGGGAACGTATGGCATACATCATGCTCACGGCTTCGGCAGCGGCAGTTGCTTCGTCCAGAAGTGAACAGTTGGCAAGTGGCATGGCAGTAAGGTCGCATACGGCTGTCTGAAAATTCATCAACGCTTCCAGGCGTCCTTGCGACACTTCTGTCTGATAAGGAGTGTAAGAAGTGTACCATACCGGGTTTTCGAATACATTCCGCTGGATAACAGCCGGGGTAATCGTGTTGTACCATCCCAAACCGATATACGTAGTATATAGTTTATTTTTATTTGCCAGTTCGGCGATATGTTTTCCAAATTCGTATTCCGTCAGCGGACTAGTCAATGCCAGCGGCTCTTTCAGCCGTATATTGGCGGGAATTGTTTTATCAATCAGTTCGTCCAGTGAGTTCACGCCAATTTTGCGGAGCATCAGGGCTGTGTCTTGTTCATTGATGCCGATGTGACGGCTAGCTAACAAATCGGTTTTCATGTCTTAATGATTTATGATTTATGATTTATGAATTATGAGTTCTGATTTATGCTTTCTTATGTTTTCCCGATTTATAAACCTCAATCAGCCGCAACACCTACTTCATCCGCACGGCAAATCATAAATCATAAATCAGAATTCATAACTCATTAAATCTTCTCTTATCTAAAAAATGGGTTTTCAGCTTTTTCCATTCCGATCGTCGTAGGAGCACCGTGTCCGGGGTAAACGACAGTTTCGTTGGGAAGAACAAACAGACGGCTGCAAATGTGCTCTATCAGTTCATCGAAGTTGCCTCCTGTGAGATCGGCACGACCGATGCTGCCCTGAAATAGGACGTCGCCGGAGAACATGCAGTTATCTTCCTTGCAATAGTACACCAAGCTACCGGGTGAATGTCCGGGCACGTGTATCGCTTCCAGTTTGGTATGTCCGAAAGTGATAATATCTCCGTCATGCAGGTATTTGCCCAGTGGTACAGGCTCTTCCTGCAACTGAAAACCAAACATTCTGCTTTGTTTCGGTGCTTCGTCAATCCAGTACTCATCCGCTTTGTTTGCTTCTGCCGATAATCCGAATTCTTTCAGCATGAACGGATTTCCGAAGATATGATCCAGGTGCAAATGAGTATTCAGCAAATGTTTTACATTCAGCTCATTGGTAAGAATGAACTTTTTCAGAGCCTGCTTTTCCTCTTCATAAAAACAGCCGGGATCGATTACGACTGCTTCTTTAGTGTCATCCCATAATACGTAGCAGTTTACGGGAAACATATTAAATTCAAATCTCTTTATTTTCATGGTTTCTTTATGATTTATCATCTATCAGAACATATAGTCTTATTTAAATCGGAACATATACCACTTTTTTGGTTTGAAAGAACTCTTCCTCGAAACTATCGCTCAAGTTATAAATGACCGTTTTATGCTTGAACGGCATCGTTTCATGCTCCAGTTCGCCACCTTTGAGACAGATCAGTCCGTTGGGTAATGCATTTTGTTGTTTTGAGGAGATATTCTTTTTGATAATCTTGATCAAATCCGCCAAAGGCATTACGGCACGGCTGACAACAAAGTCGAACGTTCGTTTCTCCTCTTCTGCGCGGGCATGACGGAATGTTACATTTTTCAGTCCGACAGCGTTTGCCACTTCGGTTGCTACCCGTACTTTTTTGCCGATACTGTCCACGAGGTGAAATGTTACTTCGGGAAATAAGATGGCTAAAGGAATACCGGGGAAACCTCCTCCTGTACCCAGGTCCATAATGCTGGTTCCGGGGCGAAATTGGATTGTTTTGGCAATGCCTAACGAATGGAGCACGTGATGCTCATATAAATTCTCGATGTCCTTGCGGGAGATTACGTTGATTTTAGAATTCCAGTCAATGTAGAGGTCGTATAGAGCTGCAAACTGTTTGCGCTGCTCTTCCGTCAGATCAGGAAAATATTTCAGTATGATTTCCACTGTTTGAGTTTTGAGTTATAAGTTTTGAATGATAGATGTGGATGAATATCCTATTCTGTCACACGGGAGTGATAACAATAGGATATTCATTGGTGTTCAGCTTTTTATGAATTTTAATTTTTCAGTTCTCCCAGAATTGGGTTACTGCCTAGTAAATGCTCCATCATAGAAAATGGGATTGTTACCTTTACAGGTCCCATAGAATAAGGAGTGATATCGTATACATTATAATAGAAGGTGATTCCTTCTTTGCTTAGATAGAAATTTTCTGTCGGAGCGATGTCCCCGGTGGAAGCATATCCCATGTCTTCCAATGCTTCGTGAGTGTTCACTTTGTTGTCCGCCATGAGCTGGTTCCAGATCAGGTCGGTCAATGCGTCTTTGTAGTCTCCGACAAAAATATCATCAAGACGGAGCGGGCGCATCAGGGTGAGGTCCATGTTCAGGAAAGTAGCCATGTAAATGCCATGTGCACCTCCGGTATATTCGTTGTAGTCGATACGATATACAAGCAGGTCTTTATCATACAGTTGTACGTGGCTCTCTATACCTTTATAATAAGAATACCAAGCTCCGATGGAAGATTCGTCTTCCTTGTCTTTCTCGTCCTCGGCATACATCGGTTCGAGGTCGCGGCGGTATTCGCTGATATAGTTCTCGGTATATTGCTTTACAACTTCTTCCGGCTTTTCGTCGATGTATTTATCACCGAAGCAGGCCGAAATGAAATAAGAATTCAAACTATCTTTCAGCATATCATCCGATGATTTTACCGGATAGGCAAAATTAATAATAATATTGCAGGCCGGTTTGGCTGTATCACTGAAGAGGTGTGCTGTCTCATTCACTTGAATGCTATCAAACTGTAACGCACCTGTGTTTTTGTTCATCTTGTCATGACAAGAAAACAAAAAGCCGCTTACCGAAAGTATAATTGCAAGCAGACTGACATATTGTTTTTTCATACCCGTTTTTTCTGTAAATTCAACATTTGTTTTATCATTCACTATTGACAAATATAGATGAAATTCGTGAATCGGGCTAATAAAAACAGAAAAAAATGCAGCTATTTATCCCCAAAATGGGATTGGCGGATATTATCCGCCAATCAATGCTTGCAAACTTTAGTGATATCTACTGTGAATCCATCTTCAACAGGCATAAATTTCCCTTTCATTTTCAGAAATTCGATAAGGGTATCTACATCCATGTTTTCTGCCGAGCAAGCATAAAAACGTTGCTGTGAGCCAAACTTCTTAATGATTGCTTCCCGCAATGATGATTCCGAGTAGCTATTTCCTTCCATCATGTGGAGGACTTCATGAGCATGTAATTGTTCCATAATCTTTTTTCTGCAAAGATAGGGCAGAGATTGCTTGGAAACTGTAACATATGTGACAAAACTGCATAATATTCATTGAAAATTGAAAATAACCATTTCACTATGCGTTCCTATTCTGAAGGGTGGTCCCCAAAGAGACAATCCGGAAGATACATACACGTGACTGTTTCCCCATTGGCGATAACCGTGGCTTTGCTCGAAGATATAATCGGTCACCCAATTAATAGGCCATATTTGTCCGTGGTGTGTATGCCCACTGAATTGCAGGTCGATGCCGGCAGCTTCCGTTTTTTCCAAATCAAAAGGTTGATGATCCAATAAAATGATAGGTTTGCTTTTATCGATATTCACCATTAACTCTTGCAGGGAATGACGCTTGCGGTTATGACGGTCATCACGTCCTATCAGTTGTATGCCGTTGGGAAGTGTAACTACTGAATCGCGCAATAATTGTATTTGAGTGCTTTTAATATATCGGATACTTTCATCGATACCGCTAATGTATTCGTGATTGCCGAGAACCATATAGATACCCATAGGAGCTTTCAAGTTAGCTAATTCTTCCGCCATATTCTCTGTATAAAGAGGTACGACGCTATTATCAATCAAGTCACCACTAATCAGTATCAGGTCGGGATGCTGCGCATTTATCATTTCCACATATTTTTTTAATGCGGCTTTCCCTGTGCCATTTCCCAAGTGAACATCGCTGATTGCGACGATTTTAATTGCTTGGGGAGTATCTTCATATCGTTTATTGGTTAAAATGCTGACTACATTGGTTTCCGGGTGATGATAGTTATATACCCACATCCCAGCAATCCCAACGTGAACACTAAAGACAGATAGAACCTATATTTGTAGACAACTTTGAATAATTTCAAGATATCAAACAAAAGCAAGAATAATGCCATGTATAGAGTAAATATCAACCAACTTGTTCCAATGGTGTACATTGAATGGGAGATAAAGACAGGCATCTCAAGGTTACGAGTTAGCATCGTGCCGAAAAAGGATAAAGCACATATCCAGAATAAAACGGTCAGGAATATTTTTACTCCGAGAGATTTAACTTTCAGAGCTTGCTTTGCTCTGATAAATATGTAGGCATTACCTGCCAGATAAAGAGTGATAATGATGAGTAAATATGTAAGCATAGCGTTTACTTAAAAATCAGAGAATTTATTGGGGCAAAGATAGGTTTTATTGTTGAGTAAAAAGAGTTAATAGTGCTGATATGACTCTAAAATAGCCAAATAAAGGAAAGAGAATGTGTCTGTATCGGATTGATTGAATCTTAATTACGAAAAATTATAGGAAAATCTGTTTTTATTCTTATCTTTGTCCTCTGAAATGAAAAAACTAGCCTACATAACAGCACTTATCCTTTCTCTCCTGATTATCTATTCAGGAGGCGGAGTCTCTATTGTGCGTTATTGCTGTGCCCGTTGTGAGACAGTGCAGAGTTGCTGTGATTCAGGCTGTCCGAAGTGTAAAAAGTCTCATACTTGCGATTCAAAGAAAAACTGCAAAGAAAAAGGTTGTACGGTTACGATTTATAAGCTCGACCTGATGAAACACTCTACGGAACTGACCGTATCAGTTTTGGCAGTCGATCTTTTATGTGAGCATTTCTGCTATCTGCTGACTCCGACCTATGCGGATAAACCGGTAGAATTTGATAGTCTGACCTCTCCGCCACCTCTCTGCTCGAGGCAGAAGCTGGCGTTATATTCCACCTACATTATTTAGCCACTATTTCTTTCTTATTTAATCCTTTGCTTTCAATAGAACATGAAAGTAAAGCAGCACTGAATGCAACTAAGTTGCATGAGAAATGAATTAATTTTGTATCTCGAAAGTAACTTTAGAAAGAATGAAATATATGATAATAGGACTGTTCCTGTTATTTGCCGGCAATATATATGCGCAAGTACGGGGAACAGTGAAAGATAGTACCGGGGAGGCTATTCCGGGTGCCAATGTGTTCTGGATGAATACAGGACAAGGAGTGACAACCAAAGAGGATGGTAGTTTTTCTATCACTAAACCTTCCAAAAGCCACATGCTGATTGTCAGTTTTATCGGTTTTCAGAACGACACGATTCATGTGAGCAGTAAAAATCAACAACTGGATATTGTGCTTCGTGATGGAGTGGAACTGAATGAAGTAAATATTGTCACTCGTAAACTGGGAACGATGAAATTGCGCAGTAGCGTGATGAACGAAGACATGATAAGCAGTGCCGAATTGAGTAGAGCCGCTTGTTGTAATCTGGGTGAAAGTTTTGTGACGAACCCTTCAGTAGATGTGAGTTATTCCGATGCGGCAACAGGAGCCAAACAAATTAAATTGTTGGGGCTGTCCGGCACTTATGTGCAGATGTTGACGGAAAACATTCCGAATTATCGGGGAGCCGCCGCTCCTTATGGATTGGGATATGTCCCCGGTCCGTGGATGCAGAGCATACAGGTCTCCAAAGGAACATCTTCGGTGAAGAATGGTTATGAAGCCATCACAGGACAGATAAACGTAGAATTTAAGAAACCACAGTTGCCGGAAGCCGATTGGGTTTCTGCCAATCTTTTTGCAAGCACTACCAACAGGTATGAAGCCAATGCGGACGCTACATTGAAACTTTCCAAACGGTGGAGCACTTCTCTGCTGGCACATTACGAAAATGAGACCAAGGCGCATGATGGCAACGATGACGGATTTGTGGATATTCCGCAGGTAGAACAATATAATGTGTGGAATCGGTGGGCATATATGGGCGACCATTATGTTTTCCAGGCAGGTATCAAAGCCCTTTCTGAAACACGTACCAGCGGACAGGCCAATCACGGAGGGACAATGCACTCCGGTGATCTGTATAAAGTAGGGATTGATACGGAACGCTATGAATTCTTCACCAAGAACGCCTATATCTTTAATAAGGAGAAGAATACGAACCTGGCTTTGATTCTTTCCACCACTTTACACAATCAGGATGCTACGTATGGACGCAAACTGTATAATGTGGATCAAACCAACGTCTATGCTTCGCTGATGTTTGAAACGGAATTTAATCCGCAAAATAGTTTCTCCGCTGGATTGAGCTTCAATTATGACGCTTATGACCAACATTACCGTTTGGAAAATACAACGGACAATCCTCTCAAAGCCTTTGAAAAGGAAGCTGTTCCCGGTGCTTACGTGCAATATACGTTGAACCTGAATGATAAATGGATGGTAATGGCCGGTCTGCGTGGTGATTACAGTAACGAACATGGTTTCTTCGTGACTCCGCGTGCGCATCTTAAGTACAATCCGAATGATTATGTGAATTTCCGTCTTTCTGCCGGAAAAGGGTATCGTACCAATCATGTGTTGGCGGAAAACAACTACCTGCTTTCCAGCAGTCGTAAGGTGGAAATAGCAAAGAACCTGGATATGGAAGAAGCGTGGAATTACGGTGCCAGCGTCTCTACTTATATCCCTATATTCGGCAAAACGCTGAATGTGAATGCAGAATACTATTATACGGATTTCCTGAAACAAGTGATCGTAGATATGGATAGCAACCCCCATGAAGTAGCTTTCTACAATTTGGATGGACGCTCTTATTCGCATGTGTTCCAAGTGGAAGCAAGTTATCCTTTCTTCAAAGGATTCACCCTGACAGGTGCTTACCGGCTCACAGATGCAAAAACGACCTACAAAGGTGAACGAATGGAGAAACCGCTGACTAGCAAATATAAAGGACTACTCACGGCTTCTTACCAAACTCCGCTGGGAATATGGCAGTTTGACGCCACACTGCAACTGAATGGCGGCGGCAGGATGCCTACTCCTTATGAACTGGGAGACGGACAGTTGTCCTGGGAACGTCGTTATGGCAGTTTTGAACAGTTGAGTTTACAGGTGACCCGTTACTTCCGCCGCTGGTCTATCTACGTAGGAGGCGAGAACCTGACAAACTTCAAACAAAAGAATCCGATTATCGATGCGGCAAATCCCTGGGGGAACAACTTTGATTCTACCATGATTTGGGGACCGGTGCACGGAGCAAAAGGATATATCGGAATACGTTTTAACTTAGCTAGAAATAGTGAGTAAAAGCAGGAAATAGCGAATGAAAGAAACGATCGCATAATAAAGAATATTAATTTTAAACTGATAAGAAAAATGAGAACAAAAAGATGGATGGCCACTTGCGTGGTGGCTCTTTTGAGTGTAACAGCTGTATTGGCAAAAGATATTCGTGTTGTTGTATTTAAAGTGTCGCAGATGCACTGTGAGAAATGCGAAAAGAAAGTAAAGGACAATATGCGTTTTGAGAAAGGGTTGAAGGATATTTCGACCGAAGTAAAAACGAAAATGGTAACCATTACGTATGACGCTGAAAAAACGAATGTAAAGAAGTTGCAGGCAGGGTTTAATAAGTTCAGTTATGAAGCCGAATTTGTAAAAGAAACAAAGAAAGACAATCAGAAGGCTGATAAGAAGTAATTGAACAAATACCTGTATTAGCTTGTTTCTATAAACAAACAAGGGTTCTTCCCCAACTTCTTTTTCGAGAGGAGGGGAAGGCCGTAAACAATAATTATATGGGTAACACAACAAAAAAGGCATTTCCTGTGCTTAATATGCATTGTGCAGGATGTGCCAATAATGTAGAAAGAACAGTAAAAAAATTGCCGGGAGTCATTGAGGCTTCCGTTAATTTTGCTACCAATACATTGACCGTTTCTTATGAGAAAGAGCAGCTGACTCCCGGAGAGATTCGTGCGGCTGTGCTTGCGGCAGGTTATGATCTGATTGTGGAAGAAGCCCACAAAGAAGAACGCCGGGAAGAGGAACAGCATAAGCGTTACACTCGTTTGAAATGGAAGGTAATTGGAGCGTGGATTTTGGTAGTACCATTGTTGGTATATTCCATGATACTGATGCATGTGCCATACTCTAATGAGATTCAAATGGTACTTGCTATCCCTGTTATGGTCTTTTTCGGAGGTGGTTTCTTCACCGGAGCCTGGAAACAGGCTAAATTAGGACGGAGCAATATGGATACTTTGGTTGCTCTTAGTACTTCCATTGCTTTTCTGTTCAGTCTGTTCAACACTTTCTTCCCCGAATTCTGGTATGACCGCGGATTGGAACCGCATGTCTATTATGAGGCTTCTGCGGTGATTATCGCTTTCGTCCTTACCGGAAAGTTGATGGAGGAACGTGCCAAAGGAAATACCTCGACAGCTATCCGTAAGTTGATGGGAATGCAGCCTAAAGCGGCTCGTGTTCTGCGCAATGGAGTGGAGGAGGAGATCCTGATTGAAAAACTTCAGGTAGGTGATTTGGTGGTTGTACGCCCGGGAGAGCAAATACCTGTGGACGGTCAGCTTTCCGAAGGCGACTCGTATGTCGATGAAAGTATGATTAGCGGTGAACCGGTTCCGGTAGAAAAGAAGAAAGGTGATAAAGTATTGGCGGGAACGATCAACCAGCGTGGCTCATTTATCATTCGTGCCGCACAGGTAGGCAGTGAAACCGTGCTTGCCCGTATTATCGCTATGGTGCAGGAAGCACAGGGCAGCAAAGCTCCCGTGCAACGCATTGTCGATCGTATTACGGGGATTTTTGTACCTGTCGTATTGGGCATTGCCATTCTGACATTTGTATTGTGGGTTACCATTGGTGGTAGTGAATATATTTCTTATGGTATTTTGTCGGCTGTTTCTGTTCTTGTCATTGCTTGTCCATGTGCTTTGGGGCTTGCTACACCTACTGCGTTGATGGTGGGTATAGGTAAAGCTGCCAGCCAGCATATTCTGATTAAAGATGCAGTGGCTTTGGAACAAATGCGCAAAGTAGATGTCGTTGTTCTGGATAAAACGGGAACACTGACTGAAGGACATCCTACAGCTACCGGATGGTTATGGGCGCAGTCGCAGGAACCACATTTCAAAGATGTACTTTTAGCTGCGGAAATGAAATCGGAGCATCCGCTTGCCGGCGCTATTGTCTCTGCGCTTCAGGACGAAGAAAAAATAAAACCTGCCGCGTTGGATAGCTTTGAAAGCATTACGGGAAAAGGAATCAAAGCCTCGTATGAGGGACATACTTACTGGGTAGGCAGTCATAAACTCCTGAAAGATTTCAGTGCGACAGTAAGCGATGTGATGGCTGAAATGCTGGTTCACTATGAATCGGACGGTAACGGCATCATTTACTTTGGACGTGAAAACGAGTTGCTGGCTATCATTGCTGTTTCCGACCCGATAAAGGCTACTTCTGCCGAAGCAGTGAAGGAACTGAAACGTCAAGGGATTGACATCTGTATGCTGACGGGGGACGGACAACGGACTGCACTAGCCGTTTCTTCCCGTTTAGGAATCGAACGTTTTGTTGCCGACGCTCTACCGGACGATAAGGCCGAATTTGTACGTGAGCTTCAAATGCAGGGAAAGAAGGTTGCGATGGTGGGCGATGGTATCAATGATTCGCAGGCACTGGCATTGGCTGACGTCAGCATTGCTATGGGAAAAGGAACTGATATTGCTATGGACGTGGCTATGGTGACTTTGATGACATCGGACTTGTTGCTGCTTCCTAAAGCCTTCCAGTTGTCAAAGCAGACAGTCAAACTGATTCATCAGAACCTTTTCTGGGCGTTTATTTACAACCTGATCGGTATTCCTATTGCTGCCGGTATCTTGTTCCCGCTGAATGGTTTGTTATTGAATCCGATGCTGGCAAGTGCCGCAATGGCGTTCTCCAGCGTGAGCGTAGTGCTCAATTCGTTGAGCTTGGGACGAAAATGAGAAATGAACTATAAAAAGACAGGAACCTGTAAGCTGTAAACGATGAATGGTAAGCTGTCATTTATGAACAGCGAACTGTAAATAATAGACGGTGAATACTTTGCGGATAATACGGTAACCATACTATTTTCCGCCACGCCAATTTTATCGGCTGTCTTTCAGCCGATAAAATAAAAATGCCCGTAAGAAAATATTTTTGTTTTAACATTCCGGTTTATAGAAACATGGCAGAAGAGCCTTCTTGTCGCAGTCCTTACCATGAAGAATACATTCAAACAAGT
>NZ_QTMZ01000020.1:0-115863 GCF_003602935.1 Bacteroides sp. AM54-2NS
TGTTATATATGGAAAACAAATACGAAGGGGAGAATTTATTTACTCAATGCTATTGAAGATTTTATCTGCCACTGATTCAAATAATAGCCTTAATCTGAATTCTTTTTTACCAATTCAATCATATAGCTATAAGTATATTTCTTGTCAAGCAAGCGATATTCATTGTGCGGATACATTCCCCAACTATTATCGCCGCCTAATCCACGTTGCTTCAAGTCAACGTGCAGAAAGATATTCTTTTGCGGAACAATGTCGATAGTATGCTGCAATTTACGGGTCAGGCCGGGATCAAGGTCTTCCGGTGAGAAATGCAAAGCGGAAAATGCGATAGGTTGCAAGCCTGTAATTCTCACTCCTTGCCCTTCGCTATCCAATAAGGACAGCCAACGAACATCTGTTTTATTTCCTGTTTCCTGCGGACGTGTATACCAATAGAACTGATTTTCAACCTTATCCTCATATCGTCCGATGAAGGAACTCGAATAACGGTCGATATAGTTCTCAAAAGGCCCTCTACCGTAATAGACCAAGTTTTCATAAGGTTGATGCAATTCCATACGCATACCAAAACGGGGAAGTTCGGGAAGTTTCGTTCCTGTCAGGTCGATACTGCCTGTCACAACAATAGCACCATTATTACAGATCAAATATTCCATCATATAAGGAACCTGAATATCATTTAATATCCAATCAATCCTGATGGATAATCCTTTTTCATTCTGTTCGTCTATTGTCACTTTCTTCACATAACGGTTGACATGAGCTGTCCGCCAAACACCTGCCAAAGTGGGCATTTTATTTCCAAAATCATTATCAATCGGAGCACGCCAAAAGGCTGGTTCGGGATATTGCTTGATAGGTTGCTCGCCATTTATCATATAATCAAATAAGATTCCCTTTTTCAAATCAATCTTACCAGAAACGCCCCCCGATTGAAAAGACAAAATATTATCTTTTGTTTCATAAGATAGTTTTCCCGAACAAGGCGGAAGCGATGTGAAGAAACTACTTTTATTTAATTGCATCTGCTCTCTAGCTACTTCATAACCGGCAGGTACTAAATCGGTAGCAACCCGGGTGTGCGCATAGAGATTAAGGAAATACTCATTCCCGTCTTCTGGAATAACAGGAAGAGATAAACGTATCTCTTTCTCTTCGTGAGGTATTAAATCAACGTTGAAATCCCCTGTAGATATTTTTTCTCCGTTTTTGTATATTTCCCATATAAAAGCATACTCATCCAGATTGGTAAAGTCATAACGGTTTTTAATGGAAATAATTCCTTTCCCCAAGTCTTTTGCGCTAAACTGAATGTACTGATACACTTTCTTCACTTCATACGCTTGTGGTTTGGGAATACCATTGGCAGAAATCAAACCGTCAGTTCCCGTGTTTAGTTCCCCTTTTTTATCTTCCAGCCATTTATAGCTCCCCATCTTACCATTATACGTCCAATAAGTACGTCCGTCTCTTGGTTCGGTCTTTACCTTAAATCCCTGATCCATAAAATCCCAGATAAAACCGCCCTGCAAGTTAGGGCTGTCATAAATAATATCCCAAAGGTCTTTAAAATTGCCATTGCTGTTTCCTTGGGCGTGAGCATACTCACACATGATAAACGGTCGCTGTTTGCCGGACTTCCGATATTCTGTTATTTTCCACATATTGGGATACATCGGACAGACAACATCTGTATTCCAATCCTCCCAAGCCTGCTCGAACTGTACAAAACGACCGGGATCATATTTCTTCAAGCGCTTATACTCATCGTGGAACACGATTCCATTACCACATTCGTTTCCTAATGACCATCCGATGATACATGGATGATTTTTATCCCTTTCCACCATTCGGGTGATACGGTCGACGTGGGCTGCATACCATTCGGGACGATAAGCAGGATGCGGGATGGTATCTTTGAAATAAGGAACCGAACCCATTCCATGAGTTTCAATATTGGCTTCATCCACTACATAGATACCATATTGGTCACACAATTGATAGAATAACGGATGATTTGGATAATGACTGGTACGAACAGCGTTCATGTTCAGTTGTTTAATCAGTCGCAAATCATTCATTATGATTTCGCGGGTCTGCACATGTCCCAACGTATCATTGTGTTCGTGACGGTTGACACCTTTTATATAGGTGGGTACACCATTTACCAGTAGCCGTGCATTCTTAATCTCAATGCGGCGGAATCCGACTTTATGAGCCACTACCGTCTGTTGCTTGTCGCCATCGGATCGAAGTGTCAGGATACAGTCGTAGAGCGAAGGGTGTTCGGCGCTCCATTTCCGCACATTGCGCACAGTGCCTTCGAAAGTAAGTGTAGTACTTATGTCTGAGATACAATATACTTTCTGCGCAGATAGGACAGTCTTCCCCCCTGCGTCCTTCAAATCAAGTGTAAGTGTCCCCTTTTGCAGGGTTGCATTGGTATTGAACGAACGCAAGTCTACAGTAGCCCGGAATTGCCCGTGTCGGTAGGTATCGTCCAGTCCTGCATGCAGAAAGAAATCCCAAATGGTCGTTTGGGGATAAGCGGTCAGGAAAACATCGCGTTCGATACCGCTTAGACGCCAAAAATCCTGGTCTTCCATATAGCTGCCATCGTGCCAGCGATACACCTGTACAGCAAGCAAGTTCTCTCCTTTTTTCAAATAGTTTGTCACATTAAATTCTGCCGGAGTCTTGGATGCTTTAGTCATCCCCACCTGCTGCCCGTTCACATAGATACGGGCGTAGCCGCTGATGGAACCGAAGTGCAACAACACTTCACGCCCCTGCCAGTTTTGAGGAACCGTAAATGTGCGCCGGTAAGTCCCCACAGGATTATCAACGTCGATATAAGGTGGATTGGGTGAAAACACATACTGAATGTTGCGGATTATCGGCTCACCGAATCCTTGGATTTCCCAGTTGGAAGGGACAATAATTGTATCCCAATCATTGTCGGATAAATCTGTACGATAAAAATCTTTTATGCTTTCTGCGATAGAGGGAGCATAAACAAATTTCCACGTACCATTCAACGAGTATTGCCAAGGCGATTTTTGGGGATTATCGTTCACTGCATCATCTGCGCGCTCGTAGAGGCGAAAGTCAGCGTGTGGTTTCTCTTTGTTCCACTCATATTGGGTGGGATTTTCCCACTCGTTGTTTTGCGCCTTTGCCGTTGGGGACAAACCACAAAAAAGACAGGAAAGGAATAATAAGGTAGAAAATAATCTATTTATCATAAGATAAAGGGTTGTAAGGGTTTCCATTGAGTAACGTCAAGGAGTTAAGAAGCCTAACCTCTTAACTCCTTGAAATCAGTAGGAAAATCTCAAAAAGTTATTCTTCAGTATACAATAATGTTCCAAACCCCAAATCACCGGCTTCGGCAGTACCACGCTCGCCATATCCTTCGGGGCGTTCTTTTTCGGCAAAAGCTTGCGAATATGGAGCATTCATACCTTTCACCTTGGCATAATGGTTGTAAAGGAGTTCCCATCCCGGACGGCACGCCCCTTACCGTCAGCCGACACCTTCTCATGCCAACCGTATTTGGGGTGATAGTAAGGTTCGAAAGGCATTTCCACATCTTCGGCCGAAGTTAAGTTATACTTAGCCGTATATTCGCAGAGGTCAAGAATGATGTTGTCGTTGTAGGCAAAAAGGTCGATGCCCATGTTATAGGCTGTACGGCAGAAGTAAGCGTGCAAGCCTACGTTGAGAGTAGCGTGCCCCTGGTCGCGTCCCATCTCCTGGCTCTGTGCCAAATGTCTGCCTTTCACTTTTCCCGCAGGATCCTCGTGCATACCTTTCACCGACCATTCGATACAGCCCATACCTTTTCCGTGATAGAAAAATTCCAAGGCTTGTTTAATCTTGGCATCGTCATCGTTCAGCACGCCAATAGAAAGAATGGTAAGCATGGCAGGCAAATCCCAACTCATCCAGCCCGAAATGGCTGAAGAATTAAAGTGGTTATCCAAGAAATCATCACAGATGGGATAGAAAGTTTTATCTATCCATTTCTTGAAGACTTCAAAATCTTCGGTTTTCCAACCTTCGTAATCCCGCATCAATTCAGCGGGAGCAGCAAACTGGTATCCGATAAATCCGGCGGCAAGCAGACGATGGCTGTCGTCGGGCCATGTTTTATAATTCACCCCCTTACAAGTCTTAGCCCATCCGTTCAGAATTCTAACAGCTGCCTTGGCATAATCTTCATCTCCCGAAATTTTCCAGCGTACAGCCAACTGATAAGCGGCACCGGCATCGAAAGCGGCCGTATTGAAGTTGCCGCCTTGCGAGTGACGTACAATTTCTTCTTGCGGGTTTGCGTTGTAGCTCAGTTGGGCAAATCGGCTTTCGCACAATTTTTCCCAACCGCTAATCCAAGGTTCGGCACGTTCGTTCACTTTGCGGCGTGCGCGTTCAAAGTCGGCTTCGGTGTTCACCAGACAAGGATGCTTGATGGTGTACTCATAATTTTCATTGGGGTTGATTTCGCGTTGCCATGGTTCGGGAGTTCCGTTCTCGAACTCAGCACTACAGCTGGTCAGCAACACAAGCGTTACGCTGCCCACGAAGGTATAAATAAGATTTTTCATACATTCAATTTTCATTTTGTTATTCAATCAGTTTCCAGAGAAAGTAGATGCTATTGTTTACCACTTTCGTTCTTTATCAAATCTTTCAGTTCTTGTTCCGATTCGAAAGTCTTTATCCAATCCACATAGATGCTGCCTGTTTCATTGGCTTCATACCAGATTTTCCAAAATTGAAGTTCCACCGTGTCGTACTTCGTCAATGAGGTAGGCATATACTGTTGATTTTTGCCAAGGAATTTCTTCGTGAAGTCGGCGTAGAATACTTTGTATTCACCGCAATCTACCACAGTCATGGCATTTTTTCCTTTATCGGTATCTTCGCCATATTTACCGGCTACGGTAATGCCGCTTCCGCCCCAAATGTCTAGATACCACTCTATACTTGTCGATGCTTCGAACACATTTTCGGGGAATTTCATTTTAAAGGCCAAGATGGGATAGTTGGTTACGTTGAACCCAAAACCGCCGTTGCGACAAATGCGGACAGCTTTGTAAGTCTTATCTTCACCGGGGAAAATACGAAGTACTCCGTCATTCTCCATCCATTCAAATTCCCGGTGAGTAAAGTTTCCGAATGGCTGCCAGATGTTCTCGACAGTAAACTGGTCGTTCATTAAACCTTCGCTCACGTTGACACTCATCGTAGCTTTGACAGGTTTACCGTCACCATAGTCGGCCAAAGCGGTAATTACTGCATTGCCATAAGCCTTCGCCACGAACCGGCCTTTTTCATCAATCTCTACAACATCCGGCTTACTGCTTTCCCATGCGATGTACGAAAGCGTAGCATCTATCGGCGTTACATTCATCTGCGGAGTGTAGGTTTCGCCCAAAGCTAGTTTGTCTGCTTCTTTCACAAATTCCATACTTTCGATATAGATAATGGGCTTCACCTTAATTTCAAACTCTTTCGTGAAATGTTTGTCGTCGGTAGCGGTAACTTGGATGCGTGCCTTTCCTTCGGCTATGCCTTCACCTCGCCTTTTTCATTGACGGTGGCTTTATCGGGAGTAAGGCTTTTCCAAATCAACCCGGGGTAAGTGGGGTCGGCCGGAGTAGTCTGCCAAGTAAGGGGCAAAGTTGAGGTTACAAACACTTCGAGGTCTTCGTTAGTGAGATTGATATCAGTGATGTGAATAATTTCGTTTACCACCTTCACATTGATGGTCGAAGTGGCAGAATAGCCCACAGCCGGCTTGGCCGAAATTACCGTACTACCGGCCTTCACTGCCGTGATGCGTCCTTCGGCATCTACGGTAGCCACATCGGGCACAGTCGATTTCCATACCACCTCTTTGTTGAAAGCCTCATCAGGACCTACGGTATATTTTATCAAAGTGTCAGTGCCTATCAGCAGAGGCAGTTCGGGGGTCACTTCAAGGTTGATTTCCTTAACGAGCACTCTCTCTTCTAAAACAGGGGATACATCGTCATCGTTGCACGAAACGGTCATCATTAAGCCAGCCGTCATCAGTGCTGCAAACGCACCCTTTTGAAGTATATTTTTGTATGTCATAATTCGATTACTTTATAAATGAATAATGAATGGATTATTGGTTCCAACCCGGATTTTGTTTCAAGTTGGAGTTCAGTTTGAGCTGGTCGGTGGGCAGCGGCAATAAGTAATGCTTTTCGTGCCAGTTGCGTCCTTTCTCGTGGATAATGCAACCTTCACCATCTTTCTCCTTAAAGGAAGCATCAGGCCATCTGTTTTCAAAATCGGTACCTTTCCACTTCACACCGGTGAGGTTCATCGGCATTTCGTCTTCGGCCGTTTTCCAACGCTTCAGATCATCAATGCGGAAATTCTCATCGAAAAATTCGATGGTACGCTCACGACGAATCTCTGTGCGCATATCCAAATTATTTGCCGTAACAAAGTCGTTAGTCAAGTCAGGCATTTCGGGTTGATGCGTTTGCGTGTCAGGTTCAAACTGATGGCTAAGTCTTCATCCGATATTTGTCCATCGCGTTCAAACACGGCTTCGGCATAGTTCAGCAATACCTCAGCATAGCGGATGATGGGGAAGTCATAGGCTTCCATACCGGTAGGCACTCCGTCGCGTTCGCTACACCACTTGTGGGGAAAGTAGCCTGTACCCGTTTGAGGCATGAAGTTCCTATGCGAGGCATTGGCTATTTCGGCAGCATTGCCGCTCCAATCGATGCGTCCGCCGTTTGTACCCCAGTAAGTTTGTCCGGGCACCATAAGCTGATTGTTCATGCGGTTGTCGCGATTTTTATATTCATCATCCACTTTCGTGTAATTCCACGTTTGGGGATTGATGGGCAACCCATTGCTTTGCAGATACATATTAGCCATTTTGCGAGTAACGTACAAGGCATTGCCCAAACGCCCTTGGGTTATGTTGAACCCGATAGAATTGATAACAGGGTCGTGGCGGCGGGTAAAGATATACTCTTTATTACCTGTTTTATTGATACTGGCAGGATTCGACTTTTCATTCTCCAAGATAAAGAGATATTTGTAGGCTTCCGTACCCAATTCTTGAGGAGCAAAAAGCTCGAATGCTCCGCCCGCCATTACATCATGAGCCGCCTGTGCTGCGGTATTGAGCAAATCTTTTATACGTTCGGTATTTTGACCGCCATTATGGAATTTCTCCCATGTACCTTCATAGAGGGCTACACGTGAAAGAAATGCCAAAGCAGCTTCGCTGGAGAGGCGACCTTCGTCGCTGCTGCTGATAGCCTTATCGACGGGTAATAGTTTAGCGGCTTCTTTCAAGTCGTCAATGATGAAGTCAGCCACCTCGGTACGCGGATTGCGGGCCTTCTGCATCTCAGGCGAGTCGATGTCGAGCGGCGTGCGGGTAATGATAAGGTCACCGTAGGCCTGCAACAACTCGAAGTAACAATAAGCACGGAAGAAACGGGCTTCCCCCACCGAAATGGCGATGTCGGCTTGTTGGTCATACGCATCAGCCTGTTGCAACAAGGTGTTGGCTTGGCGAATACGATTGTAATTGTCGGTATAATGCTTGTCGGATGACGGAATACTGTTCGTTCCATTACTATAGATATTCACCGTGCTACCGGCAAACAAGTCCGAGCGAATATCAGCGTGCTGGCTATCGTCAAGCCACTTGAAATCGGCCGACCAGCCGTAGAACTGGGTAGCAAAGAGTTTGAAGTGTTCGGGCGACTTCCAATAGTTGGTATCCGCCAATTGCGTCTTGGGCTCAAGGTCTAAACACGACTGCATGATCATGGCGCAAATGATTCCTAAAATATATGCTATTTTTTTCATTGTTATCTTCAATATTAAGAATAAAAATTAGAATGTGGCATTCACACCGAAAGTCACGGTGCGGTTAAACGGATAGCGTTGCTTGTTTTCTACCTTGCGGGTGGCTTCGGGATCCCAACCATCGGTGATATACGATTTTTCCCACAAGTCGGCACCCGATACATAAATACGCAGGTTGCTGATGAAACCGCTCTTATTCATCCATGCCTTTGGCAATGTGTAACCTAGTACAATCTCTTTGAGACGCAGGTAAGCACCATTATCGGCCGACCAGGTAGAGGGAATGTAATTGTAGTTATTGATGTCATTACTGTTTGAATAAGTAGGAAAATGGTTGTTAGGAGTTTCAGGACTCCATACATTACCTACCGACTGGTTGGTAGTGTTCAGCCAAATAGCTTTGAAAGGCACTTTCCAAGAGTCAATTTCACGATAGATGGTACGCTTGCCCACACCTTGGAACACGGTATTGAAATCGAATCCTTTCCACTCGCATCCGAAATTAAACGAGAACGAATATTTGGGGTCGTCGGAACCGAGAAATACAAGGTCATCTTGTGTCAGTTTGCCGTCTTTGTTCACATCTTCATACATGTGGTCGCCCAAACGCAAGTTAGCAGGCAGGGCGATAGAGTTGCTGCCCACATATTTGTCCACGTAATAATCCAGTTGGTCTTGGTTTTGTACTTTGCCCACATAGCGGTAGCCAAATACCGAGTTGAGTGGATAGCCATTCACAGCTTCGTTATAACCTGCGCTTACCACGATGTTACCTCCATCGACGAGTTTGTTGGTCATATAGGTTAACGTACCGCCAACGTGGTAGTTGAAACCGCCTATCTTGTCACGCCAAGTCAAGCTGGCATCGTAACCATTGGCTTCAAACTTACCGCTATTAGTGCTGGGAGCAGTTCCACCCAATACACCGGGGTGCAGACGCGAAACCAGCATATTGTCGTTTTTCTTTTTAAAGACCTCGAACGTACCCGTAAGGCGATTGTTGAGGAATCCAAAGTCAATACCCAAGTTATAGTTGTAGATACGTTCCCAAGTACGCACGGTGCTCACCAGTCCGGCAGATTCCACATAGGTTCCTTTCGAGTTGCCCAACAAAGCGCCGCTGTTCGATTTGTAGTTGTAAAGTTGGATGCCGTCATAGCGTCCGATACCATTTTGGTTACCTACCTCACCATATGAGGCACGTAGTTTCAGTTCATTCACATAGTCACGCAAGTTCTCCATGAATTTTTCTTCAGTGATACGCCATCCGGCTGATGCGCCCCAGAAGAAGTTCCAGCGATTCTTGGGCAAAAATTTCGAAGAGCCGTCGTAACGAGCATTCACTTCGACCATATATCTCGACTTGTAGTTATAATTCATGCGACCGAAATAAGAAAGAATGGCTTCCTCCCAACGGTCTACCTTGTCTATGTAGATTTGTCCTTTACCGTTAAGCGATTCGATTGCCGCTTCCACGTCCATTGCTTTGGTGCCGCTATAATCGTAAGCGGCATAGTCGTATTGCACACCTCCCATAAGCGATATGTCGTGAACCTCATCAAATAATTTCTTATAAGTGAGGAAAGCTGATGCCGTATAATTGTCAGTACGCGCAGAACTTTTAGTATACGATGATTTTTCTTTTGCGGGATAGGGAGAGTTCTCATTCAGAATCGGAGTGCCGTCGTATTGATACCAATCAACCGAAAGATATTGTTCGTCACGGGCCGCATTGTTCGTTGAGTAACCCAAAGTGCCTTGAAAATCAAGACCATCCAAAATGTTCACTTTCAAAATCTCGTTCACATTCATAGTGGTCACCACAAGTTTGTTGTCACCACCCAATTCGGCCGACCAGTTGGGGGTATGAATGCCTCCCCACGCATATGGTTTGCCATCAATGGTCGAAACCGGTAGCCCTGGCTGCGGTATGCTACTACCCAATATACTACCAATCTGTGTAGGAGCCACTTGATGCTGACGACTAGCTGACATGTTGGTTTCCAAGCTGATACGGTTGTTTATCTTGAAACTGTTGAATAAACGTACATTATAGCGTTCGTTCGAGTTGTTCCCCCATTGCAGCGTCCCTTGGTCGTTCAAATACCCCAACGAAAGTCGGTAGGTCGATTTTTCCGAACCTCCGCTTACGCTGAGGTTATGCTGGGTAGAAGTGGCGTTTCCCCACAGCACATCAGTCCAGTTCATATCGTGAAACACAAAGTCGGCCACACCACGGAATCCTCCCGGAATGGGATCTTCATCGGGATTGTTTCCACCATGCAGATTAATCCAACTCCCCTTCATGGCTTTAGCCAAACGGGCATAGCGCACCCAGTTGTCGTCTTCGCCATAGCCGTCATTCAAACGGGCTTGAAGCACACCGTCCGTCCATTCGTCCATGCTCATCATGCGGGGCTGCAAACCCACAATTTTACGTGTAACCGAACCGCTATATTCCACTTTGGCTTTGCCGGCATCGGGACGTTTGGTAGTTACCAAAATCACACCACCCGCTGCTTTTGCGCCATAAATAGCAGCCGAAGCATCTTTCAGGAAGTTAATGGTTTCGATGTCGTCGGCATTGAGTTGAGCCATCTCGCTCACACCACTGGCTGGTACACCGTCAATAATCAAGAGAGGTTCTACCTTGTTCTTCGATACAGAGCCACGGATTGAGACACCCCATCCCTCTTCGCCGGGAGCAGCCGACGAGCGGGTGATGCGTAAGCCCGGAACCTGACCTTGCATAGCCGAAAGCGGATTGGCCACTGTACCTTTATCCTTAAAAAGTTTTTGGTCGACCACTGTTACCGAGCCTGTCAACGATTCTTTTTTCTGAGTACCATAACCTACCACGACAACCTCATCCAGCACCTCTGTATCTTCGTGCAGGATAATTTTAGCCAGATTCGTCCCTTTTACAGAAACTTCCAACGTCTTATAACCGATAAAAGAAATCACCAACGTACCACCTGATACATTATTCAAAGTAAAGTTTCCATCCATATCCGTTATCGTACCATTGGTAGTGCCTTTCACTTTGACATTGGCACCAATAACAGGTTCGCCATAGGAATCCACGATTTTACCTTTGATTGCCCCAGTCTGCGAAACAGCCTGCACTTCTCCCACATAGGCAAATACCGCCTGTGGAGCACCTGTTACAAGGGCAGAGGCCATCACCGTAGAGAATAGAAATCTTCTCGATGAGAATCTGAAGAGATTTTTTTTCATATACATAAAATTTAAAACTAACATTTATACTATTTATTCTAATATTAGATACACTGTTGGATATACTCACGGATTTCTTTCCGACTGATAAATAAGTGGTTTTCCACCGTACGGGAAGAAATTCCCAATTGAGCGGCAATATCAGCCGAGGATTTATTTTCGAAACGACTCATGATATAAATCTTCCGACGTTGTTCAGGAAGCTGATTGGCTCTCTCCCATTCGCATGTCAATAGATATTGGCAATAATCTGGCTCTCCACTTCATTGGTACAAGTAGGAATCCGGTCGAAAAGATAGGAAGTTACTTCTTGAGCTTTGTAAAAACGACGCAAATAGTCCGTTACCAGATTCCGGCAAATCGCGAATATAAAATGTTTCACTGTTTCCGGACGCAATATCTGCTTATAGTCCATCAAACGCAAAAAGACATCTTGTGACAGGTCTTTTGCTTCTTCGTCCTTACCTATTTTATAATAGATATAAAGATAAACGGAATGATGATAACTCTTATAAGAGTCAGCAACCAGTTGAGTAGATTTCATGTTTATATTTTCCATTGCTTAGATTTTTGTTTATCATTACGCTGGCAAATATAAATGGTAAATACGGAAAAGAAACAATAAAAAAGGGCGGATAGATTTCATCCTATTGGAAGGGAAACAGAAGTCACAACACCTACTGATAATCAACTAATTAGACAATAGCAAGCTAGAGTCTCAAATTATTATATGAGACTCCGGCAATCAATCTTCATTAGTTCGTCCTATACTTTGGACGTATTCGTTCGGGGTTATTCCGGTCGTCTTTTTAAAATAACGGAAAAAGGAAGTACGAGAACTAAAACCACACAGTTCAGCTAAAGCACTTAAGGTATATTTTGAATATTCATCCTCATTAAGCAATCGTTTAAACTCAGCTATGCGGTAATCATTCAGATAATCATAATAATTCTTGTTCAAGAACTGATTAAACACGTAGGACAATGTATATGGAGAGACGTTCAATACTGACGCCAAATCCGCAATCTTTAAATCAGGGTTAACATACAGTCTTTTTTCCTGCATCAGCATGTCCAGTTCGTCTGCCAGCCGATGACATTCTTCCATACTCACATTGCTCTTTCTGTATTTTTCTTCAACTACCGGTTTCCCGGTTTCTATGGCGTCCGCCGCAAGAGCCGGAGAGTTCTTTTTTCTCCGGTAATAAGCATAGCTTAAGCATATTATTGCAATCAATAATAGAATTGTTCCCCATAAGGTCGCGTTAAAAGAGGAAGCAATAGTCACTGATAAACAGATTTCCGAACCGGGCTCACCAATCCGACGGATTTTGAATTGATATTTCCCGGAAGACAAGTCATAGTAGGTCAGTTCGGATTTACCACCCAACAACTGCCAATCATCATCCATCCCTTCCATTTTATATTCATAAGACATATATGCAGGGTCGGAATAGGTAAATCCGGAGAAACAGATAGTCAGATTCTTGTGCGACGATTCCAAAGAGACTTTATAGAGATGCTGTTCTCTCTGTATAGCAGGATGATAAGGTTCTTTACCATTCACATATACATCTGTAATAGCCAGGGGATAACTGTTTTCTTCATTTATATCACGTAAATCCCTGGTCAAATAAATCAATCCTTTGGAATTGCCAAACCAGATTGTTCCCGAAGCATCTATAACAGGGCAACAGGTAATAAAAACAGAACTCGGTAATCCATCTACAAAAGTATAAGGAACAATTGTACATTTTTTATCATAACGGTACAGGCCCAGATTCGTACCAATCCACAGCCACCCTTCACGGTCTTCGATCATAAACATGGCATCTTTCCCTTCCAAAAGAGTGCCCGGCTGGAATCTTCGGAAATGAGTCATTGACAAATCGGAAATAAAAATAGGGCCTTTATCCGGAAGGAAATAGAGCTCGTGGGAAGAATCTTCATATACTGTCCTGATTTTCTCTTTATGTATAAAGCCTTCGGGGAATATATCTGATTTGATACTACGAGTGGAAGGATCCCAAATACATAAACCGGTAGCCGTACAAATCCAGCCCTTTCCTGTAGAATCAAAGCATATATCAAGCACATTCCCTTCCGGAAGTTTGGAGTTCGAACTGGTATAGTGAATGAGTTGTTCGCCATCTTTATACTGATACAAGCCCATTGAAGTGGCAATCCACAGACAACCGTCATTGTCCGACTTGATGCAGAAAACATGCCCTTTCACAAAAGGAGTCTCCGAAGGTTCAAAATCATGGATAGTTAATGTAGAAGAATCCAGTATATACATGCCACCACCATACGTACCGATATAATACTTTCCTTGAAACGGGTAAATGCACATTATCATATTAGAGCGTAATTGGGGTGACTTGAAACTCCTAAAACGCCGTTTCGTCTCATCAACATAGAAGAGGCCATTGCGGGAACCTATCAATCTTTCATTCTCATTGATAGCTATAGCCCGTACCGGTATGTCTTTTGAATCAAAATAAGGAGAATAAGAATAGGTAGAGAAAAGCCCGCTCTGATACAGTGTATAATCAAGTCCCAACTGATAGAATCCAACCCATATCAATCCTTCCCTGTCCACCAGCAATGAATAGACAGAGTTAGAGCGGATTCCGCCATTAGTACCGGGTTCATAGCGGAAAGATTTCATAACCTTATTTTCCTTGACAGATACAAAATGTACTCCATTTCCGTCTGTTCCAACATAAAGTATATCTTTTCCGTCACCCGACAAAGAAGAAATTACATTGCATCCCAAATCAATCCAATTATCCCTGAACTTCCCTGTCGGTATATCGTAAACAACCACTCCATGTTCCATTGTCCCTAAATAGAGCCTGGAACCAATTCGTGCCATTTTTCGATAAGTATAATCCTGTCTATCATTGTCACCGCATGGACATAAAGTTATTTTTCGGGTAGACAGATTCATTGAATATAGTTTGGAGCGGGTCAGAATCCATAATGTATCTTTTTCTCCCATATTCAAATCGACTATGAAATTATCCGATGACCACATATCCGCATTGATAGTAATCTGCTCCAATTCATTATTTTTGCAGACAAACAATCCTTTTTCGCTGCCAATATATAAGGTTCCCTGCGCATCGGTCAATAAAGAACGAACTCCGAATTTTATCACTTCAGCAACAAACGGTTCTAATTTACCGGATTCTTTATTTATCCGCCAAAGGCCCATATCGTTTCCCACCCAAATCCGGTTGCCTTGCGTTTCTGCAATCACATTCACCCATTTCAGTTTCTCATCATCTCCGAATATCGGATAATGCTTGAAACGGAAGCCATCAAAACATTCAACTGACGTAGCTGTTCCAATCCAAAGATAACCTACGGAGTCTTTATACAAGGCACTGACCGTTAAATCAGATAATCCATTTGTTTCTGACAGACCACGAAAGGAATAAGAAATCGGATAGGCAGACAGAGAAAGAGAAATAAATATAAGGCTTGTTATATGTCGTATCAGATTATTCATAGGATTTATATTTGATGAAACAATGCAAACCTACATAAAATATCCCGAATTTTATGTAGGTTTATACAAAAACAAAACACACTCCTCAATAAAAATGAGTGTTAATCTACCAGCTTTATACTCAATTGGGATTGTTTATACACAACAGGAATTCTCTTATTATTAACCTCTACTCTTACAGGCTTCTTCTTACTCCTGAAACTGGCATTTATCTTCGGCTGTCCGTCTATCCAAAGATTGAGTTTCTTATCTTCTTCCTTTTGAATGACAAACAACTTAGCCAAAGAAGAAAAATAGGTTTCCTTATCGCGCCTTAATGCACTGCCATGACAGATAAAGAAATCTTTGGCGTCTTTGGCTTCCGTTCCTTCGGGATAAGAAACTGCAAACATATAGGCATCTGTCATCCAGCCGTCCGGCATAATCCATGAGTTGCTGTGCATCAGTCTGCCATCTGCCAACTGGTTAATATACAAGTCAGTCACTTTACCTTTGTGACGGATACGAAGTCCAATCCAATCTTGTCCTTCCCGCCGTTCCATTTGTGGCAAGTCTTTTTCATTGGGAGTCTCCTTTAATATAATAGCTGTCAGCCCTTTTACACGATTGACTTCTGCCGGCAAATGGAATGAATAATAGGTTTCAGTACCTTTCAAATCTTCAGTTGGAGCCTGTATTTCTTCCCAATACAAATCCTCCGGATAGTCGTGTACAAAATCAGACTTAGCAAGCAAACGGGGATAAAGAGGACGAATCACAACGGAAGAATTACCATTCGTCACATTCACGTCAACTCCCGACTTCTTATAAGTCCCGTTGGTATGCCACAGCCATTCAAAACGGCCGACCTTATGCGTCTTTAAATCATCAATCATATAAATCACATTATCCATCCAAAGGAAATGGCGGAAATTACGACTGAAATTATTAGATACAGGACCTGTTCCATTAGCCAGGACATATTTCACATTTCCCGCATCCAAAAGATGATGTAAATATCCTCTCAAAGTAGAACCGCTGTACTGCTGCTCACGGGGTTGTCCCTCGCCATTGAACAGTACTACATTATGCGCCTGGCTTTGAAAGAAATAATTCCGATAAGCAGGATTAGGATACCAACAGTTTCCCCCGTCTTTAATAATATCTACCCCTTTATGAAAGACAATAAATGAATTGGCATCTGCGTGAGAATGATTCCATGTATGACCGCTTTTTACAGCCAGCATCGTAGCATCCTTTTCCCACGAATCACGCATCGTAGCCCAACCAAAATCGGCAAATAATTGAGAAGTCGGCAGTTGAGGGACAGCGGGCGCCTTACTCAAATCAGGAGTGTAAAGGAAGCCCATGGGACGATTCAGGAAAAAGCCATCACGATGTTGTCCTTGTTCCACCTGGCTATATACCACAAAATAGTTGGATCTTTCACCCCCAATGCATACAATAACATCATGCTGGATTCTGCCGATACATTTTTATGGCTATCTCCAAAATTCAAACTATGCAGCATACCTGTACGCGGATAGCAGACTTGTGAGAAGTAACTCGGCAATTTTGCCAATTGAGGAATATCACCCGGATTCTGTCCGGGATGAGTATTTATCCAAGCGATCCTAAACAACAAAGCTTCCTGAATACCAAAGTTGGCGTAATTCAGACTTTCATACATTCCACCAGCCTCATCAAAACTCTTTGCTTTCTGTTGCAATACATCACCGGCAAAATCAAACCATTCAGGAAGTGATTCGTGAAGTTGCTCCACCCATTCTTTTACTTCGGGAAGTTCATTTTGAAGACTCAAAGCCAATATTCCACCCTGACAAACACAGGAGGTCCACCAGTTATGTCCCATCGAATTCAATGAGTGAATACGGGTCGGCTCCAACAACCAGTCTCCCAATGCCGGTTCCACGGCTAACCGTTTCAATCCTTCGGCTATCTTTTTTCTTTCTGAAGAAGACATGACATTGTATGCAGCATCATACCCCACTGCGGAAAGAAAACTCTTATGAGCATACCCAGTTGTGAACGCCATGCAGGAATACGTGCCATCATTTCCACATCTCCCCATGATTCGGCTTCCACAGCTTTCAGGAGGATTTCTTTGATTGCGTCTGCATACTCCTTATTATCAGTCATCAAATAAGCTAACGACAAATAGTCTAATCGATTAAAATCTTTCTTTTGCAAAGCTTCATCGGCTGTTTTCTTAATATCTCCCCATGCTTCCTGCAATTTAGGTTCATGCTGCATACGCTGTTTCACTTGCTGTATGCGTTGTGGAGTATACAGTAATGAAGGATGATTTATTTTTTGTGCTTGTATATATAATGAAGAAACACAAAAAAAACAGATAACAGCAATAATAGTTTGTTTCATGGTACTTAGTCTATTCTATATATAATCAGTTACAATATTATTCTTTATTGAACGTTTTTCAAAAATTCTTCCAATGCTGCATTAAATTCTTCCGGGCGTTCCATATTCAGCATGTGTCCGCAATCGTCAATTACTTTCAGTTTTCCATTGGGAAGATATTGTAAAATGGGAGGTTCTTTTGAGAATCGGTTGCCGGAAGAATGACCTCAACAATTAAAGCAGGTACATCGGGATGATTCTTTTTCAATTTCTCGATGGCATCCAAACCAGCTACCACCCGTACTTCTTTGTGTAAAGGTTGCCACGCATCCCACTCATCGATCATTTGCCATAGAGACTCACGCATTCGTTCCCGCTGACTTCCTCCTGACTTCATCAATCCTTCAAACCACTCTTTCTTCATCACATCTACCCCTTTCTCTTTCAAAGCAGCAATCTCCTTATCACGTACTCTTGCTTCTTCCGGAGTCATCGGTTCACTGGGACCTTTCGATTTCCGAATGTTTCCACTGGCTAAAAAAGCAGATAACATTCGGTCAGGGAAATACGCCAACATATCAGCAGTAATAAACCCACCTAAAGAAAGTCCGACGATATGCGCTTTCTTGATGTGCAAAGAATCCATCAAAGTAACTAAATCTCCAGCGTGTGTGAATTGATAGTCTTCCGTTTGTGAAGACGAAATGCCATATCCTCTCAAATCATAGCGGATCACACGATATTTTTTTGCCAGTACGGAAAATTGTTCATCCCACATACGATGATCCAAAGAATGACCATGAACAAAGATGACGGGAGCACCTGTGCCGGCTTCCTCATAGTAAAGAGAACCGTTGCCCACTTCAACGCGGCCTTGTTTCACAACCAACGGATGTCCCTTTACAATCTCTGAAACAGTTCTCGAAATTACAGGACTACCATAAAAAGACGAGAAACCATCTTCTTTACTGGAAGCACCGACTACATGAGCAATAAAGAAGCCATAAACATTCTCCCGTTTATTGATCCACGGGTAAGCGCCAGCCCATCCTGGTGAACTAATCTGATAAGCTTCACCTGTCTTCTTATCGATTAATTCACGCCATTCTCCCAATCCGTAGATTCCATTGTGGGATTGTCCTAGCCCTTTCGCTACATAATTATCCGAGTTATTCGAAGGGATTATTGCGTCTTTCACTTGGTCGGCCTGCATTTCCTTTACAGTTTTTGCTGATATAATCCGCTTATCGTTATACATTCCATCATGATAAATCATAGATAGGAAATGAATATAATCGTTCAAGGTGGTACACAGACCACCACCTAACATCGGGGCATGTCCGCCATCTGTATTTATCGGAGTAAAATGAGAATTTTTCATTTCCAATGGTTGCGCCAATAGTTCTTGAAAGAGAGTTTCAAACTCCTTCCCCATTGCCACTTCCGCCATTCTTCCGGCAATCTGCATGGCAAGCCCTCCATACTGGAACCGGCTTCCCGAAGTAAAAACCGTATCTAACGGCAATATTTCAATAATGGCAGAATCCAAATGATTGTAATTATCTACACGCGGTTCAGGAAGATAGGGACGCACTCCGGAAGTATGAGATAACAGTTGTCGTAAAAGGATTTTTCCTTTGGCATCTCCCTTAAATTCCGGCAACCACTTTTCCACAGGGTCATCCCAGTCCAAACTGGTACTGTCCACTACCGCTCCGATAACAGCAGCCGCCACCCATTTTCCGGCAGAGGCTACGTATACTTTTGTATCAGGAGTATAGCTACCATAGTTCTTCTGAAAAATGACAGAATCATTCTTTACTACACAGATAGAAGCACCTGGATAGTACTCTTTACTCACCCAGCCTTGAATAACAGAATCTAATGAAGAGAAGTTATAACGACTCCCTTGTACGGATGATACATTGCAGGAACCTGCAATAAAACAGATACTTATAAAAATTACGATTAATAATCTTCCCTTCATTTTCGTTATCTATTAAATTCGTATTAAACACAAATTACACGAACTACGCTATTGTTTGATGCAATTATAATTATAAAACCGCGTAATTCGTGTAATTCGTTCTTAAATTTTTCTATTTCGACTGCAAATCCCAATATACCACATAACGCTGATGATGCAAATCATAAAGCGGACGAATCACATCTCCTTGTTCTGTTATAAATTTCAGTTCTTTTCCTGTACGCTGCAAAGTACGTTCCGGATGTTTCATATCTACTTTCAATGAGGTACGCAAATCGGCAGGCACATGGAAATTATAAGTATAATAATCATTATAAAGAGCTGGATTAGAGAAAGGTGCGGGAGCCTGCATACCTTCCGTACCCCGTTCTCCGGCAAGCACTAACGGGCCATACAATAAAGCCACTTTATTCGGATTATCGGGAGTGGCTTCCAATTCAATCTGCATCGGGTAAGTAGCCGAGATACGGTCATTATCTTTCCAGTCACGAGTGATAGCGATGTAAGAACCCGGCTTTTGTTTTACTGCTACTTTTTTACCGTTCACAAGAACTTCCGCTTTTTTACTCCATGAAGGATATCTTAGATAAACAGTAGTGCGAACCGGTTTCTCGACACGAATAGTAAACCGGGTCGTTTCCTCTTTCGGAAATTCCGTTTCCTGGAGAAGGGTTAATCCTTTTTCTTTCCAGGTGACTTGGGAAGGAATAAACAGATTTACATAGATTCCCTCGTTGTTGTGGTAGTAGATAGCTTCTCCGTATTTAGCATGATTTTCGAATCCGCTGCCGACACAACACCAGAAAGAGTTCTCTTTGGTACTATACAGTTTATGTGAACCCGAAAGTAAGGGTAAGAAATAAGTGACCATTCCCGTTTCCGGGTCTTGCTGTCCCAGGATATGATTATATAGTGCCCTTTCATAATAATCGGCAATAGATGAATCGCCCGTCCAACAGAAAAGATGACGACTAAGCTTCAACATATTATAAGTACAGCAGGTTTCTCCGGTATAGCCGGTCAAGTGTTTAGAAAATTTCTTCGGGTCGAAAAAATGCTCCTTATCACTACTACATCCCGGAGCAAAAGTATGGTGGTCAACCATGGTATGCCAGAAGAATTCCGAGAGCTTTTTGCTGGTCTCATTCTCTGTCAGTTCATAGTTACGTGCTTCGGCTATGACTTTCGGGATAAACGTATTCGTATGTTTGGTTCCCAAATCGTCCCGAAGTTCTTTCAACGGGTCAATTACATCATTATGGTAGAAATATTCGGCCAACCAACGGTAACGTTCATCTCCTGTGATAGCATACAAATTGTAGAATGATTCGTTGACACCTCCAAACTCATTGCGTATCATGAGTTTGCGGGTTTCTTCACTAAGTGGTTTCAGTTTGTTATAAGCCCAGTCGCCCATTTTGGTCACTGTTTTCAAAGCCTGCTGATTATCCGCATACAGATATTGGTCTATCAGACCGGAATAAAGCTTATGCAAGGTGTACCAAGGTGCCCAAACACTCTTTCCCCGGATATTACGGTTTATCAGTTCTTCGGGAAAAGCACTTAAATATCCGCCTTTCAAAGCGTTCTGAACTTCGGTCAGCCCGTTGACAAGGCTATCCCCTTTCAGCTTGAAAATCTCACTTCCGGTAGCGGCATACATCAAAGCGTAAGCCGAAAGCAGATGTCCGGTAGTATGTCCGCGAAGTTCACAGTCCAAAGATTCCCAGCCACCAAGTTTTTTCACTGTCATATAACCGCCTTCACGACCAGCAAAGACTCCGGCATTTGTCCGGAAACTATGTAACAGGCGACTTACGTCGATAGAGGTCATCCATGCGGAATCCCGCAACATATTGTCACGAAAACGACTCGGTAATAAACGGACGTCCTTCAAATCAAAACTTTCTACCCGAACAGGAGCCACTGTCTCTTTTTTTATTTTCCCCTGGTGCTGTCCGGGGTATACAGATTGAGCCGACGATATAGCCGATACTGCCAATAATGCGATTACAACTAAAGATTTCTTATTCATAATCATTTTTAATATCCTTATATTTATAGGATACGAATAAGTTCAGCCTAACACTCAATGCAAAAATACGAATTCCAACTTATAGTTCCATAATCTTTCATTTATCAATTGCCGATTGATAAATGAAAAAACTCCGTTCTACCGGTTCGGCAGTCTGTACTTCTCCTGCCAATCCATATTGCCATGCCACCACAGTCACTTTCAACGGGAACTTACTGCGTGGGGGAATTCGAGTAAATACCAACTTGTTTCCCTCTATTTCTGCCGGTCCTTCTTTCACGTAGTAATATACGGGTAGCCCGCAATCGGAAGTTGCATGTAAAGAGATAGTTTCCGTGCCTTTCTTCACATCGTCAAGGCCCGGAAAAAGAATATGCTGGCGTTTACCTTCCGTATTGCGATAGGGAATCCGGAAACTAAGTTCCTGAACTGTGCTTTTATAGTGCTTGTCACCGTCATTACCGGCTAGAAGGCAAATATCTCCCGTACGACGCTTATTGTACATCCCCATACGGTAGAAACGGACAGTAAAGGTTGTGTCGTTCACTTTCTGAACCGGGCCACAGATACGGGTTATTTCAGGAGAAGTGAGCGAATGTTCGTCAGAAATTGCAGTATGCAAGCTATCCGTATATACAGCTTTCAGATGAAAAGTCAATCCGTCTTTTTCCGGCAGGAAACGGGCGGCAACTTTCACATGGGATTTGGGATTATATGTGAGTAATTGCCCCTTTTGTACGAAACCTAAGTATTGTGGTTTCTTCCCTCTTTCCCGGCGATAGCGTTCTTCCGTCATTTCAGCCATTTCCTTATCGAAATACCAGAATGCATCGTGCGAGTCTCCTTTATACTCTTTATAAGGAGCAGCTTTTGCACGTTTCTTCTGATTCGGATGCCACCTTTCGGCAAGCCAGCCATTCTGCGGATTCAGCTTCTTCAATTCCACAGGCTTATCCAAATCATACGTTGCGGGCATACGATATTCCAGTGCTTTCTTTAAGAACAACGCAATATAACCAGCGGTGCGGTCGGCTATATCGAAATGTCCTCGTCCTGTGTCGCAAAGGAAAGAGACGCAACTTTTAGGATACATCATACGGAATGCCAAAGCCGGATTTACACGGTCTTCCCACCATTCGTATTCGCCTTCAATCATCAATCCAGGGATGCCGTCAATCGTACGTTTCCCCCACTCCATATTGTCACGACCATATCCGGTAAGGTTAGTGCGCGGCGCATCTCCATGTAAAGAGATAATGGCTAATGTGCGGTCGGGATTCCATGCTGCGAAGTTCCACGGATAGGTAGCCATTGCCGAATGTCCTAAAGGGACAATAGGCGCATATTTCAATTCACTATAGCCGCTGACATTCGCAAAATCCTCCATCATCTTTTCAAAGGCTTCCTGACATCCGGTAGTTATATCCCATCTTTGATCCCATCCAGGGGTAATCCATATCAGTGCTATACCCGTTTCTGATAATCTTTCACGAAATAGAGAATTTTCAAACAAAGTCTCCTCTGTCATATTATGATTGCCTATTATCACAGCTTTCACTTGAGTACAATCGGAAGGTATCCACAAGAATGCTTGCGGATGATCGTTCGTTTCGTTGGAAATAATACCTGGCAGCTGTACAGACCACTGCCATTCGGCTGCCATATTGCTGGGTAACAGAATAACGGACATTATTCCAAACACCAAAAATCGAAGTAGTTTCATGTTTAATTCATTTATCATTGTTTTATATAATACGTAGCAGGAAGAAAGTATACTCAACCGAAAAATACAAAAAACTATTATTATAGGAAGCCTTTCACTGACTATTCCATAAAAACGTTGTATCTTTATTCTCAATTTAAGAAAGGAGTGATATGGATTTACGTACAGCAAATGTAACAAGATATATTCTTCCCTTGCGGGAAGGAGGGTCATTGCCGGCTTTGGCTGAAGCGGATGATGAATTTAAATATGTCGTAAAATTCAGAGGAGCAGGACATGGGACTAAAGCCCTTATTGCCGAATTGATAGGGGGAGAAATAGCCCGTACACTGGGATTCAGAGTTCCGGAGATTATATTTTTGAATCTGGATGAGGCTTTCGGGCGGACAGAAGCGGATGAAGAAATACAGGATTTACTGCAATGGAGCCGTGGGTTGAACATGGGTCTGCATTTCCTGTCCGGTTCATTGACGTTCGACCCTGTTGTGCATAAGGTGGACGGTAAAACTGCTTCGCAAATTGTATGGCTGGATGCGTTATTGACCAATGTAGACCGTACAATCAAGAATACGAATATGCTGATGTGGCATAAAGAATTGTGGTTAATCGATCATGGAGCTTCCCTTTATTTCCATCATTCGTGGACGAATTGGCAGAAACACGCACTTAGTCCGTTCGTACAAATAAAAGATCATGTACTATTGCCGTTTGCCGATCAGCTGGAAGAAGTAGACGCAACATTCAAACAACTACTTACCGATGACAAGATACGAGAGATAGTCAATGCCGTCCCTGACGACTGGCTGAACTGGACGGAAGGACAGAAAACTCCGCAAGACTTGAGAGATGTTTATATTCAATTTTTAGAAGAAAGGATCAAGCATTCCGAAATATTTGTAAATGAAGCGCAAAATGCAAGAAAGGCACTTATATGAATACGCAGTTATCCGTTTCGTTCCTAAAGTAGAACGTGAGGAATTTATTAATGTAGGTATTGTACTGTTTTCCAAACGGTGCAAATATCTAAAGTCTCTTTATACAATAGATGAAAACAAACTGAAACTGTTTTCTTCCGAATTGGACATCAACTGTCTGATAGAAGGGCTGAAAGTCTTCGACAAGATTTGTCAGGGAAATAAAGAAGGAGGAGTTATTGCCAATATGGACATTCCGGACCGCTTCCGGTGGCTGACTGCGGTAAAAAGCTCCTGTATTCAAGTATCCCGTCCTCATCCGGGATTCTCTACAGATTTAGATAATACTTTAGAAAGGTTGTTCAAGGAATTAGTTCTTTAATTCCTTGAATAACCTTTCCACTCAATGAATGAGAAAACTCTCCTCTTCTCTCATTACGACCCGGAAATGGTGAAGTGGTTGATTAATTATAGCAAATAATACCTCACTATATTTTTCAGGCACGGATTACACGGATTTCACGGTTTTAGAAATGATGGTTGCATAAAGCAACAGTGTAATCTGCGTTATCCGTGCCTAAAAAGAAACATAAACTTGCCTACTTAAGCGGAGTGAAATGCAATGCGGCTCCGCCACTTGCTTTTAGCTTCAAAACAAGCTTATCTCCGGCTTCTATCTTCTTATGAGTACTGCGTACTTTCGTTCGTGTATTCAGCTTGTCATCATCTTCGTACAGGTGAAGCATATACTTCTTACCTGATTCCAGAAAATCCGTAGTCAATGTAATTGTGCGGGCTTCCGTATTCGTCATTGCTCCTACAAACCAGTCATTCCCCGAACGACGTGCCTGAACGATATATTCACCAATCTCCCCATCTAACGCGCGGCTGTCATCCCATACACTCGGAATTGCTTTCCAAAATTCCAGTTCTTCTTCTCCCTGGTAGAATTCCGGTCTGTCATACCAAAACATAAATTGCAAAGGACTGTAATACACAGCTGCCATCGCCAACTGATGTGCTTTCGTATTCTTCACCCGGTTATTGAAATAACAAAGCGTATAGTCTCCTGCACCTGCCAGATAGCGGGTAAAAGGGAGAGTCGTATTGTGTGTGGCATCCGGCATTTCTTCATTTCCACGAATACCTTCCTGCGTCATCAGGTTAGGATAAGTACGGCTGAAACCTGTCGGACGATATTCGTCATGAATATCTACCATCAGACCATATTCTCCACATTTACGAACTGCATCATGCAGCCAAGTACTCCAACGCTGATTACCTATCTGTACAAAACCGAACTTGATACCTTTCAATCCCCATTTTTTATACAAAGGCAACAGAGTATCCAACTGCTGCACTAATGCACGCTGATTGACATACACCATAAGTCCGATTCCTTTCGATTCGGCATATTTACACAAAGCGGGTATATCAAGGTCTTTATCAGGAGAAACAGTAGTAGCGTCCGAACTCATTTTCATCTCTGGTCCGTACCAGCCTGCATCCATATGCACATACTGAATACCACGTTCTGCCGCAAAGTCAATGGCTGCTTTTACTCTATCTTGTTTCAAGTCGCCCGAACGGAATACTTTCCCGGGTTTAATCCAAGAAGTATCAGCCAGTTTGCAAGCCGGATTCAGATTCAAGACAATATCATTGTTATTAATTAAATCGACCGGACGTTCGCCAACCATGATTACACGCCACGGAGTACTGTAAGGAGAAATAATATCGGCACTACTATACAGGCTTGTCTCCAAAGTGGAAGGTTTCTCTGCCGATAAACGGAATTTACCACGAACATAATCCACCATTTCCGCTTCCAACAAAGCTACAGATAATCCATCAGGCAGTTTCAAAGTCAAAGGACGCTCACTCTCCTCTTTGCCCCATCCTTCCAACGGACGAAGTTCATAAGGTCCTTGCGCCCAACGTTCATAATACGCCATCGTTCCTTTAGGCATTGTGAAGCTAGTCTGCTCACCGACGATATGCAAGAAAAGCCCGTTTGTCATTTCCGGAAATGATAGCGGAAAGCAACTCCTTCATTATAGGCGCGAACTATGATATTCATAAAGTAATTCTTACGCTTATCATAACCACCGTCCTGATTGCCATTTCCTTCTCCCTTCTTGAGTTTCAAAGTCATCTCATTGTAGCAATCACGTACTTCCGCACGTTCGCCATATACAGGCTTCCATCTCTCGTCCGTCTTTTGATGTTCAGTCTCTGTCAACTTCAGATTCTCACACCAAAAATGACAAGTATCATTCGGTATACCCAACGCCAATTCAAATAACTGATTTTCAATCAGAACACCCAGTTTACTTTCTTCAATCACCGGACGATTCTTATAAGTCAAGGTATAATACATTTGTGCATTATCCTCTCCCACCGCACGTTGATAAAAGGTAAAACGATAAGCTCCATCAGGAGACGTCAGTTCCTGACGGGTTTCTGTCATCACATCTTGCGCTTTTACCAATGCCGGTATCACCAACAACAAAAGCAAAATTCTTTTCTTCATTCTATTTACGTTCATGTTTATTCCTTTTCTATTATATACGAACGAGAAAGAAATTATACTCAAATGTTTATTGCCTGAAAAGCTTATTCCATCTGTTCCCTATATAAAGTCGGTGTCATTCCTGTCACCCTTTTAAAGATACGGTTAAAATGTACAGGTGATTCAAATCCGCAAGTAGCACTGATTTGAGATATATTCATCATACTACTATTCAATAGTTTACAAGCATATCCGATACGCATATCAAGTACATACTCTTTAAATGTCTTTCCTGTGTTTTCTTTAAAGTATCGGCAGAAAGCAGCAGGGTTCATCGCTGTATAAGAAGCAATTTCATCCAGACCGATAGACTCGGTATAATGTTTATTCAAATAGGCAATCACCTTTTCCATTCTTTCATTACGCATAATAGAAGGGGACGGAGTATAATGAGAAGTAGTCAGATATTTCTTATGATTACTGGTAGCCATCATCTGTAGAAGTGAAAGCAACAGGATGATTTGATCTGCTCCTTTGGCAGAAGGAATTTGTTCCAATAACTTAATGATTTTCCCCGAACGGGTAATTGTGAATTTAATTCCTCTGCAAGCATCCTCCAATAAATTCCTGATAGGAATAAACTGGGAGTATTGAGAAATTGAATAATGCATAAAATCTTTCTCAAACTGAATATTGACTCCTCTTACTTTCGGTTCGGATTTTTCTTCGTTATCAGATTCTTCCCCGCCGTCCGGTGGACTTTGCATACTATGAGGCAGTTCGGAACCGAAAAGAATCAAATCACCTTTTGAATAGGAGATAATGCTGTCACCCACCAGACAATCCCCCTCTCCCTTCTCCACATAAATAATTTCATACTCACTATGAAAATGCCACGGATACGTGAAACGTGGATATTCATAAAAGCGGGCACGGACGGGATTGGAAGTCGTAATAGTCAACTTCTCATTCATTATCTTCTTCATAAATCTCCTTTCTAAACTGCTTTTGCAAAGATAGGTAAATATCTTGCAAAAATACGCATCATAGCATGTATAAAAAACCGCTATTTTTGCATCCATTCATAAAAACATTTGATAGAAACCATGAACGAATTATTTAGTATTGCCGGTAAAGTTGCTGTTATTACTGGAGCAGGTGGTGTACTGGGCGGAAATATTGCCCAACACTTTGTACAGCAGGGAGCAAAAGTTGTAGCTATTGACATTCGTCAGGAGCAACTGGACAACCGTGTGGCTGAACTTAAGCAATACGGTAACGATGTAATCGGCATCATCGGTAATGTACTTGACATCGCCAGCCTGGAGAAAGTAGCCGAAGAAGTCGTTGCCAAATGGGGACAGATCGATATTCTATTGAACATCGCCGGTGGAAATATGCCGGGAGCCACTCTCGAACCGGCTCAGCACTTCTATGATATGGACATCTCTTGCTGGGAAAAAGTGACTAACCTGAATATGAACGGTACAGTTTATCCGTCTATGATATTCGGTAAGGTAATGGCAAAACAGAAGAAAGGATGCATCATCAATGTATCTTCTATGGCTGCTTATAGTGCTATCACCCGTGTACCGGGTTACTCGGCCGCTAAAACGGCAGTAGCCAACTTCACCCAATGGCTGGCAAGCGAAATGGCACTGAAATACGGTGATGGTATCCGTGTAAATGCTATCGCTCCGGGATTCTTTATCGGTGACCAAAACCGTCGTGTACTTATCAACCCGGATGGTTCATTGACCGACAGAAGTAAAAAGGTATTAGCCAAAACTCCGATGAATCGTTTCGGCGATATCAAAGAATTGAACGGTGCTGTACAATTCCTGTGCAGTGAAGCCGCTAGTTTCGTAACGGGAGCTATGTTGCCTATCGATGGTGGTTTCAGTGCATTCAGCGGCGTTTAATATTTAATCTTTTAATTTATTCAAACGTTATGATGGAAAAAACATGGAGATGGTTCGGCAAGAAAGATAAAATCACCTTGCCAATGCTCCGTCAGATAGGTGTTGAAGGAATCGTCACTGCATTACACGAGGTACCAAACGGAGAGATTTGGACAGTAGAAGCCATCAACGATTTAAAATCGTATATTGAATCGTATGGGTTGCGCTGGTCGGTCGTGGAAAGCCTTCCGGTTTGTGAGGCAATCAAGTATGCGGGTACGGAACGTGAACAGTTGATCGAAAATTATAAAGTAAGTCTTGCCAACCTGGGTAAATGCGGAGTGAAAACAGTCTGTTACAACTTCATGCCGGTAATCGACTGGATACGTACGGATTTACAGTACCCTTGGCCGGACGGTACCAGTTCGCTTTACTACGACCGTATTCGTTTCGCTTACTTCGACATCAAAATACTGGAACGTGAAGGAGCTGAAAAAGACTATACAGAAGAAGAACTGCATAAAGTTGCCGAACTGGACAAAGTGATTACAGATACCGAAAAGGACAATTTGATTGATACTATTATCGTCAAGACACAAGGATTTGTGAACGGTAATATCAAAGAAGGAGATAAAAACCCGGTTGCTATATTCAAACGTCTGTTAGGTTTATATAAAGACATAGACCGGGATGCTTTACGAGAGAATATGTGTTACTTCCTTTCAGCAATTATGCCTGTATGCGATGAATATGGTATCAATATGTGCGTACACCCGGATGATCCTCCATTCCAGGTTCTCGGCCTACCCCGTATTGTCACCAATGAAGAAGATATAGCCTGGTTTCTGAATGCCGTAGACAATCCGCATAATGGGCTGACTTTCTGTGCAGGTTCTCTTAGCGCAGGCGCACATAATGATACTCGTGAATTGGCAAAGAAGTTTGCAGGAAGAACCCATTTCGTTCATCTACGCAGTACAGAGGCCATGCCGGGTGGAAACTTCATCGAAAGTTCTCATCTATCAGGAAGAGGACATCTGATTGATCTCATTCGTATTTTTGAAAATGAGAATCCGGGACTTCCCATGCGCGTAGATCATGGACGAATGATGCTCGGAGATGAGGATAAAGGCTACAATGCCGGTTATTCTTTCCACGGACGTATGCTGGCTTTAGCACAAGTAGAAGGAATGATGACTGTGGTGGATGATGAGAAACAACATAAGATAGAGTTTTAATCTTATTTTTCATCAATATACTTTGAAATACAGGAAAGGAGCTTTACTTTTGTGAAGAAATAAAAAAGAAGAATATTATGAAAGCAAAAATGACGAAGCTCTGTCTACTATTTATTCTATTATGCTCCCTTCCCGTATTTTATTCATGCAGCGACGAAGCTGACGTTTTTTACCTATATGAATATTGGGAAGTGATGCTCGACCCGGAACCTCCCATTAGTGAAACCAGTTTACCAATTACAGGAGGTACAAAGTTGGGAATTAAGGGTGGCATAGCTCCCTATACTGCTGAAATAGCCGATGGGCAAATAGCAACAGCTTATATAGACGAAAACAATGATATTCAAATCAGCTCTATAAAACTGGGCAGCACGTCATTGATGGTAAAAGACGCTGATGGGAGAATCATAAAAATAGGGCTAAAGGTCGTCAACGGCAAACAATCTTTTTCAGTGAATTCTGTGGAAGCAAGAATCACAGGAATAGATGAAAGTCTGTTGGATGAACAACAAAAAGAAAAACTAGAAGCGGTCATAAAAAAGATAAAGGATGAAGCGGGTATACAAGCTACAGGAGGAATAGCTTTCTCTTATGACCAAAAAAGTAGTGGTAAAGTGACAATTGTTACTAGTAAAGATAATGCTCCGAAAATAGAAGGAAGCTTCTCCCGCTCCACATCAGAGTCAGGCACTACATTCCAAATTACAATCAATGGTAAAGAGTATGACTGCAAATTTAAACTTCCCGAACGTCCCGATACTTCAAAGAGTATCACCACACGAGACCTTGGCCCGATTCCTTATTGGTTAGTGGAAGATGTGACTGAAGATTATAAATCAGATGTGACCGACCTATTCGGAATAAATGCCACCTCCCTGAAAATAGAACGCATTTATATAGGTTCATTCACTCCTTTACGATAAGTTTATTCCTCTTTCTATAAAATAGATGCGGCAAAAAGCACGAAAAACTGTTTTTTGTCGCATCTTTCATCTTTTAGTTATTAGCTACTTTATCCGTATCTTCTCTACAAAATCTTTTTTATCTATATTCAATTCTTCCAAAGAAGTGATCCGCCTACCGTTCAACACAATGTTTTCGAACAAAATATTCTCAATCTTCCTATTTTTATCATAACCTTCTATTAAAGAAGAATTGATATATTTCCCGGTACATGAAATATTACGGAATGTTATGTTCTTGACACCTCTGCCGGGAGCTGTATTGTATTTTTGGTTATACATCACCCGAAGATGAAATAACTGTCCTTCCTGAATATGTTCCACACGAATGTCCTCAAAAGTAATGTTTTGTGCTAGGTTGTGATCCCCTACATTGATAGTCATACAGCCTTGGTAATCACGATCATCCTCATCATGCTCCAATATATCAATATTCCTGAATACTATATCTTCCAAAACTTCATCTCCCGTTTCCGTATTTCCATGTGTACCGATATTGATAGGATGCGCAATATCTGCCCATAGAGTAGAATTAAGTACATGAATATTGCGACAGTCGCCATAATAATTCCAACGATGCGTATAAAGAGCTATACAATCATCCGAATTACGAAGAAACACATCATCAATCATCACATCCGAGCAGGACATAAAATCCAGCCCATCACTCCAACCCTGATAGCTGAATGATTTCAGATTTTTGATAGTAATTCCGGTAGATTGTCCCCCAGAGACAGTATAATGCCGTGGATTTACCACCGTAACTCCATCAATCAGTACATTCCGGGAGTAGGTAACCGAAATTCCCTGTTGCGGTTCAAGCAACATGCCATGTCCCAATATTTTCACATTCTCTACACTGTCGCAAGTGAGACAACCTTTCAAAACGGCACCACCTTCTAAATAAACCGTCGTATTACTGGGAATACGGAAGCATTTTCCAGCCGTATCAGTCGGTTCATGTATTCCAGCTTCAAAATAAATCACGTTCGGATCATTCTTATCCGGCACATTTTTGATGATAGGATTGGCAAATACATGCAAATTATTCAGGCGATCTCCATTAAACTCGACCGACAACTTTTGTGGTTTATCTATCGTAAACAATAAAAAGTTACCATCAATCTCCGGTTGGATACCTTTGGATAAAGGACGCACCACTGCCGAACGGATCTCCCCATTGTTCTTTTGTACCAATACTTCCACTTTCCCTGAAAAGTCGAACTGAACCATCGTGGCATCGGACTTCGTATCCATATCCACCTTTACGTTATACTCATAAAGGTCTACCCAGTCTTTTTCTCCCACTTGCCGTACTTTTACCGTATAGTCATCATTGTGACGGGCATAATAGATGCCTTGAGGTACCGGATAGATGACTATTTCTGCTTGTATGACTCCTGTGGTCATTACAAGTAAAAATGTGAGCGCTATTCTTATTAGTTTATTCATTTCAAGTTTTTACTAATACCGTTAATGTCCTGGAATTCACCACAGATTGAAACAAATAATCCATCCACACTGGCATATCCGAATCTGTGGCGAAGTCTAACACATTTTATTCATTTTATCTTGCATACATCAGCGTACCGAGCCCAAGTACGTCATAGCCACCGGAGTTAGCGTCATAATACCCACCTCCTCCTTCTATTCCTACATATTCCGTAGCTATCTTAGTATATTTGAGATTATCATCCGAGATGTCTTTTACCCCTTTGTAATGATAGTAAGGCAACGCCATATTGCACGTTTGATCCATTTACCGCCACCAAGTGTTGTTTGCTCTTCCGGAATCGGATATCCCCATTGACTCTGTTTTTGCCATATATAAGTAGTATATGGTACAGTCTCATTAGTGTAATTACAACAAGCAGCATATTCACAAGCCCGCATGAACAGATTGTCATCATAAGCAAAGAAATCGTCTCCCTGACTCCATGCCAACTGACAAATAATTCCCATCAATCCGACACACATCAACGTGTGTCCTTGGTCACGTCCACTTTCCTGCCATTGAGCAAAGTTATAGTCCGGTGCATAATCGTGATAGATAGCACGACGTAAACGTCCGTTTGTATCACCTGTCTGCAAATGGCCGATACCTTCATTATAAATATCACGACGATCGGTTACAATGCCGATAGCCATTTTAGCTGCAATATTACAAAGACACCAGTTAGCCCAATAGTGTAACGGATTGGTATCGTGATGACGTTTCAAAAAATCATCATTAGCAGGATAGAACACTTTAAGCAACCAATTCTGGAATGCTGCGAAGTCCGCACGATCCCATCCTTCATAATCCCTTAATAATTCACCGGCAATAGCAAATTCATAACCATAAAGTCCTGCAGCAAGCGATAAATTCGTATTACCTGTTACACCTACACAAGTCTGTACCCACTTATTCAGATTCTCCACCGCTTTTGCTGCATATTCATCATCTTGTTCAATCTTCCAACGAAGCGCCTGCTGATATGCAATAGTGGCCCCTCTGGCTGCATTCATATAATTTTCATCACCGGAAACTCCACGTTTAATCCATTCCGTAGGATAAGTATCTGCCGTCTTCTGCGAAAACTGACTTTCTACTAATAATTGATAAGCGCTAACCCAAGGCTCTTCTCCGGCAGCTTTTTTATCCCGGATACGCTGAAAGTCTTCCTCTGTATGCAACCCTTCATGCAGCATGGGTTCCGTTGACGGCTTAAGTTCAACCTGTTCCAAATTTACGTTATTATCAGGAAGAGGAATTTTATTCAAATCAGTTTCCACATTGACACCCGGAAGGTCAATGCCGTCCCCACATCCTACTAAAAACAGGGTAGCAAATACTGCGGTTATATAATATATCTTTTTCATCATATTTTTGGTTTAATGGTACACCGTATCTACCATTGATTACGGTGCACCCAATTATAGTTTATTGCTCTACTAACTCTAATTTGAAATTATCTATCTTAGCCCGTCCTTGTTTTACTGTAATCGTACATACAAAACCAATGACAACATCGGTAGGCTCTTCAACAGAAATATCAACTACTACATCACCCGTACGTGAAATAGAAGCGTTTGCCAGACTCTTACTTGGTATATCACTCGTATTTGCCATCTCGTTACCTTTACAAACCGCAACATAACCGGTAAAACCTCTGCCGTCATATTCATAAACGTGTGCCGTCAACTTATATTTTCCTTTTTGAAGATGAGAAGTCTGATATACCTTACCATCATTTTTAGGATTGTCAAATCCCCAATCTGTTTGTAAAGCCAAACCTGCATCACTTCCATCACCATATTTCGTTTTAAATGCCAAATCAACAGCAGCACCTCCTTCACCAGCAGTCAAGTTAGAGTTCTGAACTATCCAATAAGCAGCTTTTGCCCACTCTCCTTTTTTATGGAATCCTTTATCCCCACCTTCTTTTACATATTCAAAAGGCTGTTTATAGTTCATGAGTACATATTGAGAAATATCTCCATCCACCGGCAGAGGTTGTAACATATCACTCTCTACGGGTTGTGCAATACCTTCAAACACCATTGTTACTTTTCCACCATTGAAACCCTGCGGAACCGTTACAGTAATAGAAGTCGTAGTAATCTCTTTAACCGTAACGGGTACGGATATTCCCTCAAAAGTAACTGTAACAGAATTCTTATCCGTTCCAAAACCCTTTCCTGTAAATGTTATTTCCTGTCCGGCTTTTACTAATGTACCATAAGGATAAATATACGGTGTTTCAACAGAAGTGATTTCTGGAGTTTCCCAAACCTCAAATGTGCCCGATTCGCCCATCTCTATTTCCTTACCCTGAATTATCAGTTTAATCTTCACCGGAGCTTCAGATGAAACTCCTTTGGGAACATTCACTACGATATTACCTTTATCATTCAGTGTCACTTTATCACAAACTGTTTCTCCGAAAAAGACCTGAATATTTTCAGCTTTCGTACCAAAGTTCTGACCAATGATCGTTACTTCCGCATTAATATATCCGGCTTTCGTTGAAATGCTTGTTACTGTCGGCATCGGTAATACCGTATATTTCAACTGTGTCCCGATAGTTTCAAACGGAGTAATGACAGTAATTGTATAATCTCCGGCTTCCAACGAAGCAGGTACAGTGAGTGGAATACTCTTATCCATCAAATTATCTGTATCTATTACAGCTTCTACAGGTTCTCCGCCAGCTTTAGAGAAAATTACTTTCAAAGGCTCCAACCCTTCAACAGACTTATCCAGCAATTCTTGCACAAGATTGGTTCCTGTTATTGCAAATTTACTGCCAGCAAAACCTGATGGAACCGGTTCGTCTTCCTTAGGAATATCAAGCGTTGCATGCTTCAACACAGTGAAAGGATAAGAAGTCAAATCAATCGTTTGTTCTGCCATAATAAGTGTCATAACTCCACTGACAGCTGTCTCGGGAATTTTGGCCGTAAATTCGGTATCAGTAGGTGTACCCACAATCTCTGCCTTGTCTGTAGAAGTCCCGAAAGTCAAAGTATACAGTGTTTTAGAAGAAACAAATTCTTGTCCTTCGAAAACAATACTGGCACCCGGAAAACCATAAGAAGGTTTCACTACGCTGACACCCGGCTTACCAAGTACACGATAAACTAGATCAGTCTCCACACGTTGCCCGAAAACCTCAACGGTTATCTTTCCGTTTGTTGCCGATTCCGGCACTTTCGCAAGGATAGCATCATCGGCACAGGAGACTACTACTGCCTCCTGGGAACCGATAAACACTTTTACATCTTCAGTTCTGATTCCAAAATCATCACCATTAATGGTAAATTCATTCCCAACATATCCTTCGACGGGTTCTATCTTTGTTACGGTCGCCACAGGATCAGTGTAACTCATTGGAACAATTTCTTCATTGTCCTCGTCACAAGCAGCTAATGCGAAAAACGAGAGAAAAACGGGAAACAGATAGCTATATATTTTCTTCATAATCTTAATTATATTATCACGATGAATTACTCTTTTTTCTTTTTCCACATTATTCAAGAATCAATTTCAATTCTGTCACCTTAAAGTATGAATTACCCTTTGCCAGTGAAGTCAGGAATCCAATAACAACGTCCGTTGTCTCCGTTACTTCAAATGAAGGTGTAACCAACGTACCCGAATCATTCGCTGTTCCCATTTTATCATAGGCCACATAAACTCCATTTAATTGCTCAAGATCAGCGACATTCGGTATATCACTTTCACTATCTCCTTTGGCTATCAATACGGAAATAAAGTTCCCCGCATCAGTAACTACCAATGTATATGCATAAGTGACTTCCAGTCTGTATTTACCAGGACGGAGCGTAGCAACCTGCCACATTTTCCCATTCGTATAAGCTTCTTTATCCCATCCATTCTGGAATGCTAACGTTAAGCCTTCTTCTGATTTATATTGCATTCCGGAAACAGTCGTATTGCCTTTTGCATTGAACGATGCTGCATTTTGATTCCACACTGCCGGAGTCCACCATTCACCGTTCTTCCAACTTTCATCATTTGCCTTGGCAAACGGCTGCTTATAGTTTTGAAGATAAAGCACTGTCACATCACCCTTCGAGTTAGGATTGAACATTGCACCACCTGTCATTGTATATCCGTGAATAGTCACAGTCACACTACCTGTCTGATAATCAGCAGGAGTTGTCGCAACAATAGTAGACTCATCCACCAGCTCAAATTCGGCCGGCGTTCCATTGAAACTAACAGAAATATCGGATGGATCCGTACCAAAGTTTTCACCTGTTATAGTGACCTTGTCTCCCGTATCGGCTACCCCTTCACCGTCTTCACTATCAGAAGTCACTGTAATGACACGTGGCGTAGGCAGTACTGTATAATGACCGATATTCTCCACCTTTTTATTATAAATCTGTAAAGACAGATTGCCTGTTACTGCAGTTTCCGGCACTTCCACTACCAAACGGTTATTTTTGCAATCGAGTACTTTATTGGATTGGGCTTCACCGAAGAAAACTTTCACTGCTTCAGCACGGTCACCAAAATTGGTTCCCATAATAACTACCTGTGTAGTGACATATCCGTCCGTAGGATAAATGCTCTCCACTACTGGTACAGGATAATCATAAACTCTATACTTGGGGTCTTGCTCACAACCGGAGAAAAGTGCGGAAACACAAGCAAGTATTGCCAAGTGAAATGTATATTTGAATAAAAACTTCATATAACCTATGGTATTATACGTTAAACGATTGAATGATTAATATCCTGGATTTTGTACCAGATTTGAATTCAGGTTGATTTGATTTCTTGGAATCGCCCACAAATAATCTCCCTTAGTAAATGCGCAGTCGGATGATTTGAGGAGTACTACACAAGGTAATTTGCCTTTACCTGTTTCCACTTCTTCCGTCCCCTTCGTAAAGATAGCCGGATTGAAAGCACTGGTAGCATTCCCGTTTTCGTCTATAAATGCCGTCGGATAGCTGGCATTACCTACTACCGCACCGCAACGAGACTCATTCAAATTCTTCTCCGCAATACCCCAACGTTTCAGATCGTCACAACGGAAACCTTCCATATAGAGTTCCAAAGCACGTTCACGGCGGATCTCATCCAACATTACCTGATTGACTGTCTTACTCGCATTTGCCGGCACTCCTTCCTGAATTCGCTTTGCCAATGCATTTGTTAGGTTAGCAATTCCCGCACGGGCACGGATTTTATTTATCGACTTATTCAACTGGTCATCTGATATTTCACCATAGCGTTCCATCACAGCTTCGGCATAGTTCAAGTATACTTCTGCCAACCGAAGTACCGGATAATTGGCCGATTCATCTTTACTTTGGCGTTGAATATCGGTAATAGCAAACTTGGAAACACCATACCCACAGTTCTCAACTGTCAGGCTCGTAGCATATGAACCTATATAAGAAGTCAAACGGAAATCCCGATTCTGAAATTCGTCCCCCGGATTTTTATATCCCTGGAACTTATCAGACATGCTGATCGGAAGCCCGTCAGTGCATAAAAACATATCAATCAATTTCCGGCTGGGACGCATATCCGTATAAATCACCTGATTCAAATCTACCTGTCCTTTACGCGTTTCCTGACTATATACAGAAGCGATGATAAATTCCTTGTTCGTCGCTCTTCCGGCACCGGCAGGATTACTGGCTTCTTCTTCAATATTAAACAGGTAACGATTGCTCATATTTCTCATAGCTGCAACATTGTTATAATTCCAAAGGGAATAAGCAGCATCTCCCATCACTGTTTCGGATAATTGAACGGATTCTTCCAGAAAAGCATTTACCTGATCGGAAGCCGGACCGGCAGAACCTTCAAAATCAGTAGAAGTGCCATTGTACTTACGCCAGGTAGCTTCATAAAGTAACACGCGAGCCTTAAATGCCTGTGCAGCCTGTTTGCTGATTTTACCTTTGTCGGCAGAGGTTATATTCTGTTCCAACGGCAACCCTGCAATAGCCTCATCCAAATCGGAAAGAATCAAGTTGACAACCTCATAACGGCTGTTACGTTTTCCATATAACTCCGGTGAAGTCACGTCGAGAACTTTCGTAACGACAGGCACTCCACCAAAAAACTTCAATAAGTAAAAATAGTTATAGGCACGGAAAAAATGACCTTCGGCTAATTCTTTTTTAATATCCGCTAAATTACCTGTATAGGAAGAAACTGCTCTTTCAAACATGTGATTAGTGGCACGAATATTACCATAGCAATTACCCCAACGGCTATCGTCATTAGGAACTCCCATCACACCGGTCCCCACACCATACGAATATCTGAAACAAGTAGAAAGATCGGATGCCGCATCCATGTGATCGAATATACTTCCATAGGAAGACTGCCATCCCAATAATTGCCCGTAAAGCCCGTTAGCATATTCACGGAAATGCTCCGGAGTTTTGAAATAAATCACATCTGTCTTGGCATCCAGTGGTTCCAAGTCAAGGAACGTATTCACGCATGAAGAAAATCCCAATGCGCAGGTGCAAATTAATATATAGTTCGTTATCTTTTTCATATCTTCTATTCTGTATTTAATTTTCCATAGCTACTATAAAGTGATGTTCAGACCGAACGACCAAGTACGTGCAAACGGGTATCCACTGTTGTTGGAGGCTGCTCCCATTTCCGGGTCGAAACCGTCTCGAATACTGGTAGCTTCCCATAAATCATTACCAGAGAAGTAAACACGCACTTTTTCCAGTTTCACCTTGCGCGTCCATATCTGCGGCAATGTGTAGCCGACTATTAATGTTTTCAAACGGATATAGCGGTTATTCTGCATCATAAAGTCGTTATTCTGATAATTCCAGCGTGCGAGATTCGCATTGGTAGTCAAGCGAGGGAATTCAGCATTCGGATTGCTCTCTGTCCATGTCTTTCCCAAATATGTCGGGTTCTGATTGGCAGTACGTGTTTGAAAAGGATAAGCCATCCAGTCATTACGGATAACATACTGCTTGCCGACACCTTGGAACATTGCGTTCACATCAATACCTTTCCATGATCCTCCCAGTGTGAAACCGAAAACAAAATGTGGATTGGAGTCACCGAGATATTGCAAATCGCTATTTTCATTCCCTGCACCGGAAATCTTATAATCACCATTCAAATCCAAACGTTTGGTATCACCCGGACGCAACCGGCTTGCACTTCCTGCTCCTACACCAGTCAGATCTTCTTTACCCTCTCCATAGAGTGCATAATAGCGGTCTACTTCTGCCTGATCTTTAAAGTAACCATCTGTACGATAAAGGAAGTACGAATTCAAAGGATACCCATTCACGGCTGCATTCCAACCAGCCCCATAAGAATCTGCTCCTTCCATCTCTTTCAACAGACTCTTTGTATCACCAATATTAAAGTTGGCATAGTAAGAAAAGTCTTTAATCTGATCGCGCCATCCAATAGTGAACTCCCAACCTTTTACATTCAAATGACCACTATTCGTTTTAGGAGCTTTACCTCCTAAAACACCCGGATATGTGACATTTACCAACATACCGGTATTATCTTTTATAAAATAATCGAATGTAGCTTTCAAACGATTATCGAAAAAGTTAAGATCGATACCAAAGTTTTTCTGTGAAACTTTCTCCCAAGTACGGTCATAAGAAATTAAACCGCCAAAACCTGAAGATACTTGATTAGCAGGTATAGTTCCAAAACCGGCTGTTCCAAGAGAGACAGTAGACACATAATCGTAATCACCCAGCCCGACATCATTACCCGAACTACCGTAACTTAAACGCAACTTACCAAAAGAAAGAACAGGTTTTAAAAATTCTACAAATTGTTCTTCCGAGAACGCCCAGCCCAAAGAAACGGAACCGAAGCTCTTAAAACGATAACCGGGAGCAAACTTGGAATTTCCGTCACGACGCCCCATCAATTCAACCATATATTTTTCCGCATAGTTATAATTCAAACGGGCAATATATGAATAGGTACCATTATGAGTCTTTCCTCCACCGTTACCCTGTGTACCCGTAGCCAAATTCAAATCGTAAATTCCGGCATCCTCAAACTTCTCACGGGCGGTAACGACTTTTTTATTTACCCACTTCTCGGCACTGATACCGAACATAGCATCTATATTATGTACTTCGGCAAATGTACGCTTATATTTCAATAACCCTGAATAGTACTGATACCGGGCATTATTTGCCTGTACCAAATATCCCGGCTGATGAGAATCTTTAAAGTTCATCACATCTTGCGGAGTACTAAGGGTTTGTGTTGTTTCATATACTAACTTCGCCGTCTGCTCGCCGAACCAATTGTAACACTGTACCGGAAGCGAATAGCGTTCTCTACGGTATTCCTCATTTTGAAAGGAAGCAGTACCCTCGAAAGTGATTCCTTTCCAAATATCCACCAATGCTTTGAAATCGACACGGGTAGTCAGTTTTTCCCTCTCGTCACGTCCTCCATCTGTTGTAGCTGCCGCCGCATTGCGGTCGCCCACATTACCAAAGTTGGCATACCATTGTCCATAGGGATTCTTAGCCGGAAAAAACGGAGCATCATTTCCGTAAAGTGTACGGTCGATACCATGTGTCGGTGTTTCAGTATTTGTTTTAATCATACTTGCCGAAGTTTCCAATTTGAACCAATCAGTCAATTTGATTCCATAATTCAAACGCAAGTTCAACTGTTTCTGCCCGTCATAGGCAGTGGCCAAATTGGCTTGATTATCAGCATAAGCCAAAGAAATACGGTAATCAGATTTATCCGTAGAACCTGCTACACTCAAATTATGCTGATAAGAATAACGACGGGCAAACAATTCATCCAAGCGATTGGCATTGCCCACAAACATTGTACCCCAATCGGCTACAGTCGACTCGTAAATTCCTTCAATGCCTTGAGCCATCTTTTTCAGGTTTTCTTCTCCCCAGCCCCACCAGTCATGTTCCGGCATTTCTTTATTGGCTTCCAACCACATGGTGGCATATTCCTGCATACTGGGAGAAAAAGCCATAATACCATTGGTAGTGAAACGCATATTGAAGCCATAATCTACCGTTGTCTTGCCTTTACCTTTTTTGGTAGTTACCAATATAACACCATTAGCTGCTTTTGCACCGTAAATGGAAGCTGAACCGTCTTTCAATACACTAATATTCTCAATATCATCCGAATTTAGATTTTGAAATGACTCTGAATTCAATACGGGTACTCCATCCACAATAATCAACGGACTACCGCCATTGACAGATGTCAAACCACGAATCTGAAAATTTAATCCTTCATTACCCGGACGTGAAGAAGAACGAGTGACCACCAATCCCGGAGTAGCTCCTTGCAAAGCAGCACCGACATTGGTAATGGCACGACTTTCCAATACCTGGCTACCAATTTGTTCTACCGCCCCTGTCAACGTCGCTTTTTTCTGCGTACCATAACCTACTACCACCACTTCGTCCAATGCATTATTATCTTCTTTCAACACAACCTTGAAATCTGACCGCCCATTCAAATTGACAATCTGATCTGCATACCCGATATAAGTAATTCTAATTTGTTTTGCATCCGCAGGAACATTCAGCGCGAACCGACCGTCAATATCGGTAATTACCCCTGCATTGCTTCCTACGACCACCACATTACAACCAATCAGCGGTTCACCATTCGCGTCCGTAACAAGTCCTTTGATGGTACGCCCTGCCTGGGCTACCATCAAACTCTCTTCTACAGAATCATTTGCATAGAGCAATACACCGGGCGAACCACCCAGCAGCATGGCGAAAGCCAATGCGACTCCTTTTGAACATAAGAATTTGGATTTAATTTCCATAATACTATTAAATTGTTAAAGTTAATATGTGTTTTTCCGAATCTGGTATCTAACCGACTTTGGAGAATTCATTTTTCAAATAAGTACGAACCGTTTTACGAGCCAGTAATAATTGACATTCTACTGTACGGGGAGATAAGGACAGCTTTCCTGCAATGGCAGGACAAGAGAGTTCATGATTGAAACTAAGTTCATAAATCTGACGGCGTTTGACAGGAAGAGTTTCCATTACCTGGTCGTGCATCTTCTTTAGTTCACGAAAATGAATGGTATCTTCTGTGGTATTCCGACTGGTGTCTTCCATCCTATTATATACGTAGGCGACGAAATCTTCCTGCTTATAATAACGACGTATCTTGTCCGTTACGATATTGCGGGCGATGGTGAAGAGCAAAGACCAGACAGTGTCTTTATTCACGAATGCCCTGTGTTCCCATAAGCGGACAAAGACATCCTGTGCCAGATCTTCCGCTTCGTGCGGATGGCAAATGCGGATAGCGATATAATTTTTGATATACTCCCTATATTTAAGGTAGCATTCGGAGAAGAAGTCGTCAAATGTAGTCTGCTGTTTATTCATGGCATTAAATTTATCCGTTTAACGATGATACAAAAGTAGGAACAAGTTTCAAATTCAAATATCACAAAAGTAACAGATAACAAAACTATCGTAACAAGCGTGTATTTTTGCAAAAACTTCCCATTTCATCGGGATAAATCTAACCGTCACACCAATAAAAAAGGGGAGGTCGTTACATTTGACGACTCCCCTGTTCTTATATTTGCATGGATGAAAGCTTTCATCCGGAAGGATTCATTATTTATTTTCCTGTGATGCCTGGAAATCCGGTATACGTTTTACGTTCGCACCTTTCATCACACCTCTTTTGATCGCTTCATTCGTATCGGTGATTTCTTTCTTCACACGTTTATAGTATTCTTTTGTCAGTCCTTTCTCTACTGCTTCCGATTCTGTTACGGCCCAAAGATACTGATAATCCATCAACATCAAATCCGGTGCCACTATTTTAAAGAAAACACTATCATTTGCAAATTTTTCACGTAAGTCTCCCAAATAGATGGTATCTGCAGGATTTACCTCCTTAACATTTGCATTATTTTTTGAACTGCTACCTCCGCAAGAGGATAACATCAAACCTCCTACCAATGAAATTAAAACTAATACTTTCATATCAACATATATTATAAAATAAAACTTCTTCTGCCCCAATGTGAACAAGAACTTACAATTATCTCACTTATTCAGCGCAAATGTAATAATTAAACTACAAACACAGGCACAATGTCATTCTTTTCTTCCCGATTCCTCGGCATATTGCTTGGGAAGCATACCGAACATTTCTCTAAAACACTTCGAGAAATAGCTGGGTGAACTGAATCCTACCCGGTTCGCTATTTCAACAATCGGCAACTGACTTCCTTGTAATAATTGTGCCGCCCGTTTCAAACGGATGCTGCGAATAAAGTCTGTCGGTGTGTGTCCGGTGATGGATTGTAACTTACGGTAAAGGCTCATACGCACCATCCCCAGATCGCCACTCAATTCTTCTACGCCATATTCCGGATTATCCATGTTCTTTTCTATGTATTCCAGACACTTCTGTATGAGCTGCTCGTCTACTGAAGTAATGGTGATAGCACTCGGATTTACTTCTATGTTCTTACGGAATTCTTGTTTTCTCTTTTCCTGCTGCTCTATCAGCTTTTCAATGCGTACCATCAGCATATCAAAGTTGAAAGGTTTCGACATATAAGAGTCTGCTCCTACTTCATAGCTGTTAATCTTGATGTCATCGGCAGTACGGGCTGTCAATAATATCACAGGTATATGGGATGTCTGCACGTTCGTCTTGATCCGACGGCAAAGCTCGATACCGTCTACTTTTGGCATCATGATGTCACTGATAATCAAGTTCGGGTTTTCCTCTATCGCTTTCCGCTCTCCTTCCTCGCCGTCTGCCGCTTCAATAATCTGATAGAAATCTTCCAGCTGTTCTTTCAGGAAAGTACGGAATTCCTGATTGTCCTCCACTAACAACAGTTTCTTCAGGTTATCATCGACTGTAGATGTAGTGGTTTCTTTCTCTTTAACATCTGATGCTTCCGTTCCGATGATTTCTTCCGGCAGTTCGTCCGGTTCCGGTTTCAGGTCCATCGGCAACCAAACGGTGAATACTGATCCACGATCTATCCGGCTGTCCACTTTAATACGGCCACCATGTATATTTACATATTCCCTTACCAAATGAAGTCCGATGCCACTACCTATTTTTTCGTCTCCTTCATTTCCTACCTGATAGAAACGGTCGAAGATATAAGGAAGGTCTGATTCGGATATTCCGATTCCAGTGTCGGATACGGATATTCTCACGTAGTTTCTTCCTTCTATTTCTTCTGTTGCAAGCAGTAAGTCGACCGTCCCGCCTTCCGGCGTATATTTGAAGGCATTGGACAAAAGATTATTCACAATCTTATGTACCTTATCCCGGTCGAAGAACATATAAAGCGCTCTATGTTCCGATTGGTTCACAAAGTTAAGGTGCTTCTCTACTGCCATTGGCATGAAGTTGTTATAGGCAGAAACAATAAATTCCTCCATATCGCCGTTCATCAGATGCAACCTCTCTCCTTTCATTTCCAGTTTGCGGAAATCGAGTAGCTGATTCACCAATGACAATAGGTTTTGAGCATTCTTATAGATGGTATTCAGTTGTTTTTTCATCGCATCGTCTGTCAATCGACGTATCACCATGTCTAATGGCGTGATAATCAATGTCAGCGGAGTGCGGAGTTCATGGCTTATATTTGTGAAGAAGCGGAATTTCATCTGATCCAGTTCTTCTTTCTGCTTCAACGCTTCCTCTTCTTGCATACGAATCATCTTCTGCCGGTTGCGGCGGTTTATTACGTAGATCAACCCGAAGATTAAGAGAATAACTAAAATTGCATAGAAAAAACGAGCGGCCAGTGTATCCCAGAACGGGGGATGAATTACAATTTTGAATGCAGACTCCGGTCCCCATATCCGGTCGTTTCCGGCAGCGGACACACGGAAAATGTATTCGCCCGAAGGGAGATTATTATAGACCACACGTCCTTGTCCATTCTCAAAAAGGGTTTCCGTCCATTCTTTGTCAAATCCTTCCAGTTGGTAACGGAAAGAGGTTTGAGAAGGATTAGGGAAGTTCAGACCGGAGAACTCAAGTGTAATATAGTTCTCATCATATTTTAATTGTACTTCGCCCGAATAACTTAATGCTTTATCAAATAAGACACGTCCGTTATATGTTTCGCCCGAAACAACCGGAACATTAAACAAGCGGAATGAGGTAAACAGAGGACGATTGAGGCACTGATTATCTATCATGTTTTCTGGTGAGAAAGCGATAAAGCCGTTCATCAGCCCCAGGAAAAGCTGATTGTCCCTGGTCATTAACGAAGGGAAACTATATAAATCATCCTGACGGATTTCATCTTCCGACAGACAGCTGATTACATGAAAGCTGTATTTATCTGCTCTTCTGTCTACTTTTATCTTATAAATAGAAGTGACTGTCGAAATCCATATATCATGGTTCTTATCTTCCACTACGTTCAGGATAGCTTTAGACAGACCTTCTTCTTTCCCTAATGTGTAGCTTTGCCCATTGTAAGTCAAAACGCTCAAGCCATATTGTGTAGCAAACCATAAAGTTCCCTCATGGTCTTTGAGTATCTGATTATACTTGATACTTCCCTGATTGAATATAGAATTAGCCTGGCCATCTTCCTCCGGTATCCATATTTTATTCGTTGCAGGATCGTAAATGTAGAGTCCGTTATCACTGCCTACGACCAACCGGGATTGATTATCTATGGCCAATGCATTCGCTACTTTGTATTTTTTGAGTTCGGGAAACTGTTCGGACAATAAGTTTATTTGCCCGTTTTCAGGATTAAATAATCCTACACCCCCATATATACTTACCCACAATCGACCGGAAGAATCTTCGACCATGACACGGATATTACTGAAATCCAATTCATTCTGATAATCCGTATCGGGATAATCGTAAGATTGTACCTTTCCATGATCTATGCAGTAGAGCCCATCGTGGTATGTTCCGACCCAAACACGCTTCTTGCTATCCTCATAAAGTACACGGCAATTCTTCTGACTGAATTCATGATAGAATCTGTTCATGCTTTTAGTCTCCGGTTCATAGCGATAGACACCCTGCGTAGTACCCATCAGAATTTCTCCTTTAGATGTTTCGAGCATACAACGGATTTCCTCTCCTTTCCAGTCGCCATTTATCATCTTCTTATTGTACAGCACTATTTTATTCATGCTGGGATGATAATAACACATTCCCTGATTATAAAGTCCTATCCAAACGGAATTATTTTCCCGGTCGCAATAGATGCTTTGAATACCGTTTCGTACTGTATTACCTGATAATAAAGGAATATCCAGTGTCCGGGTTACAGAGAAATTGTGCATATCAATGATATAGAATCCATCAATAACGGTTCCTACCCATGCATTTCCACCTTTATCCACATCCATAGAAGTAAACCATGAATAGTGTCCGAGTTGGATACCTGAAATTTGGTTCCATTTTTTATTATAGACATCATAATAGCCTACTCCACGATCCCACATCAACCAAAAGTCACCATTATCGAGTATCTTCAAAACCACACGGTCATCCGGTTTCAGTTGGTCTTTCAGGAAATCAAGTTGATGCACGAAACGTTTCTTTTCCAAATCGTAGCAACGGATAGCCCCTTTCTGATGAACCATCCAACTGTATTTTCCATGACTTTCTACTCCGAGTAATCCTCCATAGTATTCCATAAACTCATCATTCCTGCAAACCTGTTCGATTGACTTTGTCTCTGCATCGTACATATAGACAGAGGAACCCGGCGTCAGAAACCAACAATGTTTCTCTGAATCAATAATCAGGTCCGCCACTTTATCCTTTAAGCCGAATTGTTGAAATAAAGAATCTACGTTATAGATGTACTGTTCGGTAGTCAAATCGAAGACGCGTAGGCTCTTGCGTTCTTTCATCCACAAACGTTTGTCGGCATCAATATATTGTTCGGGAATAATATGGTTATATGCTATCGAATATTCGCCATGAATATTGAAAGGGAAATTTGAATAGTTCGCACCATCATACAGGCTTAATAACACAGTACTTCGCACACCGATACGTCCGTCGGGAATGGGGAAAACGCTTTTTACATAGTTATCCGGTAATCCTTCGACAACTCCAATCTGGCGGAATACATAAGGGGATTCTTGCGAGCTAATATAACCCGGATACAATAATCCCATTAGTATGATTAACAAACATATTCGAATTTTCATGGCCATCTTTTTTTGTAGTACTATTATTAAGTACGAACGAAGAATCAAATCCCCTTATCCTACTTTACTATTATTTTCTGAATTTCGAGTTTATCTCCGGCTTGCTCTATCTGTAAACGAAGTACACAAGCTCCTGCGGGAAGAGTGAGTTTTCCTATTTCTCTTTCCGTCCATTGTATAGAACTGGGTAATTGCATGGGTTCTGTCTTTACTTCTGAATCAGAAGCTACGGACAATAAAGAATTTCCTTTTGATTGATAAACAAGATAAACGGTATAATCTCCATCGGTAGGAATACTTACAGTATAATTCATCCATTCTCCATCTTCTATTTGGGTAACGACGTAATTATCTTCTTCTTTTCGTAGCTCTACTGCTCCGTCAGGTCTGTATTCGTTGCCACGTTTCTTTCCTACATTGTGATAGGTATGCCCTTCGGGATCTTCCGCAAGACAATAATAATCGTAATCGGCAGCCGATATTTCACAAGGTAGCAAATGAATTCCTGATACACGCTTTCCCGTAGAGAAAGAAACGGGATCGCCTGCCATCCAGGGAGTCAATCGCTTGGTCAATGTTCCCCAGCCAGTCCATTCATAAAACCAGTTGGGTGCTATCCCCCAGTTTTCGCAACCGTGATGTTCTATCATATAATCACGGTAACGTTTCAACCAGGTATAGTTGTTCTCCGGCAATCCAGCACGTACTGCATAATGCGCCAATGCCATTTCACGAGTTCCGCCACTACCTGCTACGTCTCCACGTCCGTGAGGAGATACGGCTACGGATTCCCAACGTCCACTACGGCTTTTTATCTGGAGAAATTTTCCGTTCTCAAAGGTAACTTCATTTGAATTCTTACTATAACTTGTCGGTTCCCAAGGCTCTTTTTGCTCTTCATAGGTCTGGACTTTAGAGAGGTTATAACGATAGTTCCATTCCAAACCAAGAAGCAAACGGTTATTGAGACAATTATACAAAGAATCTCCCTGATTCCATGCCATTTCTGCGATAGCTACATAATTGTGGATACCTGCCAATACATGTCCCTGGTCGCGACTCGACTCCTGACATTGACCGTTTGGATAGATATAATACTGTAGCTGTTCATCGTATCCATAATCTGAAATCTTGTTTTCTCTTCCTTCCAATTTATAATCAAGCATGGTTGGTGATTTCTTAATCGGTTCTTTGCTAGTGACCGTCGGTCCTGAAGGATAAGGTAAATCATCCGGTCGATGCTTCATTCCCAATAAATAACGGTAAGCACGGTCATACATTACTTCGTTATCTAAGTAAATCCCCATTGCCATCATTCCACGAGCAGCGAAAAGTCCTTGATTACCAAACCTTGCGGCATCGAAATTAAAAATATTCCAATAGAATGTAACTCCGTTCTTTGAATCATCCCAGTAATTTGCATATTTGGAAGAGAAATCTTCCGTATTGCTATATCCAGGATAGACCAACATATTTTTAAAACGTTGCTGGTCTTCTACTTTCCAACCGGAATAATCACGCATTAATTCGGCGGCATCAATTAAAAGGTAAATCTTTCCGTTATCTAATGGTCCTGTTCCACGACTACTTGTATTGGTATAATAAGAATTAGCATTCAGATATTCGACCGCTTTACGGGCATAAGCCTCATCGCCCGTCAGATGCCAAAGCAATGCTAAGTCATGTGCCCGCCTGCCATCTACTCCGATAGTAGCATTAAAACGTCCTTCTCTGATTTGTTTTCCCCGATTGATAACTTGCGTATTGAGTGAAGAATAGGGAGATTCCTTTAATTTCAGAAAAGTAGAATAATAAGGCTCATGTTTCGCCTTGACCATAGCTTTCATCCGGTCTAAATCACCTTGGGTATAGGTGATTCCGGGATGGATAAAGTTACGTCGTTGCGCTTGCACTCCATTTTGAATATTCCCAATCCATACAATCCCAATAATCCATATAATTTTGTTAATCATAGTGCGATTCGTTTTTTATACAAGTGATAAGCAAAGATAGTATTTAGTAATAAAAAGGAGTTCAAAGTGAATGAAACATTTACTTTGATTAGCATAAACCCGGGAATAAAACTCTTGTATTTATACTCATGGTTCTCTTCCAGACTCCTTAATTCTGATTCCAGTGCAGCTTTGCTCTCATCTATTAATAGATAAGTTATTATCTTCCTATTGCAAAGTTCTTTCCTTCTAATACTAAAGTTACTCTTATCTAATAGAAATCTATAATTGCAAGCTTTGATTATAAAAAACGAAAGTTTCATTTATATAATTGCAAGTTCTAATTATATAAATGAAACTTGCATTTATAGTTTATGTTTAACCTAAAGAAAGTTTGATATTAGAAGAAAAGAAGTTTGCACCTAATACAAAGAGATTTTTCCATTCATACTTCATATACCAGATTATGCTATTTGACTGTGATATTCTTTATGTATTCATTCGTGATAAAATCATCTATATTTTTCATCTTCATGCCGTTGATAATCACATTATCGAAGATGATATTCTTGACGGAACGTTCTTTATCAAACCCTTTCAATAGAGATGGATTCTCCCCTACTCCATTATAAATGATATTCCGAAAAATAATATCTTCAATTCCCCGGCCGGGTTGCTTATCATACTTTGAATTGAAACGAACATTAATATGAAACAATCTTCCCTCCTAGATATTCTCTACACGGATATCCTCAAATAATACTTTGCGTACCAAGTTTTTATCACCGCAATCCACTGCCATACAGCCCTGATAAAGAAGATCATCTTCATCATGTTCCAGAATATCGACATTACGGACAGTTATATTCTCAAGAATCTCTCCAACCTTATCGTCCGGGTTACCGTGTCCTCCAATGTTGATCGGATGAGCAATATCCGCCCAAAGGATTGAATTCTGTAAAGTCACGTTACGACTTCCTCCGTAATAGTTCCAGCGATGGGCATAGATGGCAATACAATCATCACTGTTCCGCATAAAAACATTGTCTATTAATACGTCACTGCAACACATCAGATCTATGCCATCACTCCATCCTTTACAACTAAAAGACTTTAAATTATTGATGGTCAACCCTGTAGACTCACCACCAAATACTGTATAGTGATCTGGATTTATAACTGTAATACCGTCAATCCATATATTTTTAGAATGGGTAACTTCTATTCCACGGATCGGATGGTCGAGAATACCACGCCCGACAATGCGTACATTTTCAGCTTTGTCAATCAATAATTTAGCTTTTACAACAGCTCCGGGAGCTAAATAAACAGTAGTATTGGAAGGAATCTGTATCTGTGTGTTCGGCAAATCTTTCGGACGATGGACACCCGGTCCGAAATACATTACTTTGTCACTGCTTTCAGTATAAGTTTCTGTTTCCAAAGGATTAGCAAACAAATGAAGATTATGCAAACGATCACCGTTAAACTCAATCGACAGGCATTGAGGTCTAGTGAGTGTAAAAAAGATAGCATTGTGGTTTACCGTATGTTGTATACCTATTGCTAACGGACGGATTTTCACATCCTGAATGGTGCCATTGTTCTTTTTCACCATCACTTCTACGGGACTGCCTATATCAAACTGTACCATTGAAGCAGATTGTACCCGATCCATATCTACTTGGACTTCATATTCGAATACATCTTTCCATTCACCACCTGCTTCACGTACTTTGACTGTATAATCATCATTATGTGGCATACCAGTGTTCAATCCTTCCGGATAGGTTACTAATTGGGCATTCCCGAATGTCGAAAATGCAATAGCTATTGCTAACAAACATTTTCTTTTACCTGATAAAACTCCTACTATATTCATATCACTAAACTATGTTATATTTTAATTATTCTGTTTATTGAAGTTCTTTCTAAAACTATACTTTCTATTCCACCCAGGTTGGCAAACTGGTAACAGAAACTATAGAAAAAATAACCAATGCAAAAAATCTCCTTTATTGTCTATTACGAACAATAAAGGAGATTTACCTAGAACATTCCAGTTTTTTCTGTCTTCTTATTTTTTACTTTTTACATACGGTTCTGCATATTGAGTCGGCAGTGCTCTCGATATGTCTTTGAAACATTTAGTAAAACTAGTATACAATACACCTTCCTATTCTTTATTATAGCTTTATTCGAACGGAACTGCCAAGTACTAGAATATGAATTGAAAACGTCCCTGTACTACACTAAAGTTTGTGCTTTCGATCTCTTTGATATGCGAGCCGGGGATGAAGTAGCTATAATTCAATTTGACAGCAATGTGTTTATTGATATAGTAATTCAATCCGAAGGAGAGGTCTTTCTGTGTTCCGCCTTTTATTCCGGCATCATTCAGAGAGAGATAATTGAAACGGGCACATAGTTCGAGTGCTTTTCCTTCCGGTCTTCCGGGACAGGCTACTTCTTCGTCATACAGATAATTCTGTCCCAACAATAGCCAGGAACATTGCAGATAAGCTCCTTGTGCCGTATAGTTCTCAAAACCCTTTTCCCGTTTTACATGGGCGCGGATGTATTCACCCTGAAGAAAGAATTTATGATAGTAAATTAGCAGTTCGGTTCCTATTTTAAATTGGGATGCTGCATGATCTACATCTGCTTGTATTAATGTACGATTATCAATCGTGCTCACGCCCGGAGATTTATAAGTAAACGTATTCCTGTTCTCATCTTCGGGAAGCGTGCCGTCCGGTGTACGATGGATAGCTGCTAATCCTATATGTACCAGTTTCGCTTGCTCATAAAGTGGACGGTAAACCAAACGTCCGTCAATGGCATATCCTTGCGATGCGTTTTTCAGGTTGCTCAAATCATTATCGGTAAAGAATCCGCCACACAGATAGTAATATTGGGTACGATAGGAATAGGCTACTCCCATACGTCGGCTATTTGTCAATGCCAGCACAGCTCCCGGAGATTGGTTGAAGCGAAGATCAAATGTACTACAAATCATATCGAGACTGAATGGCTCATAGAATTGTCCTATCTGAATGGAACTATTCTTATAGGAATAGGTGGCAAAAGCATCTTTGATGGCTACTTTGTTTCCGGCATATCCCATTTCCAGTTTCATTCCCCAGTTCTGATAGGTAGCTTTTACACCGATGCGAAGGTCATTAAATTCCGTGCCGTTGCCAAAGTTATTCGGATTCTTCAGATACACTCCTCCATCCATTAATAGACGCCCGGTGATTTTATATTGTATGCCATCGGGCAGATTCTGTGCCGTTATCCGGGAAGTCGTTAGTATTAGAGATAGAAGGAAGGAGAATTTCAAATATAGTCCTATTATTTTCATCGTCCACCTTTTATCAAATTTGTGAAAAAGTAGTTGGCTCCATACCTTCTCCCGTAAATTTTATCCCGTTGCTCATTTCGGCTTCTTTCGCTTTCTTCAGTTGTTTCTCTTTTTTATAGCGCTGTATCAGGTAAATCATGGAGCAGGTGAAAGCAACCGTACAGATCAGTCCTACGTAACCGGATAATATATTATAAAATTCCAACCAGTTTATGTCTGCATGGGCAAATTCTTTGAACATCAAGACAAGTACAGTTCCCGTATATCCGATAAAATCAATGGTCACAATGAAGAAACCGACATTTCCTTTTATCTTGAAACAAGCGATGAAGCGGTCGAAAAAAATGCTTTGAAAACAGAGGTAGGCAATATACAGACAGAGACTTTGGACAAACAGCCAGGTGATTGCATCCAATTGCAGAGAATCATAATTGAAAGATATAAAACTCATGGTGGCTGTCCCAAGTACGACCAATCCCAGCAGGGCAACCAAAACTTTTATGTTACTTTTCACAAAGGCCATCGCTCCGAATAACGCCAGAATTATTAATGTAACGACTGTATCTACCTGCGCAAACATCCATGAGGACTGTCCGTTCATATCAATAATCTTCACCAGGAAATCTTCCTTAATATCTCTAAGCACTACCAACATTAGGTTAGCTACAAACAATAATACAAGAAATGGCATAAAGTCGATGAACAGTTCTTTCCGTTGCTTGCCATTCAGAGTTACACGACTACTTTTTTGTTCTATATCTTGTGCCGTAGGTTGTGGCAAACGGGTTAAGCTATATCCCAAAAGAGCCAATAAAGGAAGTGCAAAAGCACCGATAAGTGCCGGCATCCAAAATTCGCTGACGTTCAATGTATTCATAACGAACAATCCGATGGATTTTGCCGTTCCCGAACTGATAACAATACTGATTCCTAAAAGACTGGCCAAAATATCCGTAGTGCGGCGACCTCGATAAAACTGAAAATAACTCCCCACATACAGCCCAATGACAATCCATTGAAGAACATGGCAAACATATTATAAGGAGTGGGAAGTGCTCCGAACGCAACCAATGACAATTCCGCTACGGCAATGGAAACGAGTATAAACTTCAGGCGATTCTCTCTCTTCAATTCGGAAATCAACTTGATACCTATAAACTTGGCTATCAGATAACCTGCTATCTGAATGATAGTAACCAGTACTTTATAATCAAAACCGAATGCTTCTATCCCGTCAAAAGTAGCAGCTGTGAAAGGTTTACGCAATGCATAAACCAGTGAGTAAGAAAGAAGGGCTGCTCCACCTGCCCATAGAATAAAGAGGAAATCGGCTAATCTTCTGTTTGAACTTTGTTTCGATATTGCTTCAGTAATCGTTTTCATACGTTTTCGTTTTAATTTCTGGAGCAAAAGTAGAGGAGAATAGCAAGGGAGAAAATGAATTCTAAAGATTCATTTTATTCATTATCAGGTAGAAATGGAAGTAATATTAATGTAACGTTTATGTAACCGTAATTTCTTGGAAATGGAATACAAAAAGGGTTGCACAATCACTAATCCGGTATTGCGCAACCCTTTTTATTCGATTTCTTATTTTTCTTCTTATTGGAAAGTAGGCATCTTGAATCTGTACAATAATCCACCTACCATGGAAGCTACGCGGTCAGGTCTTCCCTGTTCGGAGCCATCGTATGTATCGGTACGGATACCGACTTTAGGTTCGGCATACAGATACAAAGAAGAAGCCACTTTCAGCTTTACCTGCACACCGGCATCCAGTCCCGGCACTGCTCGGAACTTACCGTAACGGCGTACCAGTCCGGCCGTAACTCCCACAAAAGGAACAACATCTATCACATGGTCGGGGCTGTATCCTTTTGCCAATGTGGCCAGACTCATCATATAATCCATACCCAAACCGGCATAATGAAGATTCATCTTCGACGACGTTTTGGCCTTGTACATAATTGTTCCATTTACCCGCCATGCAGATAACGGAGTGTACCATTTACCTATGCTTCCTTTTGCTTCTACACCTGCATTCTTCACCAAATCTTTGTTGGCTACGAGCAAGCTACCCAATCCAAGTGCACCGGAGATGAAGTAACGCTTGTCATCCTGACCAAACACGCTGCGATTGGCTGCTTTTGAATAAGGAACAAAGCGATAGTGGAAACCTGCATTGACTCCTACCATTACGTCTTTCTGCATAAAGCCCAGATTACCTTCAATGAATTTATCTCCATACAAGCGAATCTGCGGTTCAATGTACAAACCGAGAAAATCATTCACATGCCATAATCCCTGTATGCCTGCATTAATACCCAGTTGGAACTTATGGTCTGATTTGGAAGTATAAGCAAGGTTGACACCTACCGAACCTATTAAATCAAAGATACGATCGGAATTATATCCACTCATGGTAGACGTTATGTTCCACAAGTAATCAAGACCACCACTGACGCTGGCATGTCTAAGTTTGCCCGCTTTAACACTTCCCGGAACTACATAGTTCGTAAAGAATCCACCCGTACCCACCAGGCGCAAACCGGAATAAGGGCTCAACCACTTACCGATAGAGACAGAAGCCTGCGGACCTAAAGAACCAAGGTTTTCAAGATTCGTCTTATTCAGGAACATTTGCACACCGATTCCCGAAGTCATAAACAGATTGTCTGCGATGTGATTGCTTGAGAATCCGTTCTTCGGACGTGCCGCACGGTCAATCGTATGATAAGTCAAACCAAAATTCAACTCTCCGAGCTGATCCGTATTGCCACCTACTCCGCGACCTCCTGCATATCTCTTATTATACACATTGAGGCGAGGTTCTATAAATAAATCCACAGAACGGTTGATACGGAAACTTCCTTGCACACCGACTCCTATTCCCGGAGCATACTTGGCGGTTTTATCCACTCCTTTCGTACCTGCCAGGTTAACTCCGGCAATACCGATCAGACTAAATATTCTGTCTTCATCATATCCCCAAAGAACATTATTGATATTCAACAGATAGTCCGCATGCAGATCGACATGTTTAAAGTAGCCGCTTGCACTGCCCGAAGGGGTGTCTGAAAGTCCAACCGTCCCGGACAAACGCAGACCGGAAGAAGGACTGAACCATTTACCGATTCCGGCAGAGAACTGGGGACCTAATCCTTTAATCGTATTCTTGATTCCCGGAACTTTCAGTGTACTGATACCACCGGATAAAGAGATAAACATATGATTCAGGAAGGAACTTTTATCGAAATCATCGAAATGAATCTTAGTTCCCATCGGAGCAGCAGGCATATAGGTCAGACCTACCAGAACCGAACCAGCCATTTTATAGTTTCTCCAACTTTCCGTATACGCAAAACCGTCATTATACCATCCGATCCGCGGTTCTACAAACAAATCCAATGTAGAAGAAAGACGTACATTTCCCTGTAAACCGAGATGAGCGCCGTAATAAAGCTGACCGCCGCCTTTCAAATCCGGATACTTTTCGGAACGATCGCTATTGTCGCCCACCTTAGAATAACCGGCTTCTATACCTGCAATCCCTACTAACTCAAAACAACGGTTTGCATTGTATCCGTATGCCAGGGAGGACATATTCAACAGATAGTCCAGGCTGCCGCCACCCATTTTTATTTTAGAATCGTAGATACTCGACGGCAGATAACCTAAATTCACCCCTATCCGAAGTCCATGAACCGGAGTAATCCACTTTCCCATAAAGAGATGGGCGGTCATTCCCATTCCATCCTGACTATCTCCACTTGTTAACAAGCTGTATGGCCCTATTCCGGCAGAGAAAAAGAGATGTTCATTGAATTTATTGCTCTCGAACTTTTCATTTGCAGGCCGTTTCTGTAACATATATTGCAATGCACCATAATCCTGTGCCTGTAAGGTAACAGCAAGCATCAGGAAGATTGCCACTGCTACATATTTATTGTTGATTCTGAAGATATTCATCGTTTACTCTTGTTGTATATATCATTATTTAATTTTCTGCTCTTCCGGCAGCAAGTCAATAATATCACCGTCCACCTTCGCTACTTCCAATAAGGAGGATCAAGTTCAAGGGCCTTCTCAATGCTCATAATCGCATCACCTATTTTCTCCAGGCGGTTGGCGGCAATCGCTTTTATATAATATTCGCGGGCGGTCTCTACATCTATGGTAGAAATCTTATCCCATGCTTCCTGATTCTTCTTCATTGCCAGCAGCATCACCACCTCATTGAAAGGCTGGTAGCCGCCACCTTTTCGAAAGCATCATTATAATAACCGGCCAATGCCTGAACGATGGCCTGCAAATCTTCAGAAACCGCTTCTTCGGGAACCAATGTCAAGACTGAATCCGCTTTTGTATATTTCCCTTCGTGTAGCAAGGCAATAGCCTGATTAGACAATAACTCCGCCGGTGCCGATTTACTGACAAACGGTTCGAGAATACGTGAATCCGGAGTATCTTTCTGTATCGTTGCCACTGCCAGTTCATTGGCTGCATACGTAAAGTTATCATAAAGTTCAAGAGCTTCCCTACAATACTTTTCCCTTTCGTCGGGAGTTTTTGCTGTCGTAATCATACGGTAATATTCGAAACGGGTCAGTTCCTTCGGATTCTTTCTGTAAAGTTCTCTAATCTCGTCGTCCGTCAAAGAACGGAAGATTGAATAACCATAGGTATATTGCACCTTTCTCAATTTAGGCAAATAAGTAGCCGCAAGTTCCTTGTAGAAAGGTTTCGATTTCAAGACCCCATTCAACCGGTAAGGAGTAGCTGTATATTGTTTGATTAAGTCCTCTACTTCTTTAGCCAGTTCCGGCTTGGAGTTTTTTTTCAGCAATTCAGCTACCTCCTTCCAGGAGGCAACCGATGCATCCGATTTCACCTCCAACAGTTTACGTGTTTCCGGGTCCAGTTGTGCCAGTATACGTTCCAGGGCCTTATCCGTACGCAATTTTGCCAGACGAAGATTCGTCGCGTAAGAACCGTCCGGCGAAGCCACCCCCGTAATATGAAAACTCTTCAAAGAGGCATCCGGGTTCGTCTCAATACCACGCAATTCCTGATTCAACCGGTTCAGTTCCACCTGATTTTGTGGATTCTTATCATCCAGGTCGGCTTTACCTACCAGGAAGGTTAAGTTTACCTCACCTTTCGTATCCCGCAACTGCATCACGGGTTTCGGAAGGTATTTCTCGTCCGTCAGGCTGAAAGCGGAGAATTTATACTCCAAGAAGCGAAGCGGGTTGACCGTTCCGCGTGCAATGGAGAAAGAGTCACGATAAATGATATTCCGGTAATTTTCCATCGCCAGATGCACATCTGCACGGTAGTCATGTTGCAGATATTCTATATAGATAGAATCATGGTAAGCAATAATATCCCCCTTGCGTGAAGAAGTAGTTTTCACACGGATGTAATCGTGCAAAGGATCTTTATCCATATCATAATCGTACATTCGATTTTGCGTTGTATTATAAGTATCCCCGTCGAATACAACAGGACGCATCAACAGACGCTTTTTCAGTGTCACATCATAAATGGAAGGCTGCAATACCAAGCGACGATGTGAGTTAAACATCTCCTTAGGCACCGGGACACGAGTTTTCAGATGGAAATAATTACCTTTGATTTCGATGTCCGTAGGTTCCGGAATCACTTTGTCCTTCACTTTGGAAGTAATTGTAACTTCGTCCAGTTCGATGACGGCATCTTTCAATACTACATTCAGAATCTGCTTTCCTGCCACCTTCACTGTTTTGTCTTCATAACCGACACATGTAAACTTCAACGAGCCGTTTTTCTCAACCAAGACACTGTAACGGCCATCCTCGTCGGACATTTCTATACGTTCGTCATTGACCGGATTCAACACATTTACATTCGGAACACTTTTTCCCTGCGGGTTTGTGATATGCCCCTGCACGCGGATCCGTTGGGCGGATACATTCATACCGACGAACATCATCGCCACGAGAAGTATACCTGTTAATCTATCACGTTTCAAATTGATTTTCATTCTCTTTTCTGACTAGCTAATGTTCGTTATCGAATAATATAAACAAAGGATACCCCCAGTTTGACAGGTGCAATGGTGGTCTTACTATCGTTGACCGCACCCGGTTTCGGAGTACCCTTATCATACTTAAACTGACGGTAGCGCAACACACCCACTCCGGCAGTTGCTTCGATGTTCCAATGATCGCCCAGCACCCATGCGTATCCATAGGTCAAACCGGCGGCGTATGCATCGCCTTTGTGATGCACATCTTTTACCATCATATCAAAATTATTCACGAAAGCGGTGATTCCAAGAAAATGACTCACCATCGGACGATTTAGCCAGTAACGAACTTCAGGCTGAAAATGCGTGAAAGTCGTTTTAAAGTTGTCTGTACTGATTGGGTTCGCAGCAATCCCCATGTTCAAGGAGACATGACTACCCAATACAAATTCTGCTTCTACATTCGGACTGGCGGTCAGCCAACCCAATGCATTTGTCTTTACAGCCACCCGTTGTGCGTGCACATGTACACCACAACATAATAACAGAAATGATAACGCAGCTATTACCCTGCGACCATTTCTCATCACATATACCATCATTTATTTCCCACTAAATATTTCCCACTAAATATTTACCCACAAAAAAAGGGCTTACTGTCCATTTTATATACTACTTGGACAGAAAGCCACAAAATTAGAAAAAATATAGTATTAAAAACGTTTAAACACGCTTTTTTTGTTTTTTATTGCAACAATTTCCATCTTAGGCCATAATATACCATACTACGGATAAGATATACAATTTTTCTTTATTACCAATGAAACATCAGATACGCAACAACATAGGCTCCGACGAAGCATCGGATTTTATCTTCTTATCGCCGATAACAACCGTACAGGGAGCAGAAGAAATAATATACCATTTCCCTTCTTTCTTTTCGAGCAATACATTAGCGGCATTGTCGGTCTGAATCATTACCCCGGGTGCAACCAATTGGGTCCCATTCCCTAAAAACAACGTCCGGTTTCCTGCATATTCATTGCTGATAACAGCATAATCCGCTTTCACTTTCATTCCTTGATAAATAGCGGTTTGTGCAGCATCAGATAGAGAGAAGATATGATCTATACGTCCGTTTTTGCTTTTCACACAGATACCGGCAAAGTCTTCCAAACCTGCTCCTTCTGCATCAAAGTAAGAGACGGACTGAATAGCAGACGGTTCCTTTTTCGTACTCGGTTCATATATCGAGACAAAAGGACGATTCCAAGCTTCTCCATGCTGACGGGCAACAAATGTCAGCGTCGGCTGCTCCTTTATATTATAGGGCATATTCGGTGTACGGCTTAGCCCTTCGGTCATTGGCGCCAAAGCCGTAAAGACTTCACGATCCGGTTCGCCTTTCATCCAAAGATTCATGTATATATCATCGCCGTCCTTATCTTTCATATCTATGGTGAAAGTTGCCTTGACATCCTTATTGGTTGCAGCCACTTTCTTATCATATAAATAGGAATAAGCGTAAAGATGTGCGCCTGCAAAGGCGAGTTCTTCCGTAGACTGGAGATTCAGGTCGCTGCCATCTGCTGCCGTCAATGTCAAAGTCTGTCCAAGGTTGTGATAGAAGTAATCGTGCATCTTATCGCCTCCTTTCTCTTTCCGGCTGCGGAATACATCGACATAATACCCCGTCTCCGCCCCGGTAGTGACAATACTCATCATACGGGTCTGATCCGCCCTGCTTTCCGGTTCACGAAAATAAAGGTTACTGTAAGTAACGGACGTAAATGCTTTGCCCGGTTCCGCTGATGCCGGGAAACAGGAAAGCAAATCAAAAGAATGATTACTTTTCATCACCGGATAGCTCGATATTCCATCCACACAAACTGTATTATGACTGGGGAATTGAGAATAATATTCCGCATAATCCAGTCCGCTATACAGGAAAAGCCCGATACCTGCATCCGGCCCCAGTACGTATCCTTTTCCATAAAGTTCCATCGAAATGCCGTTAGCGTGCATGTGGTTCCCTTCACTGCCATTCAACGAAATCATCAAACTGTTGCGCGGATGCATACCGTTGCGCTGTACCAGCCATGACACATTGGGAGCATAAAACAAAGGAGAAACATAATCTTCTATCTTTCCCGGCTGCACTTTGGGATTTAGCGCCAGCGGTTTATCTTCAAAGAAAGAATTGACAGATACACGCACATTCTTCTTTTCTGTTTTATCATTTCCCAAATCCGGGTTCAGGCATTTCAATAAAGCCGTGAAATAGTTTTCCTGTTCTTTCTTCCCGTTCGCCTGTGCATTCTGTATCATACGGATAAAGAAGTTCGTACTCAAATATCCCGGATGCGTATCTCCAAAGCCACAAATCATACGGTTGGGAAACAGATATTGGGGAGTGGTTGCTACCGCTTTCGACAATACAGGCATTGCTTTCACCAAATCATATTGCAGATTCGTATCAAACTGATTCACAAAATTGGCATAATCATTGATTACCACACTGCTATATCCCGGACATTCTGCCCAAATTCCCGTATTTATATCGAAACCATAATCTGCCAATTGCGTCAGACTCCATTGGCGGATGCTGGAACGGTTCATCACATAGTCGATATAATATTCACGTCCTTTTCCGTCGGCATATTCTTTATTGTCTTCCAATACCAATCCGACATTCATAATAAACCGTGCCTGTAGCAAATTCCAGTTGTTATGAGGTACACCGTTCGCTATGATATTATCCGCCCATTTCTTAAAAGCTCCGGCGTAGATTTCCATTTTATCCGGGTAATTGGCCTTTAGATAATTATATAGAAAATCGTATAAAGGGACAGCGATATGGAGTGCGTCTTCATGGATGACTTCGAAAGAAGTCAATCCTACCAATGTTTGCTGATGGCCGTGATTCAGGTCGATGGGCACGTTTCTATAATAAATACCTGTCATATATGTATCAAAGACCCCCGCGGCAAGTTTAGCGAATTTCTCTTCATCCGTCATCCAATAAAGGAAAGCGGCATCACGGGCAATTCCCAGGATTTCGCAGTTCAGGCTTTCAATATTCCGGCCTGTTTTGGATGGGTGTACACTCTCCATAGGACGGTCGGGAAGTGCATTATTGCAGAAAGTGACATTCCCATCCTCATCATCATAAGGAACGACATCCGCCAATTTGGGACGGCCGTGGGTAGCAGCTGTGCCACGGGTTCCTGTGTAACGCACAGTGGGATAAGGAGCTTTTTCACCACCTGCATGGTCGAACGTTTCACCTTTCACATATACTTCCGTGGCATGAGACTTCCAGTACATTGCCAAACGAGACAGCAACCACGCCGGTTGAGCATCCGTCAGGTTCGTATATACTTCCGTCCGTTCCTTCAATTTATTGAAAACATCTTTCGCCCATTCTTCTTTTTTAATCAGCTTCCATGTTTCCTGCTTTCCCGCCGGAGTAGTCAGTACCCGCGGATGTGTCTGCGGCATCTTTTCCGGCAAAGGAATCTCTTGTCCGGATGCGCTGTTCAGAAAGGATAGAAAACATAGTCCAAGTAAAATTCGTCTCATACTTCAATTTTCTTTTTTTAGGTTTGATACCTATTAAATACGAAGATAGAGATTTATTTACCTAAATCCTCCGTCAAAGAACAATTTTATTTGTACGAGACTACGCTGTTATTTCAAACAAAGAATTATATTTGCAAAAAACCGACTAACAATTCTGATACTTATGAAAATTTTATCTATCCATGATTTGGCAACAATCAGGAAGAGAGCAGAGCACAATCTTTCATTGCGCGAAGAAAGTAATGAAAAGGTGACTGAAAAGTGTTACGGACTGGCATCCGGTGCGCAACATCTTCAGATTCTGATCTGCGGTGGTACAGGCTGTAAGGCATCTTCCAGCCAGGGTATTACAGACAATCTTCTAAAAGCCATCCAAAAGAACGAAATCACCGACAAAGTAGAAGTCATCACCGTAGGCTGTTTCGGCTTCTGTGAAAAAGGTCCTATCGTGAAAATTATCCCCGATAATACCTTTTACACCCAAGTCACTCCCGAAGATGCGGAAGAAATCATCAACGAGCATATCATCGGAGGACGAAGAATCGAACGGTTGCTGTATGTAGATCCCAAAACGGAACATACCGTCAGCGACTCCAAGCACATGGATTTCTACCGGAAACAACTCCGCATCGCATTGCGTAACTGTGGTTTTATCGATCCCGAAAATATTGAAGAGTATATCGCCCGTGAAGGATACTTTGCATTGGCCGATTGCCTGCTTAACAAAAAGCCGACGGACGTTATTGATATTATCAAACGTTCGGGACTTCGCGGACGTGGTGGTGGCGGTTTCCCGACGGGACTGAAATGGGAATTTGCCAACAAGCAACAGTCAGATGTCAAATACGTGGTTTGTAACGCCGACGAAGGAGATCCCGGTGCATTCATGGACCGTTCCATTATGGAGGGCGACCCACATTCGATTGTAGAAGCGATGTGTGTCTGCGGTTATTCCATCGGGTCCACCAAAGGATTAGTATATATCCGTGCCGAATATCCGTTAGCTATCAACCGACTGAAAACAGCTATCAATCAGGCGCGCGAATACGGATTACTGGGAGATCATATCTTAGGAACAGATTTCAGTTTCGACATAGAAATACGATACGGAGCCGGAGCTTTTGTCTGCGGAGAAGAAACTGCCCTTATTCATTCGATGGAAGGAAAACGAGGAGAGCCGACTCTGAAACCTCCCTTCCCTGCCGAATCCGGTTATCTGGGAAAACCAACCAATGTAAATAATGTGGAAACGCTTGCCAATATTCCCATTATTCTAACCAAAGGAGCCGACTGGTTTGCAACGATTGGCACAGAACGTTCCAAAGGAACCAAAGTGTTTGCTCTTGCCGGAAAGATTAATAATGTCGGACTGATCGAAGTGCCGATGGGAACTACTCTTCGGGAAGTAATCTACGAAATCGGAGGAGGCATCAAAGGCGGAAAGAAGTTCAAAGCTGTACAAACAGGAGGACCGTCAGGCGGCTGTCTGACAGAAAAACATCTGGACACTCCCATTGACTTTGACAACCTTCTCTCGGCCGGTTCCATGATGGGTTCAGGAGGGATGATTGTCATGGATGAGGACGACTGCATGGTATCCGTAGCCCGCTTTTATCTGGATTTTACAGTGGAAGAGTCCTGCGGGAAATGCACACCTTGCCGCATTGGAAACAAACGTCTGTTGGAACTACTGAACAAGATTACAGAAGGAAAAGGCACAGAAAAAGACCTGGACACACTTGCCACTTTGGGACAAGTCATCAAAGATACGGCCCTCTGCGGACTGGGACAAACCTCTCCGAATCCCGTTTTATCCACATTGGATAACTTCTACGATGAATATATGGAACACGTACGGGATAAGACTTGTCGTTCCAAGCAATGTAAATCACTATTAACATATACCATCAGTCCGGAACGTTGCATTGGTTGTCATCTATGCGCCAAAAACTGTCCGGCGGATGCTATCAGCGGGCTGGTGCGCAAGCCACATGTCATTGCTCCTGATAAATGTATCAAGTGCGGCATGTGCATGGCACGCTGCAAATTCAACGCTATTCTTGTCTGCTAAAATCTTATTTACTATGGAAGAAAAACAAATTACTCTCCAGATAGACGGTCATTTCATCACTGTGCCCGAGGGAAGCACTATTCTTGAAGCCGCTATCAAAATCGGTATCAATATACCTACGCTGTGTCATATCGACCTGAAAGGAACCTGTATAAAAAATAATCCGGCTTCCTGCCGTATTTGTGTGGTTGAAGTGATGGGACGGCGCAACCTGGCTCCTGCCTGCGCTACCCGTTGCACGGAGGGCATGGTAGTAAAAACCAGTACCCTGCGCGTAATGAACGCTCGCAAAGTGGTGGCTGAACTGATCCTTTCGGATCACCCCAATGACTGCCTCACTTGCCCTAAATGCGGCAACTGCGAGCTCCAAACGTTAGCACTGCGTTTCAACATTCGCGAAATGCCTTTCAATGGCGGTGAGCTGTCCCCCCGCAAACGGGAAATTACCGCTTCTATCGTCCGTAATATGGATAAATGCATTTTCTGTCGCCGTTGTGAAAGTGTTTGCAATGATGTACAGACGGTCGGAGCATTGGGTGCCATCCGTCGCGGATTCAATACAACCATCGCTCCTGCCTTTGACCGAATGATGACGGAAAGTGAATGTACTTACTGCGGTCAGTGCGTGGCTGTCTGTCCCGTAGGCGCATTAACAGAACGTGACTACACCAACCGTCTGCTCGACGATCTGGCTAATCCGGACAAAGTAGTGATTGTGCAGACCGCACCTGCCGTACGGGCGGCCCTAGGTGAAGAATTCGGATTTCCTCCCGGCACTCTGGTAACCGGAAAAATGGTGTATGCACTTCGCGAACTGGGATTCGACTATGTATTCGATACTGATTTTGCAGCCGACCTTACCATTATGGAAGAGGGTTCTGAAATTCTGAACCGCCTGACACGTTATCTCAACGGAGATAAATCCGTACGATTACCTATCCTGACTTCCTGCTGTCCGGCATGGGTCAACTTCTTCGAACATCATTTCCCGGACATGCTGGACATTCCGTCCACCGCCCGCTCCCCACAACAGATGTTCGGTTCCATTGCCAAATCCTATTGGGCGGAGAAAATGGGCATACCCAGAGAAAAACTGGTTGTCGTATCTATCATGCCTTGTCTGGCTAAAAAGTACGAATGTGCACGTGATGAATTCAAAGTGAACGGTATCCCCGATGTGGATTATTCTATCTCTACCCGTGAACTGGCACGACTAATTAAACGTGCCAATATCGGGTTCCCTCTCGTACTGGACAGCCCATTCGACAACCCGATGGGTGAATCGACAGGTGCCGGTGTCATTTTCGGAACAACAGGTGGTGTAATGGAAGCCGCCCTCCGTTCTGTCTATGAAATCTATACCGGAGAACCTTTGAAAAATGTAAATTTCGAACAGGTACGCGGACTAAATGGCGTCCGTCGTGCTACCATTAACCTAAACGGATTTGAATTAAAAGTAGGCATTGCACACGGACTAGGCAACGCTCGTCATCTACTGGAAGATATACGGAACGGGCACAACGAATATCATGTAATCGAAATTATGGCTTGCCCCGGAGGCTGTATCGGTGGCGGCGGGCAGCCTTTGCATCACGGCAACTCGGAAATACTCTATGCACGCGCCAACGCACTTTACCGTGAAGACGCCAACAAACCTTTGCGCAAATCGCACGAGAATCCGTATATCAAGACATTATACGAGGATTATCTCGGCAAACCGCTAGGTGAGAAATCGGAAACTCTCCTGCATACGCATTATTTCAACAAAGCGATTGATTAACTTTTAAATGAAGAGTATTATGTCAGATATCAAACTAGCCTGTGACATGGCAGAGCAAATCAAAACGATCTGCGACAAGCATGGAAACAAACCGGGCGAACTTATCAATATTTTGCATGAGGCACAGCATTTGCAAGGGTATCTACCCGAGGAAACGCAACGGATTATCGCTTCCAAACTTGGAATTCCCGTATCGAAAGTGTATGGTGTCGTCACTTTCTATACTTTCTTTACCATGACTCCCAAAGGAAAACATCCCATCTCTGTTTGCATGGGTACAGCTTGTTATGTACGTGGTTCAGAAAAACTGCTGGAAGAGTTCAAACGTGTATTAGGTATCGAAGTCGGTGACACTACCCCGGACGGAAAGTTCTCATTAGACTGTCTGCGTTGTGTAGGCGCCTGCGGACTGGCTCCGGTAGTGATGATCGGCGAGAAGGTATATGGTCGATTACAACCGGTAGATGTAAAGAAGATTATTGAAGAATTGGAATAACCGAATTCCCGAAAACAATATAAAACAAACGGCTGCCTTGATAAGTCAAAACAGCCGTTCATTAATATTAAAATGTAAAAAATGATGCGGAGAGAACGAGATTCGAACTCGTGATACCCTTTAGGGGTATACACGCTTTCCAGGCGTGCCTCTTCAACCACTCGAGCACCTCTCCTTACAATTACCAACTAGAGAAAAAACTCTCCATAAAAACAGAAAGCAGCAAAAAGCTGCTTTCTAGCGGAGAGACAGGGATTCGAACCCCGGGTACCTCGCAGTACAACGGTTTTCAAGACCGCCGCAATCGACCACTCTGCCACCTCTCCAAAACTTCTTTATCAGAAGTGCTTTTCGTTAAAAGCGGTGCAAAGGTACGAATATATTTTAAACTTACAAGAGTTTTCACAAAAAAAATCACGAACATCATTTCCAAAGAATAGCAATATCTAGGTATTTTATGTTGAAAAGCATAAAATAGAGCATATTTATGCTGATTATATGAAAAAACGTTGTAACTTTGTGCGCTCTAAAGAAAAGGATAACTACAACCTCTAATTTTATCATTTATGGAATTAAATAAGATCTTTAAAGACGGTCTTTGGAGCACAGAAATCAACGTAAGAGATTTCGTTAGTCACAACATCACTCCGTATTATGGAGATGCTTCTTTCCTCGAAGGACCTACCGAACGCACAAAAGCTGTATGGAACCGCTGCCTCGAAGCACTGGCAGAAGAAAGAGCCAATAACGGAGTACGCTCACTGGATAATGTCACCGTCTCAACCATCACTTCTCATAAAGCCGGATATATCGACAAAGAAAACGAACTGATCGTCGGTCTGCAAACAGACGAACTTCTGAAACGTGCAATCAAACCTTTCGGAGGTATCAACGTGGTGAGCAAAGCCTGCCACGAAAACGGCGTGGAAGTGGACGACCGTGTAAAAGATATATTCACTCACTACCGCAAGACGCACAACGACGGAGTATTTGACGTATATACCGAAGAAATCCGTTCGTTCCGTTCTCTGGGATTCCTCACCGGACTTCCTGACAACTATGCCCGCGGACGTATCATCGGCGACTACCGCCGTATGGCTCTCTATGGTATCGACCGACTGATTGAGGCAAAAAAAGAAGATTTGCGTAACCTTACCGGTCCGATGACCGAAGCCCGCATCCGCCTGCGCGAAGAAGTGGCAGAGCAAATCAAGGCATTGAAGGACATGAAGGTAATGGGCGAATACTACGGACTCGACTTGAGCCGTCCTGCCTACACCGCACAAGAAGCAGTACAATGGGTGTACATGGCTTACCTTGCTGCCGTAAAAGAACAAGACGGTGCTGCCATGTCACTGGGTAACGTCTCTTCGTTCCTCGACATTTATATGGAATATGAATTGAGCAAAGGAACCATCACAGAATCTTTCGCACAGGAGCTGATCGACCAGTTTGTCATCAAACTGCGTATGGTGCGCCACCTGCGTATGCAATCTTACAACGACATCTTTGCCGGCGACCCGACATGGGTAACCGAATCTCTGGGCGGACGCCTCAACGACGGACGCACCAAGGTGACAAAGACTTCTTTCCGCTTCCTGCAAACACTCTACAACCTCGGCCCTTCACCGGAACCGAACCTGACTGTATTGTGGAGCCCGGAACTGCCGGAAGGATTCAAAGAATTCTGCGCAAAAGTATCTATCGACACTTCTTCCATCCAATATGAAAACGACGACCTGATGCGTGAAGTGCGCCAGTCTGACGACTACGGAATCGCGTGCTGCGTATCTTATCAGGAAATCGGAAAACAAATCCAATTCTTCGGCGCACGTTGCAACCTGGCAAAAGCCCTGCTGCTTGCCATCAACGGCGGACGTTGCGAAAACACCGGTACGGTAATGGTGAAAAATATCCCCGTACTAACCAGCGACACACTGAACTTCGAAGAAGTAATGAGCAACTACAAGAAGGTATTGACAGAAATCGCCCGTGTTTACAACGAAGCGATGAACATCATCCATTATATGCATGATAAGTATTACTACGAAAAAGCCCAAATGGCTCTTGTAGATACCAACCCACGCATCAACCTTGCTTACGGTGTAGCCGGACTTTCTATCGCCCTCGATTCACTGTCGGCCATCAAATATGCCAAAGTAACCGCACGCCGCAACGACATCGGTCTGACAGAAGGTTTCGATATTCAAGGCGAATTCCCTTGCTTCGGTAATGACAACGACAAGGTAGACCACCTGGGTGTTGACCTGGTCTATTTCTTCAGCGAAGAATTGAAGAAACTTCCGGTTTACAAAAATGCCCGTCCTACTCTGTCTTTGCTCACCATCACTTCCAACGTGATGTATGGCAAGAAAACAGGTGCTACTCCCGACGGACGCGCCAAAGGTGTCGCTTTTGCTCCGGGAGCCAACCCGATGCACGGACGTGACAAGAACGGTGCTATCGCCTCTTTGAGTTCCGTAGCGAAATTGCGTTACCGCGACTCACAAGACGGTATCAGCAACACCTTCTCCATCGTTCCGAAATCACTGGGAGCTACTGAAGAGGATCGCGTAGAAAATCTGGTGACAATGATGGATGGTTACTTCACCAAAGGCGCTCACCACTTGAACGTAAATGTGCTGAACCGTGAGATGCTTTACGACGCCATGGAGCATCCGGAAAAATATCCGCAGCTTACCATCCGTGTTTCCGGTTATGCCGTAAACTTCGTGAAGTTGAGCCGCGAACATCAATTGGAAGTAATCAGCCGTAGCTTCCACGAACGTATGTAATCAGATCTACTCAATATGACGATAAACGTACATTCATACGAAAGTATGGGAACATTCGACGGGCCGGGCTTACGGCTCGTCGTTTTTCTTCAAGGATGCAATTTCCGCTGCCTGTATTGTGCCAATCCCGACACGATAGCCGGAAAAGGAGGTACACCTACCCCACCGGAAGAAATCGTCCGCATGGCTATGAGCCAACGTCCTTTTTTCGGGAAACGCGGAGGAGTCACTTTCTCCGGAGGAGAACCTACGTTTCAGGCCAAAGCACTGGTTCCCCTGGTGCGTGAACTGAAAGAAAAGGGAATACATGTATGCATAGACAGCAACGGCGGTATCTGGAACGAAGAAGTAGAAGAACTTTTCAAACTGACGGATCTTGTATTGCTGGATATTAAAGAGTTCAATCCGGCACGCCATCAGGCACTGACCGGAAGAAGTAACGAGCAAACCATCCGCACGGCAGCATGGCTGGAAGAAAACGAGAAACCTTTCTGGCTGCGTTATGTATTAGTGCCCGGATACAGCGATTTCGAAGAGACATCCGCCGTTTAGGAGAGGCTCTGGGAAAATATAAGATGGTGCAACGAGTGGAAATCCTGCCTTATCATACATTAGGCGTACATAAGTATGAAGCGATGGAGCAGGAATACAAACTGAAAGACGTAAAAGAAAATACCCCCGAACAACTTGAAAAAGCCGCGGAGGTATTTAAAGAGTATTTCACTACTGTGGTGGTCAATTAACCACCACAGTAATAAATAGGATAAAAATCACCATGTCTCTGCTTTCACTTCAAAACAGGGACACTCTTTGATCCGTTCCCAGGGGTCTACAATTCCATTATAATTAGTGTCAGGGCTCAAGTCCCGGTGACCGACCACCTTTGCATCCGGATAACGCTGCAACAACTCGCTTACCAGACGATGCATCGCCTCTTTCTGGCGGGAAGTACGTGTATCCGCTGCCTTTCCGTTCTCATCCAGCCCGCCTTCATAGCACACCCCTAAACTAATCGCATTAAAACCGCGTGCATGAGCACCCACCGTATCTTCATCCCTCATCGGTTCTATCTGTCCCGACTTGCGGATATAATAATGATACCCCCAACAAGAAAAGCCCCGAAAGCGATGGGCAGTGTCCACATCCTTCGCCGTGAAGTCGCGATCAGCACGGGTAGCAGAGCAGTGAATCACAATCAGACTAATCTTTCTCATCGTCCTTTTCCCTTTCCGTTGTTTTCACATTACACACTTCCTTATGGGTAGCATTGAAGCGCACCTCTCTCACAATTCTGTTCCGCTTTCTTTTTCCGAAGAAAGGCACAAGGAACATGATTACATCCAAAATCTTAGTTACAATTTCTTTCATTTGATCTAATATTAAAGTTATCATGCTGCCGGATCCGGAGCTTCTCCGCTTCCACCACCGTCTGAACCGCCACCGGAACCTTTGTCATCGTCTTCTCCTTCATTGCCGCTACCGCCCGTTTGGGCCACCGCACGCGTCGTTACCTGTTGGTAGCTAAGAATCTTCGTGATGTCCGCCAACGTCTTTCCGGGACGGAAAATAATATGGGCAGCCGTAATCAGCGAACTTGAAAACTCCTTGACCGACACAGCTCCTTCACTGTTCAACCCGATCTGCAAACTGCCCAAATCACCCAGCCGGACTATTCTTCCCGCTTTCAACGCACGCTTCGCCTCATAAAGAATACCCGAAATGGCGGCACGCACATCTGTCTCCGTACAGGTAGACCGACTCGTGATTCCCTCGCACAACTCTTCAAAATCCAACTCTCCCGAAGCCTGTGCCTGCGCGTAATACTTTGCCGACTCATCCTTTTTGGCAGGATTCTTGCGCGGCACTACTGAATAAGTTACTGTCATTGCCATAATAAAATAATTTTAAGATTTCACACATTTCGAACGCGTTCCTTATTTGTTAACGACATAAAGATAACACATTTTTCACCCTCCGGATTCCCCAACGAAGTTTCCTGATATTCTATGAATAATAATGACGTTATTCTTTTAATAAACCATTAATTTTCAGTAACTTTATAGCATAAACCAAATATCATTCATCATGTATTATCCGGATCAGCCGTTTCATATCCGCACTTATAAAAAGTCGGAACTAGCTCATCTTTACAACCCCAACGTATGTCTCAAAGTAGCCTTACAAATACTACGTCGTTGGATTGTCTACAACCTTCCGCTCCTGCAAGAACTCGAACAAGAAGGCTATCGTGCCCGCAACCGCCTTCTCTCTCCCCGGCAAGTGGCAACGATCATACGCTATTTGGGAGAACCCTAGGAACTTAATCAAAAAAACGAAAAGTTCCATTCTATTATTTTACAAACAAATTTCTTTGCAACCGCAAATTAAAAAGAACAAACCAACATGGAGCATTTTACCATCTTTCAAGACTTTTACCGCGTCATAGCCGAAATGACAGAAGAAGAAATCGTATCGGCCATCAGCAACGGCACATACCGGGAAACAGTGGAGGACGTGCGCCGAATCTTCGCGGAACAAGGCGAGAAAGCAGCAAACGAAAAGAAAATAGAACTACCGGAAATCACCTTTTCAGCCAACTACCGGGGAGGACGTTCAAACGCAACTCTCGTCAAGTATCTGGGATACATCGTGGTAGACATCGACCATCAGACACAGGAAGCATTGGCACGCATCCTCGCACTGGCAAAAAAGTGTGCCCACACCCGCATCGCTTTCATCAGTCCCAAAGGAATGGGACTGAAAATCGTGGTACGTGTATGCCGGACGGACGGGACATTGCCCGAAACGATTCAGGAAATTGAAGATTTCCATCATGCCGCTTATCACAAAATCGCTTCCTTTTATGCCCAGCTCTGCGGAGTTGAGGTCGACACTTCCGGACAAGATGTCAGCCGCACTTGCCTGTTCTCTTACGATCCGGATATTTATTTCAATCCCGATGCCACAGCTGTCATCGTGGAACAGCCACCGATGTTCTTCAAGTCTCAAAAGAAGAAAAGGGCATCCGGCAAAAAGAAAAAGACGACAGCACCAGACAACAATCCCCTCACCGAACAAGTGGCACTCAACTACCATTCCTCGCACGCTTCCTTAATGGTGACTCTGAACTATTATCACAATAAATCCGAAAAGTACGTCACCGGCAACCGGAACAACTACCTGCATTGCCTGGCTTGTATGTACAATCGCTACGGCGTCCCCCAGGAAGAGGCGGCAGCTTTTATCAAGAGCCAGTTCACCGATCTTCCCGCGGATGAAATGGACGCACTGATCGGGAGTGCTTACGGACACAATGAGGAATTCGACACCCGCAAGCTGAATAGTACGCAGAAGCGAATATTACAGATTGAGCAACATATCAAAGAAAATTACGATACACGCTACAACGAAGTGCTTCATATCATGGAATATCGCAGAAGGAAAACGGACACGGAGCAACCGGAACCTTTCCATATTCTCGACGAAATGATGGAAAACAGCATTTGGATGGAGATGAACGAACTAGGCTATTCGTGCACCGTCAAAACAATTCAAAATCTGATCTACTCCGACTTCAGCAGCACTTACCATCCTATTCGCGATATTTAGACTCGCTGCCTGAATGGGACGGAACGGATTATATCGGTATCCTTGCCAACAGCGTGCATACTAGTCACCAGAAATTTTGGGTAGAATGTCTGGAACGTTATCTGGTGGGAATGTGCGCTGCCGCCACACAAGACGATGTGGTGAACCACACTGTTTTGTTGCTTTGCAGCGAAATACAGAACATCGGAAAGACTACGTTTATCAACAACCTGCTGCCGCCCGAATTGCGCGCCTATCTTTCTACCGGTCTTATCAACCCGAACAACAAGGATGATCTGGCCAAAATAGCGCAGGCGATGCTTATCAATCTGGATGAGTTTGAAGGGATGAACGGACGGGAACTGAATATCTTCAAGGATTTGGTTACCCGCAAAGTAATCAGCATCCGCCTGCCATACGCGCGGCGTTCACAGAACTTCCCTCACACGGCTTCTTTTGCCGGCACATGCAATTATCAGGAAGTGCTTCACGACACCACAGGTAACCGCCGTTTTCTCTGCTTTCATGTCAACTCGATGGAGTTTATCAAAATAAACTACGCGCAGTTGTATGCACAAATCAAGTATCTGCTCAACAAGCCGGGGTATCAGTATTGGTTCACCCAGTCGGAAAACTCACGGATTGAAGAGAACAACGAGGATTTCATTTTCCACTCACCGGAAGAAGAACTGGTGTTGACACATATCCGCAAACCGGAACGTTTCGAAAAGGTGCATTATCTGACGGTCACTGAAATTGCGGAATTGATTCGCGAACGGACGGGGTATCAATATTCTCATGGAACCAAAGCCCAACTAGGAAAAGTGATGTCCAAACATGGCTTCGAATTTCATAAGGGAAAAAACGGGAGAAGATACACTGTATTCATTATTGATACGGAACAGGTGAAATCAAACAGGCTATATGAATAAGATTTCATCTCCTTCGCACGCAAAAAGGTGAGGGTTGGTGAGGGTACTTTTGCAACTTTTCATTTTTATATTTCTTATTTCTATTCTTCTATTTTCTTCTAAAAAAAAATACGAATGTTAGAAATTTACCCTCACCTACCCTCACCTTTTCCTTTTTCTTCCTCAAAAAAACGGTGGGAAATTGAAAAAGACAGTTATCTTTTTCAAATTTCCCACCATGTTTTTTTTAATCGCTTTTTATAAAGACATCGAAAATTCGATCCTACAACCTAACGCATTCATGATGCGATAGAAGGTAGAAACCTTAGGTTCTGTCTGACCACTTTCCACTCTTGAAATATAAGAACGGTCGGAACCGATACGCCGAGCTAATTCTGCTTGAGTAATCTTAGCCTTTTTCCTTGCGTCTTCGATAATTTGCCCGGTGTAGAAAGCATACGCTTTTTCTTCTGCTTCCGCACGAGTAACAGTTCCTTCCTTACCAAAACGCTCATCTATTAATGCGCTGACGTTAAAGAATTCCTCATTTGTTTTTGCTTCCATAATACTCCTTTCTTAATATCTTTGCTTTTTCAATTTCTTTCTTTGGAGGTCAATATACGAATTGTTGTTCAACTATACAACAATCGTCTTTTTATTTTATATTATTTTTCCTCAAATTCTCCGGCACGCTTTTTCTTCTCATAAGACACCAGCGTCTCTACACTAAGCGTTTTCCCATTCCTAGGCTTATCACATCTACAACGCTTGCTAACGCACGAAAAGTCTGTTCGCAATTTGCTATTCCGTCATACGTCAACCTACCCCGATTGATGGCATCGAGCACAACAGAGACATATTGCTTCGGATTTCCCCGATACTCGATGATGACAGGCGTGAGATGCGACATCTCTCGAGTCAGTTGACTGACGATTCTTTTTTTTGGTCGAGCAGATCCATTAATTTTTCACTATGCACATTGATTTGTGCATTTACTTCACGAAGTTCATCTTTCAATGAACAAAACAATTCATCATTACATGAATTTTCCATAAAACTTTTCATTTAATTGATTATAAAAAAGCCATTTCGAGGAAACATTACAATTATGATTTCCCCGGAATGGTGCAAAATACCTATTAAAAAACTATATAAAACTTTCGTCTATGTTATTACCAATTACTTTTTCTGATAGACTCTTACATAATCAACCTCATATCTCATGGGAAAGAGAGAATTGGAAGGGTCTCCGCCATTACCTCCGATAGCTAAATTTAGTAAGATATAATGTCCGAATCCATCTATATCATTACTGAAAGGATTTTCTGTATTACCATTCCAACCTTGATTTTGAGTTTCTGACGAATTTATTTCATTTAACAACTCACCGTCCAAATAGATACAAATCTTGCTGGCATCCCAATCCATACGCCATACATGATATTTATTCATCCAGTCGGCATCTCTGTCAATGAAATGAGTAAGAAGAGTTGTAGAACGATTCCAAACAGCTACCCATTGTTGCGGAGAGCTCCAACAAGCATTCGCCAATATATTCCGCTTGCCATTGACCAAATAACACTCCATAATATCAATTTCTCCATTCATCGGCCAATCCCATGTATTACCCAGTGTCCAGATTGCCGGCCATGAGCCTTCTGCAGAAGGTAGTTTTGCCCTAACCTCAAAACGGCCATATTTGAAGACATGGCTGTGTTGGGTAGTCAGCGAACTGGATGTATACTCCGCCACATTCCGGTTCGTTTTCCAGTCTTCACTTCCTGCCTGATAGTTGGGATTCACTACTTTCTCTTTCTTTCCTTCAATAATCAGGCAACCGTTGCTGACACTCGCATTCTTTTCTTGATACCATTGCAATTCTTCATTGCGCACAAAACCGGTTTCGTAGCTCCATTCGTTGCTTGGCTTACCATCGATATTGAATTCGTCAGACCAGGCTAATTGATAACCGTCATAATCCGTTATCGCTTCATCTTTATCCAAAGGATGGTATTCTTTGCCTGCGCCTAACGTTTTCACTTGTTGCGCATAGCCATAATACTCCTTATCACCTACTTTGAGATAGGGTCTGATATAGTAGGAAGTATTCTCGGACAACCCTTCCAGTTTCATCTTGAAAGAAGAGAAATCATTCTTTCCCGAACCAGAATACACCGATTTTTCATCCGAAACCGTAGGCGTCACTACTCCCTGCGAATAACAGATTCCTTTATCCTGAACGGACAAGTCGCCCGTTCCCGCAGCCTTTACCTCAATAGTAGAAGTAACTTCGTGACTGTCAATCTTGTCTATTGTCATAGAAAGAGTTACGCTTATCTTCTCACCCGGAACCTCATTGTCGGTTGTGCTACCACAACCGATCAATGAAAACAGAAAAGAAGATATGAACAAAAAAATCAATTCATTACACTTCTTCATTATCTTTTTCTTTATTGATTACTTTCGTTTATTTCCATAATTCGTTTTGTTCCAGATTCGGATTTGCATCCGTCTCATGCAACGGTATCGGCCATACGTATTCCATTTCGCCCCGATAATTGCGATATTCATATTGAAGTTGATTATCCGCAGCTTCCTTATTAATCCGATCCACTGCATTCTTCAACTCTTTCCAACGATAAAGGTCAAATAAGCGTAAGCCCTCAAAAGCAGTTTCCACTCTGCGTTCGTGGCGAATCACCTCTCTCAATCCCGCTTGATCCAACTGTCCGTTTTTACTTTCTATCTCTCCCACTGTATGCATCTTCACCCTGTTTCTTACTTCATCGACCAATCCTACTACTTCATCATAACTATAACCACCTTTTTCCACCAATGCTTCAGCCAACGAGAGCAAGACTTCCGCATAACGTATGATATAAAAATCCTGCCCGCTATCAAAAGAGCCGGAGCTACTTAAAGAAGGATTAAAATATTTCAAGACATAAAGAGTTGAGTTAGAAGGGGCAGATCCACCATAAGCATTAGGCCATTTATCGTTCCAACCATCCCACGGGGTAAACAATGTTACTTTCAGACGAGGGTCACGATTGTTATAACGAGTAGTATTAGGATCCCACAAATCAGGTTTTCCTTCGGTTGTCAACCCATTTACAATCTTTTTATCCGTAGTCGGTTTACCGGTAGTTATATCATAAAAGGCATCCGCCAAATCAATCGTTCCATTCATAGCCTCCAAAGGAGCGTCATAATGCGGGGCCATCGCGTTACCTTCTTCTTTGCCGGGACCTTCATACCGAACACTCATAATGATTTCATTGCATTGCTCGTTTGCTTCGGTAAACAGATCCATATACGGATTATCCCCTGTTTTGTATAATGAATATCCCAACTCCTTTACTTGGCGATATGCGCTGATAGCTTCGTCCCATTTCTCATTGTAGAGTGCCAGTCGCCCCAATAATGATAACGCCGCTCCTTTGGTCATCCTTCCCCATGAAGAAGCCGTCGGAGGAAGAACTTTCGCCGCATCTTTCAAATCTTTCATCACATCTGCTACAATAGTGGCGCGGTCTGTTTTTGCAGCTTTCGCATCTGTAACGCTTTGTATAGAGGTAAAATAAGGTACATCATGATACAACATTGTCAGATTCGTATACATTAAGGAACGGAGTACCACAGCTTCCGCTTTATAAATTTCAACCTTTGAAGCATCCATCGGCACTTTGTCAATGTTACCAATCAACGCATTACATCTTTTTATTTCTTCATAAGCCCCCATCCAATATGATGTCACCATCTAGGAACTGGATGTGTGAATACCGTTACAAATATCATATCCCGGCATCCATCCCGTCCAATTAAAATGTCCGCCATTATCTGTCATACAATCCATAGCCAACGGCCCTCCTCCTTTATAAAGATCTCCATTGTACAGAAAGTTATTCTGTAATCCGTCATAACAAGCCGCCAATCCACTTAACGCATCATCTTCACTGGTCCAGAATGTTCCGGATGACACAGCTACCAAAGAATCTCTCTGCAAGAAACTGTCGGAGCAAGAATGCAATGTAACCGCAATCGTTGCGCACACCAAAAGGATGTATGTATTTATTAGTTTCATCTTCATTTATTTTTAAAATTTCACATTCACGCCGAAAGAATAAGTACGGGTATTGGGATGCACATCATTCCGCATATCCCCGCTGCTTTTTTCCGGATCATAATTTTTCAAAGGAGTAAATGTCAATAGGTTTGTTCCCGCCACATAGAAGCGTACATTCTGCACGCCGATTCCCTTCAACCAATGAGCAGGAAAAGTATAACCGATTTCCATGTTCTTCAACCTGAGATAATCCGATTTCTTCAACCAGAAAGAAGAATATACTTCGTTCTCGGTGTTACCCAGACGCGGCATACTACCGTTCGGATTGCCTTCGCTCCATCTATCGAGCCATTCCGTGGTCATATTGCCACCATTGGAGATAGTAGCCTGCGACCAGTTGTAGCGATATATACCGGCAACTCCCTGCCAGAACGTACTGACGTCTATCCCTTTCCACGAGAAACCCAGATTGAACGAATAACTCATTTTTGGGAACGGATTACCAATAATCACCCTGTCATCCGAAGTCACATTTCCACTGTCGTCGGTATCTTCGTACATGATATCTCCCAAAGCGGGCATCGTCCCATCTTGCTTGATTACTTCTCCTTTACTGTTGGTGCGGTTCAGGTCTGCTTCCGTACGGTATATACCTATTGCTTTCAGTCCGTAATATGCGCCAATCGGATATCCTTCACGGTTGATAGTAGTCTCCCACTTCTGATCGATCCCTCCACTATCATCTACAATCTTGTTTCGTACGGAAGAAAGATTGAATCCCACATTCCACGAGAAGTCACCTTTGTGATCAAAATAATTGGCAGAAAGCTCCCAACCTCTGTTCTGCACTTTTCCAGCATTTTGAAGCGGAGCATCCAGAAAACCGATGTATGTATAAGGCATTGCCAGTTTCAAAAGGATATCGGAAGTCAGCTTGTTATACCAGTCGAAAGTGATGGAAATGCGTCCTTTCCAGAAAGAAGCATCAAAACCAACATCTGTAATAGTGGTCGTTTCCCATTTTATTTTATCATTAGCCACTATATTATCTGCCATACCAATCACTTTTTGATTGCCAAAATAGTAATTATATTTGGCTGCCATCGTGGGAGCATAAGAATAGTTACCTATTTCCTGATTTCCCAATTTACCCCAACTACCACGAAGCTTGAAAGAAGTGAGTGGCTCTACATTCTGCATGAAAGATTCATTGGTCAAGACCCATGCAGCCGAAAAAGAAGGGAAATTGGCATATCTGTTCGCCTTTGGCATACGGGAAGAACCGTCACGACGAATATTAAACTCAAATAAATAACGATTGTCATAATTGTAATTGACACGCCCGAAGAAAGACTGCAACGCATATTCGGCCGCACTTCCCGTTGCATTAGGATTGGCTGTGGCAGCATCCAGTTCATACAGATTGTCGGTTGACAAATTCTCTTTATACGCATTGGTCAAATCTTCTCTCCACGCTTGAACCGAATGTCCGAGCAAGGCAGCGTTTCATGCTTCCCTATTCGCACATTATAGGTGAGTATATTCTCATTCGTATAAGTCGTGCTCAAATAATGATAATCATTCACACTATTTGTTCCCATTGTATTTAGCACATTCCCGTCCGCATCATATACTCGCATATCTTTAGGAACAAAAGTAGAAACATCATTCATGAAGAACTTATAGGCAAGACTGGAACGAAATTTCAAACCTTTCCAAATATCCACTTCTGCAAAAACATTCCCATCGAAATGATAAGAATAATCATCTTTTTTCCCTTGATATAATTCCTCTACCGGATTCTTGAAAACAGTTTGAGAAATAGAAGTACCATCCACACATCCCCAGTGTCCATTGGAATATTTCACCGGGACAGTTGGACGCGTGTACCATGTAAGAGCACGCATCAAGCCATCTCCCGTTATATTTTTAACCGGAGCATCCGTCTTTTCTTTACTTCCGGCCAAGTTCAAACCGATTTTGACAATTCCTAACTTTGCATCTACATTGGAACGGAAGTTAAAGCGTTCGTAACCTGTCTCTTTCAAAATGCCACTCTGGTTGAAATAAGAGGTAGAAATCATATAATGTGTATCTTTTCCTCCTCCACTGACGGAAAGGTGATGCTGATGCATCGCTGCCGTATGAAACAATTCTCTTGCCCAATCTGTATTAGCAAAATGATCGGGATCGGAACCATCTTGAATCTTCTGCAACATTTCAGGAGTATAAAAGTCAGTGCCTTGAGCATCATTATACATTTTCGCCCAGTCATAAGAGCCCACATAATCGGGTAATACGGTTGCCTCTTGAAGAGCAATGCTACCGGAATAAGAAATGGCAGGCTTGGATTCCATTCCTCTTTTGGTCGTTATCAGGATTACTCCGTTTGCCGCACGTACTCCATAGATGGAAGCAGACGCCGCGTCTTTCAATACGGACACATTGTCGATATCACCTGCAGGAATTTGAGCTATCTGAGCAACGGATGCTTCTACTCCATCAATCAAAACCATCGGATCATTATTGCCACTCAAAGTTCCGACACCACGGATACGAATTTCAGGGGTATCTTTACCTGCCTGCGCACCATTATTGGTCAGTACCACACCTGGCAGACGCCCCTGGAGCATATTTGTTGTATTGGCTACAGGCATCGTATTCACATCCTTAAAATTGACAGAAGCAACAGAGCCGGTCAGATTGGCTTTTTTCTGTACTCCATATCCCACAACTACCACTTCTTCGAGTTGCTCGCTATTTTCTCTTAATATAACCTTCAGCGACGTTTTTGCAGGAGATGCAGTCACTTCTTCCGTTCTATATCCGATAAAGGAAATCTGCAAAATAGCAGTTGAGGAAACTGAAATTCCAAAATGTCCTTTCACATCAGAGATAGTTCCGTTGGAAGTTCCTTTTTCTGTAATACTCGCACCAATAACAGGCTCACCGCTACTGTCTGTCACAATTCCGGAGACAGTGATCTTTCTTTGTTGCGTTGCAGCACGGGCAACAAGTCCCAATGACAAGTAAATACAAAGCAACAAGATCGAACGAACTACGACTATCGGCACCGAACAAATAGCCTTTTTCAAAAAGTTCTTTAGTTTCATGGCTAATACATTTAAGTTTAACAAAATATTTTTCTGCAATATTAGCGCACATACAGAAAATGGTTGGATTCGAAAAAGACAAAGACTAACACAAATCGGACAAAATACCGATTTCACAGTATTCTGTCCGATTTGTATCTATAAAAGGAGAGAAAATTAATGAGTATCCAATAGCATATATTGCTTGGGAGTCATATTAAACTCTGCGACGAAACATCTTGAAAAATAGGAAGCATTGGTATAACCGACCATATACATGACCTCTGAAACGGAGAATTTCTTTTGAGCCAACAGCACTGCCGCTTTCTTCATCCGGATTTGACGGATATAATCGACGGGACTAGAACCGGTGAGCTGTTTCAACTTCCGATATAACTGCTTACCGTCTATATCCATCAAATCGGAAAGCATCGTCACATTGAATTCCGTATTCTCCATATTTTCTTCAATAACGCTCACCACCTTTGCTAGCAGGATTTCATCATTGGACTGAAAAGACTCCTCAACCACCGGCTTTGAAATGTTCTCTATCCGTATTCTCTGCTCCAGACTATTGCGTCTTTCCTGCAACTGAACCAAACGGAGAGAAAGCTTATCAATATCAAATGGCTTGGGCATAAATATATCAACTCCTGCTTTGATGCTATTCTTCTCGGTTTCAAGATCATCTTTCGCCGTCAGCATTATCGCCGGAATGGAGGCTGTAGGCTGATTGCGACGTAACACCCGGCAAAATTCAAGACCGCCCATTTCCGGCATCATTTCGTCTACAATAATCAAATCGACTGTGTTTTCCCGAACAACGGAAAGTCCTTCTTTTCCATTGAAAGCCTTCAAACAACGATAAGTCTTTGAAAAAGTCTCTATCAGGAAAGATACCATTTCCTGATTGTCATCGATGATTAACAGTACGGGGAAAGAATTATCTTCTACGATGCCTTCCTGAATATCGCTATGTTCTTGAATGGGAACCCTGTTTTCATCCGACAAAGGGAACTCCACTTTCACCGTAGTGCCGTAGCCTTCTCCCTGACTATGGACTTCTATTCTTCCACCATGAAGTTCCACAAATTTCTTAACGATATAAAGCCCGATGCCACTGCCGTTCGTATGCTTTCGACCGGTCTTGCTTTGGTAAAAACGAATAAAGATGTAGGAGAGGTCTTCTTTCTTGATGCCTATCCCGTTGTCGGATACCACAATCGTATTCCTGTCTCCCTCTTGCCTGATAGCGACATGAATCTCACCACCCGATTCGGGCATATACTTCACTGCATTGGAGATAATATTGACAAATATCGACTCTATCTTCAGGACGTCCAGATTCATCCAGATCTCTTTTTGATTGGAAGCAAAACTTTTAAATATCTTCTTTTCCGCGAATACAGGAGAGAAACTCTCGACTATGTTCTTTAAAAAAGCACAAAGTTCTATATGCGAACGAATAAGCACATTTTCGCTATTATACTCCATCTGCTTGAAATTCAGCACCTGTTGTATCAGAGTGTTCAAACGCAATGAATTCTGATGAATAAGCTCCAGTTTTTGTTTGCTTTCCTGATTTTTCGTCTCACTGATCAGCTTACTCAAAGGGGCGATAATCAGACTAAGCGGTGTCTTCAACTCATGGGATATATTCATGAAGAAATCCATTTTCAAGTTGGATAATTCCAGCGTTTTCTCCTTTTCCATTCGTTCATACCGACGCTTCATCCTCAACTGAATACGCCACAGTATCAACCATGCAATGCACAAAAATATCAGTATATAAATGGTGTAAGCATACAAGGTTCTGTACCAAGGAGGTAAAATGGTTATTTTAAAGTTTGTGACTGATGAAGCGGTAGAGGTATCGTTCCCGTTACGAACTTTTATAGTATATCGTCCCGGTTCCAGATTGGGTAGGAAGATGCGGTTTTGAGCTACTTCCAATTTAGTCCATACGTTGTTTGCCCCGTCCAGACAGTAATAAAAAGCTCTGTCTGTTTCCGGCGAATAAGTAAACGAAGAAAATTCGAGTGTCAAATTACTCGTCGAATAATGCAGTTCCACTTCATTCCGATATTTCACACTTTTCCCTTCATAATCAAGGCCCGGCATCAAACGTCCTTTGCTATTCCAGATAGAAGTAATAGTAACCGGAGGCTCCGATGAAACAGTGTTTTGCGCCAACATCGTAGAAAGACAAGCTATTCCATCCTCACCACCCCATAACAAAAGCTGATGTGAATCATCTAAGAAACAAGACAAGTAATAATAGTTGGGAATTGAAATATTTTCTTTCTGCAATGTCTCTCTATTAAGTACTGATATACCTTCCGTATAGGAGAACCACAATTTCTTCTCCTCAACCGTAAATGAATATACATGGCTTCCCTCTGGCAAAGTGCAAACTTTCTCTACATAACCGGAGAATATATGAAGCCTGTAAATGATGCGCTCTGTCGAATACCAAATATAGTCATTGCCATCATAAATCATTTTATCCAGATAAATATCTTTCTTTTCAATGTGATTATTCCGAATATCAATTCTAACTAGGCCTTCTTGTGTATTCACCCAGACAAAGCCGTTTTTATCGACCTCTATTTTATACACTATATTACTCAAAGAAGGGGACGAACCATTTGCATCCGAATAGTTTTTCTCTGCCAGATAGGGAATGGTGTTATCACCGGCAGTCAGTTTATTCTTATTCACAACAAATAATCCTCCCAGATAAGTGGCAATCCACAAACGTCCTTTCTCATCTTCATAAATATCATAAGCCCAATTTGCATTCTTCAGTCGGGTAGCATTAAGGATAGCGTAATGAACAAATCTGCCTGTATTTACATCATATCTGGCAATTCCGCCGTCGGTAGCTATCCAGATATCCTTATCTCTATCTTCATAAATACATCTGATGCGATTGTGAGGAAGAGCGTGTTCGTTGTCTCCCGACCTGAACCAATTAATCTTATATTGTCCTTCTTCTGCACCGGACACTTTGTTCATCAATATAAGTCCGTTTATCCCTCCTAACCAATAATTTTCTTTTGAATCTTTTAAAATTGTGGTAAACTGATTTCCAATTCCATTATCGGTTATTTCTGAAATATGGATAAAATGAAAAGTCGGATGATAAACTGCTAATGAGGATCCCCGATCTGTCCCCAACCACACATTCTTGGCTTTATCTGTAAAAGCACACCAAACAATATTATTACACAGCGATTGTTTGTTTCGGGAATCATGAACAATATGCTCTAATTTATGAGATTCCACTCCATAAATATACAGTCCGTTGTCTGTACCCACTACTAAGTCTTTCTTTCCGTCCAGAGTTAATGTTTTAAATGAATTGGCAGGGAAAGAAGGTATTTTATTAATCTGCCGGGTGTCAGGAATATATTGAAACAAAGCTCCTTCCGTACCTACCCAAAGGCAGTTTCGCCCTTCATCCCATAGTAAAGAGTTAACCATTTCATTTTCGTACTGCTCCGGCAAAGGAAGCCTTTCTCTCTTTTTTTTTATCGGATTATAAAAGCTCAATCCACCATAGGAACCAATATATAATTTAGCTTCTGTAGGAACTAAAGAATAAATAATAGTTTGTTCATCAGATGCTGTTAATGGTACACTCATCAATGAATCTTTTTCAAAATCATAGCAATATAAATCTTTATCGCGCGAACCAATCCATAGCTTTTTATCAAACAGAGCCAAAGAACGTACTGTTCTTATCTTTTTTAATTGTGCATTAACTGGTTCATATTGTTCTGTAAACAAATTGAAAAACAAAATTCCCCGACCTGTACCTAAACATAAACGGACTGAATCTATCTGCACTATTGAAAATATATCCTTCGTTTCAGAATCTGCTTCCAACACATAATCCTGTATCCGGTAGCCGTCATAACTAAACAACCCGTTCTTCGTACCTACCCATATCAATCCCGAATTATCCTGAAAAATCGTATTTACCTGATTGGCATCATGAGGTAGAAGTATATTTTTAAAACTCTTATATTGATTTCCATAGCTGAAAGGAAAGGGCTTACTATTAGCTGCACAAACTTCGAAAATAGTACATAATAATAGAAATAAAAAGAATAGTCTATTTATGTAACTCTGCCACCTTAGTGTGTTGTTCGTGATTTTATTCATAATGCTTTGTTTGCACAAATGTATTGTTAATAGAAATAAAAACAAAATTTTAATATCATATATTTCTAATGCATCCTGTTTTTAAAGTATTCATTTACCATTATCTAGAAATTATTGCTACCTTTGATGTGTATAACAGCTAAAGAACCGAATATGTATGACTTGATGCGTAAACTTCCTATTGGAATACAGACCTTTGAGGATATCCGAAGGAAAAATTATTTATATGTGGATAAAACGGCATTGGTATGGCGAATGGCGAATATGGGAAAGCCATATTTCCTAAGCAGACCACGCCGTTTTGGCAAAAGTTTGTTGTTATCTACATTTGAATCCTATTTTTTAGGCAAAAAAGAATTGTTTGAAGGCCTTGCCATTGAGAAAATGGAAACTGAATGGAAGGAATATCCGGTTTTACATATTGATTTGAACGCAGAAAAATATGATAAACCGGAGAAGTTAAATGAAATTCTTAGTAATCATCTGACTCAATGGGAACTTAAATACGGGAAAGGGATTGACGAGAGAACCCTTTCTTCACGATTCGGGGGTGTTATTCGCCGGGCATGCGAACAAACAGGTCAACAAGTAGTGGTATTGGTGGATGAGTATGATAAGCCGCTTTTGCAAGCTATCAACAATTTGGAACTTCTCGACGATTACCGCCAGACATTGAAAGCCTTCTACGGAGTGCTAAAAAGTGCCGACCGCTATCTGCGATTTGTATTTCTTACCGGAGTGACAAAATTCTCACAAGTCAGTGTATTCAGTGATTTGAATCAATTGAACGACATCAACATGAAGCCTCCGTATGCTACGGTCTGCGGCATTACTCGGCAAGAATTAGTTGATACTTTCACACCTGAACTCAAAAACCTGTCGGAAGCAAACCAACTGACTTTTGAAGAGACACTTCAAAAAATGGCTGCCACCTATGATGGTTATCATTTCTGCGAATTTGCCGAAGGAGTATTCAATCCCTTCAGCGTACTCAATTCTTTCGACGGATGCAAATTCGATAGTTACTGGTTTCAGACAGGTACTCCTACATTTTTAGTTGAACTGCTGCAAAAAAGCGAATACGACCTCCGTACTTTATTAAGCGGAATTGAAGTACCGGTTTCTTCTTTTGCAGAATATAAAATGGATGTTAATAATCCTATTCCGCTGATTTATCAAAGTGGATATTTGACGATTAAAGACTACGACAGAGAATTCCAAAATTATCTATTAGATTTTCCAAACGATGAAGTCCGCTATGGGTTCATGAACTTTCTTGTACCGTTTTATACTCCAATGAAGAACAATGACCAAGGATTTTATATTGGAAAATTCATCCAAGAACTCCGAACTGGTGATTATGAAGCTTTCCTCACCCGTCTCGAAGCCTTCTTCGCAGGTATTCCCTATGAGTTGAACGACCAAACCGAACGTCATTATCAAGTTATCTTCTATTTGGTATTCAAACTAATGGGGCAATTTACAGAAGCCGAAGTCCGCAGTTCGCGTGGGCGTGCCGACGCTGTGGTTAAAACTCCTAAATACATCTATGTATTTGAATTCAAGCTGAATGGAACTGCCGAAGAGGCACTTAAACAAATTGATGAGAAAGGTTATCTAATTCCTTATAAAACAGACCACAGAGAGATAGTAAAAGCAGGTGTAGAGTTTAGTGCTGAAAGCCGGAATTTAAGTCGCTGGCTGGTAGAAATCAATCAATAAATATAAAGCCATTCCGGGAAGAAAAAGCAATCATTACTTACTTCCCGGAATGGTGACTAATACCTTGAAAACAAAGACTTATATTCTAACCTAATGTACTCACTTTAATCCACTTCTTTTGATTTTGCATTCCAAACGAACAAGGCAAACAACACTGAAAGTAGAGCTGAACCAATCCAAAACCAATTGATATACGTGAAATCATAAACGTCAACGCCATTCTGAACCGTCTTTTGACCTTCTATTAATATACCGCTCATCACGTCTTGCAATCCGGCACCGATATAACTGGCAATACCGACTACTCCCAATGCAGCACCCGACGCATTACGGGGAGCAATATCCACTGCCATCAAACCACCCAGAAAACAGATTAGTACTCCGATTCCTAAACCGAAAAGAACCATAGCCAATACATCTATCCAAAAATGTACGCCCGGAACCAAGAGAAACAGACAAAGTGCTATTACATTCATCAACCCAAATACTAAAGCTGGAATATTACGACTGCCGGAAAACATTTTATCGGAAATGATACCGGAAAATACTGTGCCAATGATTCCACAAATAGAACTGATTGATATTATAAAACTGGCATCCAGCGTAGAATATCCCTTTTGAGCTTCCAGATAGAAAACACCCCAACTATTTACCGCATAGCGGCTAATATACATAAATGCACTGGACAGAGCCAAAATCCAAATTGCAGGATTCTTCAAGACAGCCTTTTGTGCTTTGTTGAAATCTTCCGTTTGTTTACCAGACAAAGAATGGGAATCCACAGATGAAGAATTTTTGTTCAACAAGAATCCCTGGCTCTGTGGCGTATCACGCATAAAGACAAGCATCATAAAGAAACCTAATATCCCAATAATGCCAGCTCCAATCATCCCGTACCTCCATCCCATCCAACTGACTAATAAGGCTATGGAAATAAAGGTTAATGCTTCACCCAAATTATGACTAGCAGACCAAAAGCCGTAAAAAGTTCCCCGTTCTTTACTACTGTACCACCGAGTGAGCGAAACCACTCCGGATGCTGCTCCCATCGACTGAAACCAACCATTCAATCCCCAAAGTACGACAAAGGCATAAAATGAACTGGTGAAGCCCAAACACAGATTTATCAAAGCGGAACATAATAATCCCGTAGACATAAAACGCCGAACATTACTACGGTCAGCAAGAAAACCATTCGTCAACTTACCCACTGCATACACAAAAAACAGACAGGAACCGATAATTCCTAATTGCGTTTCGGAAAATACTCCCTCCTCTACAATTGGCTTGCGCACTACGTTCATGCTAAGGCGACAAACATAGTAAATGCCATATCCGGTAGTAGCCGACAAAAATGTAGCCCAACGGATGCGCTTAAAGCGGGAAGAATCTTCTGAATCAGTCTCTCCCCCGGCTAGCGGGGAAGAGATTTTATAAAAATCCAATATTTTAAATGACATAACCGAAGTTACATATTAATGAAAGGCGTCTATCTTATGCTCATTACGTTTCTTACGGGCTTGCAAGTATTCCAGTAAATAAGCGGTACGATCAGTCTGAATGATTGTTGCTCCAAGTTTATCTATCAAATATCCATATCCTTCATCCGGGTTTTCCAATGATTTGTCGTCATCATGTCCGCCTGCCATCGTATCCCAAAGGGTATTATACCAAATTTTACTTTTTCCTTCCAGCTTCGTCCTCACTTGTTTTGGGAATTGACAAGTATCCGATTCGAACAACAATTCGAAGGCTACCGGGTGAAGTTCTTTCATGAAATCATCTATTTGCTGCATAGCTCCCGGGCGATCCAAATGTACGATTGGCATATATATGATCCGATCTAAATATTTTCCCAAATCCTTTTTCACTTCTGCAACAGGCTTTGACCCCTTCATGATGATCTGTTCAACGGTTCCGGTTTTCTCCAGAATGGGGAAAATCTCATCGAATATCGATAAGCCTTATCCAAATTTACCATAACGCGCCCTTTAGCCGTCAATAATGCTTCCTCCAATGTAGGCACACGATGTTTGGTTCTCAAAGCAGCGCCATTCTTCAGACGGAGTGTCCGGATAGAATCCAGTGTCCACTCGACAACCTTACCTTTTCCGGTGGTCGTTCTATCCAAGGTCTTATCATGCATAAGGATCAACTGTCCGTCTTTGGTTTTCTGAACGTCCAACTCCACGACGTCGGCTCCCAACCGGATAGAACTCTCTATTGCTGCCAGCGAATTTTCTGGTGCAAAGCGCCAATCCGCCCGGTGGGCGACTACGGTTACTTCTTTATTATCAGGATTCGTAATCTTTGCGTAAATTGCCTTCACCGGTTCATCTGCAAACAAGCGGAAAGGAAACAGCAAAATAATTCCTATTATCAGATAGTTCTTCATATTCATCTTTATCATCTATACTTTGGGGGATTATCTATACTTTTTGGATTTTAAATACTTGGCAGCTAATTCGGCATAATCAGTCTGTACGACATTAATACGTTTGTTTATCATGCCTACCAACCCCGAATAGTTGTCCGACAACATGTTCGTATCATTCGCTCCTACGATATTGGAGAATAAAAGCCAACCTTTGGATTTAATGTCTTCCGTCATCGCTCCCGCAAGAGCATCCGAGGTGGAAAGTTGCATCATCTGCACATTGTCCGTGTAAGATGAAGCAAAATAGGTAATATCATCTGAAGCTTTTGCCATCGGATGCAGTAACAGAGTGCTGTTCGCCGCTTTCAAATCGTATGCATAATTACGGTTGTTTGAAACATAAAGCAGGACTTCGTTTTCCATGTCGAGTTTTTTAAGTAATGCCACCATTGTCGCTACGGCAACGTTTTTGTTGACTATATCCAAGTTAAAATAAACCTTTCCTTTGCCTTTCTTCAATGCGTCCTCTAAAGTGGGGATTCGTTCGTTTGTCAGATTCCCTGCTGCATCTTTAAGATAGAGTTGCTGTAATTGCTGATAAGAATAATCTCCTACCGCACCGCTTCCGTTAGTGGTTCTGTCGATCGTATTATCGTGCATCAGCACCAATATTCCGTCAGAGGTGGGACGTGCATCAAGTTCGATCATTTCTACTCCTGCATTGATTGCATACTCTATGGAAGTTAATGAATTCTCCGGTATGCCATCGGCTATACCTTTCTGCGTGTTCGCCCGATGGGCACAAAGCCAGACCTTATAGGAACTATCATCAAATAAATTCTTTAAATCGGTCTTCAGATTTCCTGTAATAGGCAATTGTCCGCCCGGTTCGCCTCCCGGATTCTCTCCCGAGCCTCCCAACTGTGCACTGGTGTGGCGGCTGTCTTTCCCTTTCATCGGCCATGCCGAAGCTGCACATCCGGTTATACCTTCATCTTCCAAAGCTACCAGGACACTCTTCGACGGATCTACCGTGTGAGTAACGCCAATATAGATCGTTCCATCCGGTCCGATTGTAGGCGAACTCCAGATTTTTCCGATACCCGCTTCCCAGTTATCTTTTAAAGGAGAATCGCTCTCGCTAATCAGTGCAGCCAAGTCTTTTTTCAAGATTAGCTGTTCTTCCGAGGATTCGGGTTTAATGATATAATAATTACCGGATTGCGTTCCAAAATGAATATTTCCGGCCTGATCGATTGCCGCACATCCACTGACGTCTTCCGGCACACCGTAATGCCATTGAACAACTCCATTAGGAGATAATGCAACGATTCCTCCTGTGGCTTCACCCGGAGCACGTTTTACCGTTACAATGATACTTCCGTCCAAGCCTATCACAACACCCCCTTGGTCTAGTGTTCCTACATTTCCTAACGAAGTACGCCATTTCTCAACCCCGTCGCTTCCAATAGCAAACGCACTGCTTCCTATACTCGGGAAGGTGGCAATTCCGTATATAGTGCCGGTTGCGTCCACAGCTACGGAAGCATTCATGTTTTCTGAGGCTTATCATTTCCCGAACTATATATTTGCCATGCCCACATCACATTACCACCTGTATTCAGTGCAGACGCCGACGCGCCGAATAAGCCGTTCTTTCCACCAGCCCAAATTAATGTGTTGTTCGCCAATGCTATTCCGGCAGATACTCCCCCCGACGGGCCTCCGGAATTGTCTGCGTTTGCCACATAACCTACTCTGTAACCGGTATTCTTATCGACAGCAAGCACAGATCCCGTAGAGCCGCCGTTACCCATATAGATATGATTCTCTCCAATCGCACAAGTCAGATAATTAATACGAGGCTTTGAAGCCTGTCCTTTATTCCAAAATCCTTTTTCAGCATCTCCGGCAACGACCCATTTCTTTGTTCCATCGGGATTGATGGCATATACGCGCCCTATTTTGCCACTTGTGTCGCCTGTTCCTACATACACAGTACCGTCCGTATCAATGCTCGGAGTGGTATGCGTATTACCGGACGGAGAATCACCGTCAGCCGATGTCCATAAGTCGAACTCCCACAATTGTTCACCGGTAGCGGCTGAAAATTTCCGCAAATAATGGTCATTGGAAGTCATATATACATTATTATCATCACTGACTGCCGGAGCCGTAGAACGTATTTCGCCCAACACGTGGGCACCTACCCATTTCAGTTTCACATTGCCGACTTCGGGCAGAGGTTCAGCTTCAATCGTCAATAATTTATGAGCCATTGCATAATTTCCTTTACTGTCTTTCACATGCAAAGTCACTGTATATGCTCCATTCGTTTCGTAAGTCACTTTAGGAGCAACTTCTGTTGAAGTCTCTCCATTCCCTAAATCCCATTGGCAGGTATAATTACCTTCTCCGCCTACTGTCTCATTCGTGATACTGACTTCTTCGCCTACATAGTAGGTTGTCTTGTCAAAAGTAAATTTAGCTGTCAGCGCATTTTCCTTCCAATCATCCGAGCATGCTGAAAGTAGCAGCAAGCAGATAAAAAACGTTGTTACTATTTTTATATTCTTCATACTTTGTTCTTTCTAAGATAATTAATAGCCTTCATTTTGAGGGTAATTTTCCTCTCCCGCCAAATCGCGTTCCGACTGGGGAACAGGATAATACATCAGGTAGTTTCTACCGTTCAAGGAAGAAAACAAGTCCAAACGGTTGGTTCGCTTCAAATCATACCATCGTTGACCTTCCGCATACAACTCGCGGTGACGCTCATCAAGTATTTGATTCTGAAACTCTGCATCAGTCATATTTGAAGGCAACAAGACGGTTGCGTAGCGTTTGTTCATAAATTCTTTTAATGTAGCCAACCCATTGACTGCTCCCAATGCTTCCGCTTTAATCAGATACATTTCCGCCACACGGGTAACCACAATCGGGGTTTGTGACGGTTGTTCATTGGTAACAAACTGACCGGTACTTCCATTCGGGAATTTAATAATACGGCTATTATCTGCACCAAATACTGCCTTTGCCCGTATATCCTTTGACTTTACGGCGGTATCATCATAAAGATGGCTGTAACATTCGGTAGAAGGAGAGTAATCCCAAGTCGGATCAATGTCATTGACCGTTTGGTAAAATAACAGCAAACTTGTACTACGCTTGTTGGCTAACGCAAAGACCAGTTCTTTGCTACTGCTATTAGAGACAAACGCCTGGGCATACTCAACTGATGTAGTACTCAATGCGAAATTTGATTTTGTAATCACTTTGTCGGCATAAGCTGCCGCATTTGTATAGTCTTTCAAGGACAAACATACTTTGGCTTGAAGCGCATCGCAAGCACTAAGAGACACATAAAAACGATCGGTGAAATCAGACAGTAATCCTTCCGCTTTAGCCAAGTCTTCTTTTATAAAACTCCACACTTCGGTTTCGGGGGAAATGGGAACGACGTCGTAAGTGCGCTTACGCAAGATAGGAACTCCTCCCCAGCGAGTGACCAGATGATAATAAATCAAAGCTCTGAAGTAGTATCCGGTCCCTCCTGTCTGCTTCACAACCTGACTCTCTTTATTAGATGACGCTTCGTATGTTTCAACCAAGAAATTTACTTGCTTCAAGGCTGTGAAACATTTCTGCCACTGGCTCAAAACTTCTTTAGAACTAGGAGCCATCAACATGGGGTCGTTCATGGAAAATCCGGGACCTGCCTTGAAATTCTCGCCTTTTACATCACCATCCATATAAAATTTGAATACCAGTTCTTCCATTTCGGCATACACTCCATTCAATAACTTTTCCAAATCGGATTCGCTCAACATATCTTGAGGTATCTGATCTTTAGGCCGCATATCGTCCAGTATACCTGAACAACCCGTCATCCACAAAAGGCAAATGCTACATAGCAAATAGTTGATTATAGTATAGTATCGTTTCATACATCTATATTTTTAAAAGTTTAGATTCAGACCAAAAATAAATGTTCGTAATACAGGTTGCAACCCGAAGTCAACTCCATAATTTGAGTCTCCCGGGCTACCGGAAAATGATGTTTCGGGATCATAACCGGAATACTTGGTGAGAGTGAGTAGATTATCAGCCGAAACATAGACTCTTAACGAGTTCACACGGAGTTTCTTAACGACTGATTCCGGCAAAGTGTAACCCAAAGTCACAGTTTTCAGTTTAAAATAGGACGCATCTTCCAAATAACGTGTTGAGGTTTGCACGTTATAGTCATAATCATACCCGGTATGTACTCCTATTCTTACAGGACGAGGAATCGTGTTGCTTGTGCCCTCTCCACGCCAGTATCCGTTTGCCACTTCTTTGCTTACATTAAAGTATTGCTCGACAGATTCGCCACGGTCGTTTACTTTTACATTGGACAGTGCCAACCCTAAATGGTCAGTACCTTCGGAACCGTTCACTCCCCGCCATGCCGACATCACTTTACCGCCTACCGAGAATTGTCCGAACAATGACAAATCGAAACCTTTGTAAGAGAAGTTGGAGGTAATACCACCGTAAAAATCAGGAATGGCTTTTCCTACATTCATTCGGTCGGCGTCAGATATATCTCCGTCTTCATTATAATCGAAATATTTCACGTCACCGGCACGGACTCCTTTCGCATACAGTTTCGCAGGCACTTCGTCGTCACGCTGGTAGATACCTTCCATCTTTAACATATAGAATGTACTGATAGGCTGTCCGTTAATCAACGCATGCATCGAACCTCCTAAAAGGTTACTACCGCTGCTGGGAACAATATACATATCATTTCCTTCGATGAGGGAAAGCAATTTGTTCTTTACAAAAGAAATGTTACCACCCAAATCCCATTTAAACTTTCCGGTGAAGATTTTACCATTCAAAGCCAACTCAAGTCCTTTATTCTCTAATGAGCCGATATTAGACTGTAATGTGGTATATCCGGTGGTTGCATTGACTGGTTTCTTAAACAGCAGATCGGTAGTCTTTTGATAGAACATATCTATGTTTAAAGTCAGGCGAGACTGAAACATTTCTATATCAAATCCGATATTAAACTGGCTGGCTTTCTCCCAAGTCAAGGCACGGGCATCCTGCGAAATCTGGAATCCGGCAGAACCGTTGTAAGAAGCACCGCCCGCACTAATCAGTGATAACGGAGCATAATTACTCACTCCTGCCATGCTACCTGTCATACCCCAGCTTAATCTTAACTTTGCATCATTGACGTATTTGTTTTTTGGAAAAAATTCCTCATTGGAGGCACGCCACGCAAAAGAAGCAGAAGGGAAATAACCATATCTCTTGTTCTTCGCAAAGCGGGAAGAACCATCACTACGCAAAGAAGCATTCAGTATGTATTTATTGTCCCAATTCAAAGCGATTCGTCCGAAATAAGATTCTAAGGCATAAGAGGTATAACTAATATTTCCGGCGTAAATATTAGGACCTGCATTGATTAAATCAAAGTTTGAGGAAGGAAATGCACCGTTAGCGTAATTATCACTCTTTGCCCCGAATTGTTCATAAGTGTATTTCTCAAACGAATGTCCCAACATGACGGAGTAGATTAGTTTATTCCATTCATTGTTGTAAGAGAATATATTATCTATCACATAGCGGAAACTCTGGTCTTTTTGTTCGGCTAATGCTCCCCAACCACTACTATTTTTACGGGCATCATGCTTGTCCGACAATTTTTTAGATGTGTTGTCCAAAATACCATATACGCTTACTGTTGGTGTGTACTTAAATCCTTTGAAAGGAGTTACGTCTATGCTGAACACACCAGACAGTTGATATTTCTTAGCTACCCAGTCTTCTTCATTAATCAGCATCACCGGATTGTGGCGCAAAATATCTGTCCCGTTCACTTTATAAGATGTTCCGTCTTCTTTATAAGGTGAATACCAAGGCTGCTCCTCACGAGCTGTACGAAGTACTTTCAAGCTGGTACTCGTTTCTTCCAATAAGTCTGAACGGCTGGCCGAACCTGCCAGATTCATATTCAGTTTGAACAGGTTGTTTATTTTATGTGTGAATTTGGCACGCATATTATACTGGTCATAGCTGCTCTTATTCAAATATCCTTCTTGAGTATTAGCGCCTAAAGAAGCAAAGAAGGTGGTCTTTTCATTTCCACCGGAAATGCTGATAGAGCCGGTACCTGTTTTCGAGTTTTTTCTTGATATTTCTTTCACCCAATTGGTTTCCTGAATTTGAGAAGGAACATACAATTGAAGGTTAGCTCCCATTTGCACATTGTAATTATCAATAGCGGCTTGCATCGTATTCATATATTCCATCGAATTGGCCATTTCAATGTCGCTAGCCAGATAAGCGAATCCGTAACGACCGGACACCTCTATCTTCGTCTTACCTTGCTGACCTGATTTGGTCGTTATCAACACAACTCCGGCATTGGCACGCGAACCATAGATAGCAGCCGCAGACGCATCTTTCAAAACTTCCATGCTCTCAATGTCATTCGGATTCAAGTTGGGATATTTTTCGCTGGGGATACCATCGACCACATAAAGCGGCGAGCTTCCCCCACTAACGGAACCGATACCACGAACGGTAACATTCGGTGCTTCTCCCGGAGTTCCTGATGCAGAGGAGATATTCACACCCGCTACACGTCCTTGCAGCATTTTAATCGGATTATAGTCATTACCCTGATCTATATTTTCCATCTTTACTTTACTGATAGAAGTAGTGACTAGCTTTTGTGACTGGACTCCGTAGCCGACAACAACGACCTCGTCTATCATTTTACTGTCTTCCTGAAGTACAACTTTTACAAATGTCTGCCCTGCGGCAGAAAGGTCAACTGTTTTATAACCGATATAAGAGACGGTCAATATTCCCTTTTCCGGTACGTCTGCTAATGTGAACTTTCCATCAAAATCTGTAATCGTTCCGTGCGACTCACCTTTTATCACAATACTGGCACCAATGACTGGCTCGCCTTTTTCATCGACAACAGTACCTGTTATTTTTTTAGTTATCGATTTGTCCTGGGCTTTGCGAATCAATACAATCACATTATCTTGTTCTTTCTTATACGCTAAGTCCATTCCTCCTAAAAGTTGTTGCATGGTTTGTTCAATCGTTGCGTTCTTCACATTCAACGATACTTTTCGGTTTAACTCCGGCAGACTCTCATTGTAGAAGAATTTGTAATTGCTTACTTGCTCGATTTTCTTTAAAGAGGCTCTCAAAGAGATGTCTTTCACATTCACTGTTATTTGGGAATAAGCGGTGAAAGAGACGCTTAAAAACAATAGCAGACAGATAGCCCGCAGTGTTTTCCAGTTCTTACTTCTCCCTGTATTTGCTTGAGGGAGCTTTTCAAAGGTTGTTTTGTGCTTCATATATCAAACTTTTAAGTTGTTTGATAGGTATACAGACTACTATACTCACTCGTCCAATCGCCTATCAGACTTTAACTCTCGTTAACTTATTCAATTCAGAGAACAAAAAAACCATTCCTAAGTAGTGGGCTTCGGAATGGCTCTATTCTATATTTTTTCTACTATTTCTCTTTCAAAACAATCACCGAACCGTCCATTTCATAATAGAAAGGTGAAGTAAGCATCAGGATATTCAATGCATTCTGTATGCCACCAACCGGAATGGTTCCGGTGAAATATTCATTAGGTAGTTTATTGGAGTCGAAACGAATCTCTACGTCATAGATGCGTGAAAGGGTTTTCATTATATTCTCCAAAGATTCTTTCTCGAAATAGATATTTCCTTTCGTCCATTCAATGTAGTCACTCGGGTGTACTTGAGTGGCTGTTATCTTATGAGTGGCTTTGTTATATTCTATTTTGTCGCCGGGCTTCATGATATGCGACATTTTCTGCGCATAGACCCCTACTTTTCCTTCCAAAAGAACGACTGTCACGTCTTTGGCATCTTCATAGGCAGATACATTAAAAGAAGTACCGAGTACTTTCACTTCCAAATCACCGACCTGCACTATAAAGGCATGTTTTTCATCATGAGCTACTTTGAAATAGGCTTCACCATTCAGTTGCACACGACGCACATTTTCTCCGAAGTTATTCAGATAGCTTAATTGCGAAGCAGAATTGAGAACGACATTCGTTCCGTCCGGCAATTCGATGGTTGCTTTATCTCCTTTATCAGCTTTTACTATAAAGGGTGCTCCCACTGTTTGGGAAGAATCTATAAGATAGTAGGTGAAGAAGGCAATACAAATGGGTAAAACGATGGCGGCAGCCATTTCCAAGGATTCATGCGAATAGTTCTTGGTTTCTCTTTTCCCTGTGTCTCTTCTTTTCCCTGTGTCTCTTCTTTTCCCTGCGTCTGTTCTTTGATTCGGGCAAATAGTTTGTTGCGCAGTACCGGATTAATACCGGCATCCGATTTGGAAAATTCTTCTTCCCACCAGTTCTGTAAATGGCGGTCGTTCTTTATCCAATCGGAAAGTTCTTTTATTTCAGCATCCGTTATATTTCCATCGAAATACTTTTCAATCAGTTCTTTATAATATATCTTATCCATCTTCTTTCCTGCTTATTTACAAGTATACATTTTCATCCTATCTACTATCCAAAAACGTGTATTACAATTACATTTCATTAACAAAAAAGGCGATCAGAAGCGCAATTACCTTATCGTAATGCTTCATCAACTGCTCACGCATAAATTTCACCGCCAAAGATAATTGTGTGGCGACTGTACTTTCAGAAATACCCATCATTTCAGCGATTTCCTTATTCGTATAGTTCTGACGCTTACTTAAGATAAAGATTTTCTTTCGCTGTGCCGGCAATTCTTCTGCTAATGAGTCGATATAGTCGTTCAAGAAATGAAGATCAATATTCTCTTCTGTTTGCGAATCACGATCCACACTGCTTTTCAGCAGATATTCATTGTAAACATATTCAACGGTCTGACGCTGGTACATGTTCATCAGTAAATTTTTGGCTATCGTACAAAGAAAAGAAATAAATGAAGCGTTGGTATCGACTTTCTCACGTACTTCCCATATACGGATAAAAGTGGATTGCACCACTTCTTCAGCCATATATTGATTGCCGGAAGAAAGCCGCATAATGAAATTGTACAGTTTACCGCTGTACATATTATACAATCTTTCAAATGCTTGAAAAGAACCGTCTTTTAAATCGATTAATAAATGTTTTTCATCTGTAAAATTCACCATAGCTTAGAATTTTGCAACAAAGGTATGCAACCATAGACCATTAACAGGTGACAATATTATTAATATTTTCTCAATTATCCGATTTTTATGAGGAAAAAGATACTAATATCAGGATAGTGACGCCATCCGTTCAAGATAGTGACGCTATCTAATCAGGATAGTGACGCTATCTTGAACGGATACCGTCACTATGTTCAGTAAGGTAGTTCGCATTAATAAGTCAAGCGGATACCAGCCTGTATATTGAAATTAAACGGATTCTCTTTACGTATGGTCTGTATATCCGAACCGTCATCAAAATAATAAGCAACACCGGGTTCTACATAGATACCCAGACGTTTCGTTGCGTTCACCTGTGCACCTACCGCACCGGATACCGAGAATTGCAAAGGTTTCACCGTTTCTTTCTCGGAACCGAGCTTTCCATAAACACATTTCTCCACCATACCTCCACCGGAAACGTAGAGAGTGATGAGTTTTTTATCAAGGAAATTCCAGTTAGCACGCAGCGGAATACCGACATAATGAAGTTTTTGTTCTATCTGCTGATCTTCACCCGCCAGTTTCGCATCCGAAGAAAGCAATGTGTAAGTCAATCCCGTTTCGAGAGAGAATCCTTTGGCCAGTCCTTTACGGACAGACAATCCGAAAGAAATAGGTTGATGGTGCTTAATGTCGACCACTTGTTTTGCCTGACGCAGATAAGGCACTCCATCTTCAAAAACCAATGTCTGATCGTTAGGTATCTCCATCAGACCGTTGGAAACAGAAAGCATACTCACACGAGACATATAAGCATGAGAGCCGGCACCGACTTCTGTGGATGCTCCGCCCGAATTTCCGACCGAGAGTCCCATGGACCATGTTCCTTTTTGAGGTGCTCTTTTTTCTGCCGGAATATGCAGCTTGTCTCTGCCGGAAGGGCGACGCGGCCTGTTGTTCGGCCGTTCGGTGTCCTGTGACTGTGTAGCCTGACCCACATTTTCACTGTCAACCTGCCTTGCTTCATTTTTCGTCTGTTCCGTCTCACCTTTGAGCATCTGGTCTTCCTCAATCACAGGATTATTTTCATTCCCTGTTACAGGTTCGTTGTTATTTTCTATTGCAGATTGGCCTGCATTTGTTTTCTGTTCTGTAAGATTCTTATCAATTTTCGCCAAACGGTCTTCACGAGCCACTGGTCGCAAGACGGGTTCTACGGAAGTGCCCTGCACATCCGGTTGTTGCACACCCGGCAACGCATCGGGTGTAGATGCCAATGCCGGAGTCTTTATATGACGTATTTCATCCGCGGCCGGTGTCCCCAGAAAATATAGACTTACCGACGAAACGACGGCTAACAATATAACAGCTGCAGCAGCCATCATCCATTTTCGATAAGGATATATTTTCTTCTCCACAGGAGGCATAAGTTCTTTTTCCAGTTGTTCCCAACCGGAAGCAGGCACCGGCTCGGAATAATCCGCGAGCTTCTCCTTCAACTTATTCATCCACAATTCTTTCTCTTCCATCTCTATCTATCCATTATGCATTATCCATTCTTTTACTCTTTTTGCCAATACACTCTTCGCACGAAATAGTTGCGAAGCCGAAGATTTTTCATTAATACCTAATTCCTGTGCGATTTCTTTATGCGATTTGTCTTCGAATGTATAAAGGTTAAACACTGTACGATATCCGGCAGGTAGTTCTTCTATAAACTGCATCAACACTTTCTGTGGAATAGCTTCTACATCAGAAGCATCCGGTTCTTCATATTCTTCAGGCAACTCTTCTAATGGTGCCGACTGATTGATTACATCATTTTTCCGGAGATATTGCAAAGCTGTGTTGACCATCACCCTTTCCATCCAAGCCCGCAGGGAGCCTTCACCCCTCCAGGTGAACTTGTCGAAGGAATCGAATATCTTTAAAAAACCGTCGTGAAGCAGATCCTGGGCTGTATCACGGTCGCCGGTATAGCGAAGACAGATGCCAAGCATACGTCCCGCATACTGCTCATACAGTTCTTTGCGAGCTTGGTTATTGCCTAGCCTGCATTGTTCCGACAACTCTAATTCTTCCATTCTCTTATACACGTGTTTAACTTATAAATGCAGCAAAGATAGAAATACTGCATAGAGAGAACAACTCTTTTATCACTTTTGTTTCTTTAACAGATTCAAATGCAATATTTTCTATCCCATTGCATTTTCACAATACAAAGGAACCATTTTATATAATCTAAAACTTAAATAAGTATATGAAGAAATTTAAATTCATTGCCTTTATCTTTGCTATTATGACTACAATGCCGATTCTCCAGTCATGTTTGGACGACGATGACAACCCGTCCGATCTTCTGGTTGTCAGTACCATCAATATGATTAGCCAGGATAGCAAGGAATTTTATTTCACTTTGGATGACGGGAAAAAGATGTATCCCAGCAATGCGCAAGGATGGAGTAATAAAGATTGGGTGGAAGGACAACGAGCTTTTGTGATATTCAACGAGCTGGAAGAGCCTGTGAATGGATACGACCTTAATATTCAGGTGAGAGGTATCAATCCAATCTTAACTAAAGACATCATCACGATGGGTGAAGATGACAACGACGAAGAAAAAGTCGGAGATGACAAGATCAACACAACTTATATGTGGATCAACAAGGATAATAAATATCTAACGATTGAATTCCAATATTATGGAACGCATAGTGAAGATAAAAAACATTTCCTGAATCTAGTGATTAATGACAAAGAAGAAACCGCTCCCACTGCTGACGAAGACAGTGCGGAGGACGAATATATCAATCTGGAATTCCGTCATAACAGTGAAGGTGATTATCCTCAAAGCCTGGGCGAAGGATATGTATCTTTCAAACTGGATAAGATCAAAGACCGGATGGAAGGGAAAAAAGGATTAAGGATCCGTGTCAACACTTTATATGGCGGACCGAAAACTTATGAAGTAAAGTTTCCCTAAGATTATAAATCTAATGTAAACGTGCAAAACACACTCTTTTTTAATATAATATATTAATTACGCAAAAGAGGGCGGTAGTTGTGAAACTGCCGCCCTTTTATCTTCTCCTTTATATAAAGAAGTTATCCTTATAAAGGAATTATTTCTTTTCTTCCTTATCTCCCAGATAATTCCAAACTACCGCACTCAACGCAGCTCCTACAAATGGAGCAATGATGAACAGCCACAACTGCGACAGTGCTTCTCCTCCCTGGAATAATGCCGGAGCAATACTACGTGCCGGGTTTACAGAAGTCCCTGTGATAGGAATACATACAATATGTACCAATACAAGAGTCAAACCGATGGCAAGTCCTGCCAGATTGCCTGCTCCCTTCTTCGAGTCAGTAGAGCCGAGCACCACTAATACAAAAATGAAAGTAAATACTGCTTCCGCAATGAATGCCTGCAACATTTCTCCATCGCCAAAACCATTGGAACCTGTAGCCGTAGGTCCGTCATGAGCACCGGTGGAAACTAAGGCAAAAAGAATAGCCGAGCCGATAATAGCTCCGATTACCTGGAAAATCATATACATACCTGCATCTTTTCCATTCATACGCCCAATTAAGAACACTCCTAATGTAATAGCAGGATTAATGTGACATCCTGAAATACCTCCGATAGCATACGCCATCGCTACTACTGAAAGACCAAATGCTAAAGCTACGCCGACTGTTCCCACGCCAGCACCTACCGTACCGGTTACACTACCGGCAAAAACGGCACTTCCGCATCCCATAAGAACGAGCACCATCGTTCCAATCATTTCTGCAATGTACTTTTTCATAACTATAAATAATGGTTGATGCATCAAATATAGAGAATTAACCCAAGAAAACAAAGCCTACGTGCCTAAATTATTATTGCCTTCGCAACATTTTTGAATAAAAGACAAGCAAATAAAATGAAAAAAGGACTTTTGCACGCCATATTAGCCTCTACCTTATGGGCTACCGTAAACTCTTTTATCAAGCAAGAATTGAGCTATGACTTCACTCCAATGAATTTCTCCGGAATCCACTTTGCCACTGTTGAAATTATTCTTTTCGCTTATACCCGATACAAGGGTATATGACAGGAATCATCTCAACCTCTATTATTATAGCAAACACTGTATGGACTGCAAAGTAAGCATTTCTTTTGGGACTGCAGCTTTTATTTCCTCTTTCAGAACACATAGCAGGCTATGACGAATAAAATCTCTATTTGTCGCCAACACCACTTGCCGCGTCGGTCGGGGGATAGCAAACGGACGTACTAATTGTCGCTGTTCTTCCGTCAATTGAGCCACTGCCAGTTCGGGAATAAAAGTGATTCCTTTTCCGCTTTCTACCATTCTCATAAAGGTTTCCATGCTTCCCAAACGATAAGCCATCTGACTAACCTTCACCGCTTCCATCTGACAGAAACGGACAAGTTGGTCACGAAAGCAATGTCCTTCGTCCAAAAGCCAAAGATGTTCACCGGTTATATCGGAAGTGCGGATTATGTCATGTTTGAACGAGGGTTCTTTCCGTGATACATAAGCATAGAATTGCTCATAGAAGAGAGTTTCTTCCGTCAAGAATGTGTCTTCTAATTTACTGGCAATAATCCCTGCATCCAAATCACCGGCATGCAGAGCTTGCTGAATATCCTGGGTTTTCATTTCCGTGACACGAATATCCAGTTCGGGATATTTCTCCATCAGTTGAGGGAAAAAGCGGGGTAGCAAATAAGGAGCGATAGTGGGTAATACTCCCAAACGGAACACGCCTGATAATGATTGCTTATCTTCACTGATGATTTCTTTTACTTGAGCTGCCTGCGCCAGAATCACACGAGCCTGGTCTATCACTTTCTGCCCGATGGGTGTCGGACAAACGGGTTGCACTGTCCTATCGAATAACTTTACTCCCAATTCATCTTCCAGCTTCTGAATCATGGCACTCAAAGTAGGTTGCGTCACACGGCAATATTCGGCTGCCCGTGCGAAATGCCTGAACTGGTCTACGGCTAATATATATTCTAATTGTTGTATCGTCATCTATCAAATCATGTTAAGTTATAGATTTCATCTATGCAAAGATAGAAATTTTCAGTTTGACAACAAGCATTTTCCGCCTTATCTTTGCAGTACAGAAAAAAAAGAAAACAAGTATAAATCATTAAAAATAAAAAGAATATGAAAACTTTAGAATTTATCAAACTGAATGAATCGGGAGCAAACAACGTAGTAGCATCTTTGCAACAACTATTAGCAGACTTCCAAGTGTATTACACCAATCTCCGCGGTTTCCACTGGAATATCAAAGGACATGATTTCTTTGTTCTCCACAGCCAATTCGAAAAGATGTATGATGACACAGCCGAAAAGGTAGACGAAATTGCAGAACGTATCTTGATGTTGGGCGGTACTCCTGCCAATGAATTCAGCGATTATTTGAAAGTAGCAAATATCAGTGAAGTAGATAAGGTGAGCAACGGCGAACAGGCACTGAACAATATCCTTCAGAGTATCAGTTATCTGATTGGTGAAGAACGTAAAATCTTGTCTATCGCTTCTCAAGCCGGAGATGAAGTAACCGTTTCGATGATGAGCGATTATCTGAAAGAACAGGAAAAACTAGTTTGGATGTTGACGGCTTATAATAGCAAATAATTAAGATAAAAGGTTTAGGTTTTTAAGTGAGAAAGAGAGGATATTTCCGTAAAAGGAATATTCTCTCTTTATTATTTCCAGTGTACTAGTACTATCTAAATACGTTCATTCGCTGATATTATTAAAAAAATTAGTTTTGTTCTTTATTTATCAAGATTTATAAAAGTAAGCAACAACTTTCAAAAGATGAAACTTATTCTACTGAAATAAAATGTCTTACCCTGAATTTTGTTGACTCTAATAAGTCTCAACTAAAACTAGGGTAAGACAATTAGAGGCCCCTGAAACGTTGATGAATAAAGGATTTCAATCAAGGTGTGAGAGTGTGAGTGTAAAACGTCGTCAACATTTGTTTGGCTAAAATACGACACTTCGCACGATTAACCTTGCCGTTTTCTGTTTGCGGAATACAATCTGTCGTCCATATGTACTTGGGACGATAATAAGGTTCCAATATTTCCTGTAGTTTGTTTCCGATTTCTTTAGTGTCCGGCTGACCTTCCAATAATTCTGGCTGACCTTCCAATAGTAAGGTTACAGCCTGCCCTAAACGCTGGTCCGGAACTGAAGTAATAACAAATGGCACAGGAATAAAAGAACGAAGCAATTTCTCCATTTCCTCCGCCTGAATCTTAATTCCTCCACTATTTATCACATTGTCTTTCCGACCCAAAATCATAAAACTTCCATCGGGATAGATGCGTGCAATGTCATTGGTTTGCAATATTTCATCACATACCAAAGGGGCATCAATAATTAACGTATTCTCTACAGATAAAGACAGTTTTACTGAAGAAAACGGATAATAATGTTCCGAAGCCAATGTTCCGTTCAGCCGACGAAGAGCAATATGAGATAAAGTTTCAGTCATGCCATAGGTAGAATAGACGGCAGTCGGAAGATGTTTGATCTCCGCCTCTAAAGCCTCATCAATAGCTCCACCACCTATAATCAAAATATCCGTCTGTTTCAATCGTTCTTTCTCTTCGGGAACTTGCAACGTATTATAAACTTGCAGGGGAACCATTGCCACAAATCTCAAAGGCTCTTTTATATCCGCTAAAGGATGACCGGAAGCAGGACGTACAATCAAATTCAAGCCTGCAACCAACGAACGCACGACCACCATCATTGCACCAATATAACGAAGATTCATACAAAGTAATGCCGTCTCTCCTTTCTTCAAATCCAGAAACTCACAAGTCAGACGCGCACTTTGCATCATCTGGTCTTTACGTACAATCAACTCTTTAGGTGTACCCGTAGAGCCTGATGTATGAACAATGATGACAGGAGAATCGTTAAACCATTCGTTCAGGAAAAGATATAAATCCCAACTAGCAGGAGAATGAGCCTCCGCTCCTCCTGCTATTAATCGGCTTATATCCTCAAAAGTATATTCTTTTCCTTCCAGTAACAAGCGTTGTTGTTTTCGATCGAATATCATCGGAATATCCTTTAAATACTATCATTTACAAAACCATAAACAATCTTTTCTTATTTCAAGAGGCACTTCCACGTTGTCTGTAAAGAGCGCCCCTGTTCCCAGTCCCTGTGGCAACGGATTGCTGAATGTTGCACACCACTGGGCAATGGCGTTTAGCCAATGTTTGATTCCAGAGCGGAAGTTATCCACCAGCCGATCTGTTGTTTTTCAGCTTCGGTAATCCATTCGTCTCCTCCGCATATTCCTCCATGAAGAGAAGGTTTAATAACGATATATTGCGGACGAATTGTTGAAAGCAGCTCCTGTTTCCTTTCCAGCGTATTGCATCCTATCAGTTCTTCATCCAAAGCAATCGCTAATGGAGATTCGGCAGCAAGCCGAGCCATTTCCTCCCATTGTCCGGCACAGATTGGCTGTTCGATAGAATGTAAATCAAACTCGGACAGACGTTTCAGTTTTTCCATTGCGTCCACGGGTGAGAAAGCACCATTTGCATCTACACGCAACTCTATTTCTTTAGAAGAGAAATGCGTACGAATATGGCGCAACAATGTCAGTTCTTCTTCGAAATTGATGGCACCTATCTTTAACTTGATACAACGAAATCCGGCTTCCATCTTTTTCTCAATCTGGGATAACATGTTCTGAAAATCTCCCATCCAAATAAGGCCGTTAATCGGAATACCAACTTCTCCACGTGAGAAAGCCGTATCACATAAAGCCCAGTTTCCTGCAAAGAAATGCCGGATGGCCGTTTCCAGACCAAATAAAATTGAAGGATAGTCACACAAGCCATCCATATCCAATCTGCCTTGTTCCCTCTCTACTTTCCGGCAGACTTTCACTAATATATCTTCGTAATCAGGAAGATCGTCACAACTTAAAGCGGGCAAAGGTGCACACTCCCCTATTCCCACTCTGCCAGGGAAGTCAGGAGAGGTAAAATGAAGATACCAAACTTTACGCGTAGTATATGTTCCTCTGGAAGTCCCGGCAGGTTGCTTGAAATGGAGCAATCGGGGAATAATTTCTATTTTACAATTCATCGTGAATAATTTTTCAATTCACCACAGAATAACACAGAGCCTCACGAAGTTTTAATAAGTTATATCTCTTGCAGTTCTCCTACCATTCTCTCCTCCACAGTCTTGCTTTGCAGAAAATCGGGCTTAAACGCAGGAAAAGCAAACTCTGTGGTACTCTGTGGCAAAGCCGATTTTAAGGGAATTTCGGATATTGTTTGAAGTTCGGTTTACGTTTCTCCAGAAACGCATTCTTGCCTTCCTGTGCTTCATCAGTCAGGTAATAGAGCAACGTTGCGTCACCTGCCAATTCCTGAATACCTGCCTGACCATCCAGTTCGGCATTCAATCCTGCTTTAATCATGCGCAAAGCCAACGGACTAAGCAACATCATTTCTTCTGCCCACTGCACATATTCGTCCTCCAACTGCTCCAAAGGAACTACTTTATTCACTAATCCCATGTCCAATGCTTCTTGTGCATTATACTTCCGACAGAGGAACCAGATTTCGCGTGCTTTCTTCTGACCTACCACACGTGCCAGATAAGACGCACCGAATCCGGCATCAAAGCTACCTACACGAGGACCCGTCTGACCGAAAATAGCATTTTCCGACGCAATGGACAAATCACATACCACATGAAGCACATGTCCGCCACCAATAGCAAAACCGTTCACGGCAGCAATCACCGGTTTCGGGATGCTGCGAATCTGCTTTTGCACATCCAATACGCTTAGACGAGGCACACCGTCTTTTCCGATATATCCGCCACGTCCTTTCACATTCTGGTCGCCACCCGAACAAAACGCCTTATCACCGGCTCCGGTAATCACAATCACATCAATATCCGCTTCTTCACGGCAGATGCGCAATGCGTCACTCATTTCAGCAGTAGTTGTCGGAGTAAACGCATTCCGATAGCGCTCACGGTTGATCGTGATACGGGCAATTCCATTATAATAATCAAAAAGAATATCGTCGTATTCTCTAATGGTTGTCCACTCTCTTTGTGTTGACATAATCTATTTTTGTTTTAATTGATGATAATAATTCTTCAACATGCGCGCGTCCTTGTTTTTGTTGGTAAACACCTCCAAGAGCACAGGCTGCTCCATAGCTTCCGGTTGAGTGAAAGTTTTCATCGCTTCAGCCAGTTCTTCGTCATTTTGCGCTTGCAGATAGAGAAACCCACGCTCTTCTGCCCAACCTTTGGCCGATGTTTTATGAACTGCCGCAATAAATTTATGTGAGGTACCCGACATATCCAATCCCGGCAAGGTATGGAAAATCTCTCCTCCTCCATTATTTAACAGAAGAACACGCAGATTGGAGCGAACATTGACGTTCCACAACGCATTCATATCATAGAAGAAGCTCAAATCTCCGATAGCTATAAAGTTCAGTTTGTCGGAAGCTGCCGCATAACCGACAGCCGTAGACAGCGAGCCTTCAATGCCGTTTGTTCCCCGGTTGCAACAAACTTCAATCGTAGAAGGAATGGAGTATAATTGCGCATAGCGCACCACCGAACTGTTAGCCAGATGCAACGCACATGACTCCGGCAAGGCTTTCAACAACGTACCGACAGCAGACATTTCCGAATAAGCAAACTCCGGTTCAGGAATGATCTTGCAATAGTTTTCCCACACACGGGGATATTCAGGAGTCCGATTGTCCAGCAAACTGGCTATCTTCTCCAGAAACTCGAACGGGTCCATTTCGATCACCGTAGTTAATGAGCCATACAAATCGACCACCTCACCGTCCGGCGATACGTGCCAATGTTCTTTAGGCGGATGCTGACGGAGCAACTTCTTCAATCGTTTGGAAACGACATGTCCTCCATAAGTAATCAGCAGCTCCGGAACCATCTGATCTACCTTCTCTTCGGGCATGGCATAAAGCGCCGCATCGAAGTTCTTTACCGGAATACCGGGAACTGTCTGGTTGCCGATATGTTCCGTCAACCAGGCAAAATGTTTATATAATAACTTGATATATCTTTTTTCAAACAGATAGATAAGATTCATCTGACCGATGATAATCATACGCTTCTGGTATTTATTCATCCGGTCGACCAAATCGTTATAATCACGATCGTAGACGTTCAACCCCTGATAACGGGTTATGACACGCACTTCTGGAAGCGAATCGACCGTAAACTGGAACAATGGTTCAGAAATAGGGATATTGATATGTACCGGTCCTTTTCCATGATGGTTCGTCTCCAGCAATGCTTCATTCACCAGACGATTGCAATACCATTCATCTTCTTCCGTATGAATCTCCGGAAGGTTTACCGACTTCTTGACCAGCGTCTGAAATACGCCTGGTTGTGGTACAGTCTGTCCGTCCATTTGTCCGATCCAGGCAGCGGGACGGTCTGCAGAAATAATGACCAGAGGAACATTTTGATAAAATGCTTCTGCCACAGCCGGATGAAGGTTTAATAATGCAGTACCGGAAGTGCAGCAGACAGCAGCAGGCTTACCACCATTCAACGCAAGACCGATGGCAAAATAGCCGGCACTCCGTTCATCCGTCACCGGATAGCAGGTAAAATTCGGATGGTTAGACAAAGTATGCACTATGGGGGTGTTACGACTACCCGGACACAACACAACCTTAGTAATCCCATGCGCCTCAAGCAACGCAACCAACTGGAGTATGTTCTTCTTGTCTGTATACATGATGATAATTATTAGTAGTTTATGATTTTAAAGGAGGCACTGCAATCAGCCGTTTGATGGTTTGCAACTTTTTCTCCGTTTCCAGCCATTCGTCATTCAGTTCCGAAGAGGCCAATAATCCACCGCCGGCATAAAGAGTGAGTTGTTTATCTTCGATATGCATACAGCGCAGGTTTACATACAAGTCTGTTCGCCCTTCCGGATCGAGCCATCCGATAAAACCGGAGTAATAGCGGCGGTCGTAACCTTCGTTCTGCAAAATAAACTGATAGGCTTCTTCCTTCGGCAAGCCGCATACGGCAGGTGTCGGATGCAAAACTTTCAGAAGGTCTCCCAAACCTTTATTATCTTTCAAAGCGAACCGGAAATCGGTTTTTAAATGTGACAAAGCACCGGCATAAGCAGGATATGGCCCGTTTTCCGTAGCATGGATATCTAGTGAAAGAAGCTGACGACGGATATAAGAAGATACATAATCCTGTTCCTTCCGGTTCTTTTCATCCCATACTTGCGGCAGTCTGCCATCTTGCAAAGGCTGTGTTCCGGCCAGCGCAACCGTATGCCATTCGTCTTTCTCACCCGATAAAATGATTTCGGGAGTGCTTCCCAGCCAGATCCCTGTCTGCGGAGTATAACATAAGTATATATACGAATGAATATAACGTTTACAAGCCGCCCGAAAGATGGACGAAGGAGAGAAATCAGCTACTTTATCAACTGTAAGATGACGGGAAAGCACTAGTTTATCAAAAGTCCTGTCACGTAACGCATTTATAAAGGTATGAAAGCATGCCGTATATTCTTCCGTGGAAGAAGTCAGAAATGATTCTTGCCCTTGCAGGCGCAAGGCTATCTCCCGGTCCTCTTCCGTATCATCATCCACCGGTAAAGGCTGCCCCCACTGATCGGGTTGAATCAACACAACCGGACATGACTCACTCACCTGAAACGGAGCAATTACAAATCCTCTCTGTCCATTCAGTTCTTTCAAATCGTATATCAAACGGACCGCTCCTTCCGCCTGCGTCAACAGACGGGGAACTTTCTCTCCGGGAATACGGTAAACAGCAAACGGCTGCTTCCGCTGAATAAATGCATCAATAGTTGTCAAGTTACTTATTTCTTCGTCGGTCATCTCTTTTTCATCACACTGTTGACTACCCGTATGGAAGACACCAGTTTGTTTGTTGAAGTAAACACGTCTACATTCCATACGTGGGAGGAACGTCCTTTATGTACAACTGTTCCTACTGCACGCACGGTATCTCCTTCATGTGCAGAAGATATATGGTTTCCGCTGACCTGCATTCCTACTACAATCTCGTCCGGCTGGCAAAGAATCATCGAACCGAGTCCGGCAACTGTTTCTGCCAGTGCAAGAGTAGCTCCCCCATGCAAAATGCCGAAAGGCTGACGGGTACGATGGTCTACCGGCATCGTTGCTTCCACACGATCTTCGTCGGCGTATGTATATTGAATTCCCAAGTTTCCCATTAATGCATGGCGTGCCTGCGCATTCAGTTGGTCAAGGGGAATTTCGGCTGCACGCACTTCGGCTATGATAGCTTTCTCCACTGCAACGGCCACTCCGTCTTCCTCATTCGAAGCAGTCACATAGTCGGCACAGGCTTTGACCGAGTCTTGTGAATGTCCCATAGCTACACCCAGTCCGGCCAACTGAATCATTGTTACGTCACACACACCGTCGCCCACAGCAATCACTTCCTCACGCTTCACATCCAGTACCTCCAGCAAAGCACCCAAAGAGTTGGCTTTGTCGATAGCGCAGGGAACTACTTCCAGAAAATATGGTTCCGAACGGAATACGTCCAACGCTCCGTTCAATCGTCTCTTCCAGTGATCTTCCAGACCAACCAGTGCTTCTTCGTCATCGCTCACCAGCATACACTTACAAGGAGCAAAATCAACGGCAGCAGAAAATTCTTCTTCTTTGATTATTTGCAGGTTATTCAACCGGGCTTCATTTTGGATATGTTCATTTTCAGGAGAATCCGTTATGATCGTATCATCATGATAAGTGAATAAGGCAAAACCGTTTTTACGGGCTTTCTTTTCCAGATACGGCAACATTTCGGGATTAATCCGACGTTCAAACAGAATTTCCCCGTTTTGTGCATTGATAATCTGACAGCCATTATAGGAAAGGATAAAACCTCCATAGTTTCCAAGTTCAAGCATCTTGGCCAGCGGCATCAGGCCATAAGTAGGTCTGCCGGATGCCAGCACAATACGTACTCCCATTTGCTGAACCTTCAACAGGGCAGCCAATGTACGCTTACTAATTTCTTTCGCATCATTGAGGAGTGTTCCGTCTACATCAAGAACCAATAATTTATACTTCATGATTACACGATTTTGATTTAGATTACAAAGGTAGGAAATTGAGTGAACGACAGAAAGCGTAAACAGATAAAAATTACTTTAATTTCAATCTTTCAAACGCATTTCCAGATAATCGCGGAGGATACGGGCATGATTATACACCGGTTCTTTGGAAGCGTAAAGCAATGTTATCACCGGATGCGGCTTGATAAGAGTCAGAAAATCAGCCGTTGAGGAAGAAGCGTCAAGTTCTTTCTGATACTGTACGACAAAATCTTCCCAGTGTCCGGGAATATCTTCGTGAAACCATCTACGCAATGTGGAAGACGGTGTGATGTCTTTTGCCCAATAATCGTACTTCAGCCATTCTTTCTTCATTCCACGTGGCCATAATTTATCTACCAGTACCCGGTAGCCATCTGTTTCTGAAAAATCGTCGTAAACCCGCTTTATCCTTACCTGTATCATCTCTATTAATAGTTAATTATAAATAGATAAACCGGAAAATGCGAAAATTGTTTAGCAGAATCCACTCAATTCTATAACGAATCCTGTGCTTTTTTAAATTCGTAAGGAGTCATTCCCGTCTTTTTCTTAAAAAGATTGTATAAAATCGGGGTGCTATTAAATCCGGCCTCATCCGCAATGGCACGTATCGTATAATTAGGATGCTTTTTCATCAGTTCAATGGCATAATTAATGCGCAATTCATTGATATATCCATTAAAATTGGTTCCGGTACATTCTCTTATCATCCTCGCAAAACGTGCGTTATTCAGATGTACGATTTGTGCCAGATCTTCTCTCGACAATTCTGAAGAAAGATATAACTGTTTCTGAATAACGATATCATTCAGTTCCTGAAATATCTTCTTATTCTCTTCTTCTTCCCCACTTTCTTTATCTGTATCGTTAGCAAGTTCTTCCAGTTCTTCGGGTGAAATACGTTCCGGTTCAACCTCCGACACAACAGCCAGTTGTTCGTATACTTCCGATAACTGGTTCCCATCTTTTCTATTAGCAAATTTCTCGTTTATAAGCCTAGCAAGCATCCTGTTCTTATACTCGACTATATGATTGAAATGCCACAAACGCCAAACGATAAACAGAGTCAACACAACAATACACGCAAGAAAACAGAGGGTAATATTTCTTATTTTTAATTGAAAAGCCTGTTCGGCAATATATTCTTCTTTTTCAGAAGCGCCGTACATTGCATTCAATTCCAATGCAGCATTGTTTCTATCCCGGGTATTGATACTATCTGTTATAGTTAAAATCGTTTCACGTATCTCGGCAGCTTCTTTGTATTTATGCATACCCAAATATGCCTTCACTTCCTGTCGAAGGACAGTCAGATACTGTTCATTCAAAGTATCCTGCTGGGTTCTCATCAATTCCTTGAACCCCCTGCAATTATCAATAACCTTTTCATATTGTCCGGAAAGCGCCAAATAAGGAACCGAGTACATTTTTCCGTCGGGAGTATGAGACTCTTTCTTTGATAAGTATTTCTGATAATATTGCTCCGCCTTCTCATATTTCTTCTCCATGCAATAGATGTAGGCTAATTTGGCATATAAATAACTATATTGACCATCTACATAATCTTCAGAGATTTGAGGTACTTCCTTAAGCCGTTTAATCTGCTTTTCACGCTCAAAACCCACTTTCAATGCCTCATCAATTCGAGAATCATTCATTAAAAAGCTCATTTCTGCTCCATAGTAATAAGAGAGCAGCATCATTTCCCGCATCTCCTTTGAGCCCCGCAAAAGCTCAATAGTCCGGTTAAAATAATCGTATGCTTTATCTTTAAAAGATAATCTCCAATTATTCTCCCCCATACAGAAAAATAACCTGGCTTTGGCTTCCCTGTTCCCTAATTCTTGCGCCTGCCTGATTCCATCTAATGCATAACGCATACTTTCATTATATTTACTCATCATTGCCGAAAACTCAGCCAAATGTACTGTCATTTTCAGCATGTGTTTCGGATCTTTTTGATATATGGAATCAAGCAAATAAGCTTTCCTTGCATACATAAATGCCAATTTATTCATATACATATTACTATATGATAAACTACGCAATTCATTTACAACCCGCAAAGGAATCGTTTTCCTGTTCTCCGCTTCGTCCAGTAATTGCAGAGCACGCCTAGGTTCGGGAATATAAATATCCCTGATATATTTCTCCGTATACAGAGAATCATCTGTTAAAGTTTTATCAGCCCTCGAAAATTGATTATGTACAAATAAAAGCACCAAAATACATACAAAAAAACGCATAAGTTCTTACCGTATTTTAATCATTCAACATCCAAAGATATGTATTTTCCATAAAAAGTGCAAGGTACATCTTAATTTTGCAAAATTAAAATAAGAAACATTAGCTATCTTCTTATCCCAATCCTAGTTTCTGATAAATCTTCATCTCACAGAATCACAAGCCTAAAGCCTTTCCCAACCGGGCTTCAATACACACGCTCAAATCGGTCGTAACAAACTTACCATTATAAAAAAGAGTAAAGATAGTGGCTGGAGTAGGCGCATTTTGTGCCTGTTCCATGGTTTCTAATTCTATTATTTTTAATGGGAGATCCTTACTCTTGGCTGCATTGACCAAAGAACCGCGAACATGGAATTCAGTAAACGGACAACGATGAGTATAATACACTACTATTCCATCCCGGTCAGGACACTCACCTGTCAAGACACTGTCGTTGAATGAAGGATCGGGAGCAGCCGGATTTATTTTCAAAGCCAACAAACTGAATCCGTAAGGAAGTTTTTCTATAGTTTGGAAACCTTGTCGCAGCAGCCATTTTGTATCACTCATAAAATGAAATTTAGAAGTGCCCACTACGGTAACTAAACCATCTTTTCCCTGCAATTTCGCATCATCAATAGCAGACTGCAGCAAAGCCTTACCATGCCCGCATCCTTTATATTTACCCGACACCCAGAAACAATTTATCATCAGATAATTAGGAGCACTGACAGGAACCCACGCCTTTTCAGCAGGACCATATTCGATGAACACTTTCGCCCGTTCGTCAATACGTCTGAAAACATAACCATTATCAAACTCTTTTTTCAGCCATGCTTTTTTTAACTCATAACTATCTTTGCATTTCTTATCCGAAAAGGCACAGCATATATGTTCGTCCGCAATATTCTCCTTCGTCAAAGTGATGTAATTTGTTTCCATAATATTTTATTTAATAGGTTTAAAAATAACAAATCGATAAGCACTCATTATTATGAGTTATTAGAAAATCGCCAGGCTAATATTCTGCTGCTTTTAGTTCCCTGCTGCATTCTGATAATCTTATACTCCGATGCATTCACAGACTTCAATTTAGCACATAGCTTTTCAAGATTCTTTTCTTTTGAAACCAAGCTGGTAAACCATCCACAGTTCTTCTGATATTTCTGACTCTCGGAGATCATATTCAGTATAAAACGGATTTCTCCACCCTCACACCAAAGTTCATTCGCACTCCCGCCAAAATTTAATTGTACTTTTTTCACCTTCGTCCCTTTCAGGCTACTCAATTTGCGCAAGGTTCCGTCTTCCGCTTCTTCCTTCGAGCTATGAAACGGAGGGTTACATATCGTAACATCAAAATACTCGCCAGGCATGATAATTCCATCAAAAATTTTCTGACTGTCTTTCTGAAGTCGCAAGTCAATCTTATGTGCCAATACCGGGTTGCAAGTCACTATCTTCCGTGCATTCTCAATCGAGACCGGATCAATATCACTGCCCACAAATGTCCATCCATATTCTGTGTGCCCTATAATCGGATAAATACAATTTGCACCTACCCCAACATCCAGACATCTGCATTTCGTTTTCTGTTCGTTCGCATCTTCATCCTCTACCCGCAAATCTTTCGCTACCCTATCCGGCTGAATAAGATCGGCAATATAATGAATATAATCCGCTCTTCCGGGAATGGGTGGACACAAGTATTGTTTCGGTATATCCCAATAACGAATGCCATAATAACTGATTAATAATGCTTTATTTAAAGCTTTTACAGCTTGCGGATTAAAAAAGTTTATAGTTTGTACACCCAGAGGATTAAGTGATACGAATCTCTTAAGTGGAGGATAATTTTCTATCAACAACGGAAAATCATATTGACCATTGTGCTTATTTCTTATATGTAACTCACCTTTTTGCGCCATGTCGGCAAAGATACAGAGAAATTTCCTGTCTGCAAATTTTCCCTGTTAATACACTAAATTGGGCTCAGTTGTAATTCTTGGGGGATTAATATTTGTTAATTCCATTTATGCATATACCTTTGCTAGCCTAAAAAGGAAGAATCTCATATCCACTACTCCTCTAAATGATGCCCTAAATGCTTTGATTTTAGCATTAAATGCTTCCGCTGCTGCATTTGTACTCCTGTTCACAAAGAAGTTCAAAATCCTTTCATAATGGTTCTCAATAGAGTTTGCTACTGTTGTGAATGTATCGTATCCATATTCTTCAATCTTATTATACCATAGTGCCAGCTTTGCTCTTGCTACATCCTTGTCATAGTTTGTGG